>CAZMTU010000169.1:0-2713 GCA_964569225.1 uncultured Lachnospiraceae bacterium | reverse complement strand
TTGTTCAGGCGAAGGGATCATGAAGGTGCTTTCGGTAGGCGCGGATACCATGTACGGCAGCTTAGCTGCCGAATTGCAGCGGGAAAAGCGGGAAAGTCCGTTGAAACTGAGGCTGAATCATCTTGCTGGCATTATTAGTAAGATCGGTTATGTTGCGGCGGCGGTAGTCGCAGTCGCCTATTATTTTGACGCGCTGTTTTTAGAGAGCGGCTTTAATACTACAATGATTGCCGCCAAGTTCTTAAGCCTGCGTTGGCAGTCGACCTGCTTGCTCCACTGTCTTACATTAGCGGTAACATTGGTCGTGGTGGCCGTTCCGGAAGGTCTGCCTATGATGATTACGGTAGTACTTTCCTCCAATATGAAAAAAATGCTGAAGGATAAAATTTTAGTTCGTAAGCTGGTGGGCATTGAAACAGCAGGCAGTTTGAATATTCTTTTTACTGATAAGACCGGTACTTTAACAACCGGTAATCAAAGCGTTTGCACCGTAGTGGATGGAACTGGAAAAGAAATTCCTTATGAACAGTTGAATCGGCGCTCATCTCTTTGGGCACAGCTTTCGACAGCAGTGATGGCAACCGGCGAATGGCATATTTCTGACGGAAAAATTGCCGGCTCCAATGCTACTGACCGAGCGCTTGCTAACGCTTTCTGCAAGACCTTCAAAGGGAAGGAGCCGACAATTCGAAAAAAAATCTCCTTTGACAGCAATCGAAAATATTCCGCAGCGCAGCTTGTGGATGGCAGCGTATATATCAAGGGCGCGCCTGAAAAGCTGCTGCCCTTCGTTAGAGATGCTATAGATGAAGCTGGGGCTGTCCGGTCTGTGGCACAGGGAGGAATGAATGCGCTGCTGCACCGTCTTGCATCCGGCGGAAACCGAATGCTTGCTATTGTTAAAGCGTCTGCATTGCCAGATGGGGGCGGTAAATTTCCGCCGCTTACACTGATCGGTCTGGTTGCGATCCGAGACAGAGTCAGATCCGATGCGCTTGCTTCGGTGGAAAAGCTGCAAAGAGCCGGTATACAAGTGGTAATGGTGACTGGGGACAGTCCGGATACCGCTAAAGCGGTCGCTGCCGCATGCGGAATTATCGGTGCATATCACACCCGAATGGTGATTACAGGAAGTGAGCTTGCCGCCATGAGCGATGAAGAAGTGAAAGCAATGCTGCCCGATCTGGCAGTGGTTGCAAGGGCATTGCCATCGGATAAGTCAAGGCTCATTCGTTTAGCGCAGGCATTGGATCTGGTTACCGGCATGACCGGGGATGGTGTTAATGATGCGCCTGCTCTTAAAATAGCCGATGTAGGCTTTGCGATGGGCAGCGGAACAGAAATTGCCAAGGAAGCCGCAGATATTGTGCTGTTCGGTGACAGTATCGGCTATATCGCTAAAACGGTACTGTACGGAAGAACCATTTTTTCCAGCATCCGGAAATTTATCTTGTTCCAGCTTACCATGAATTTCTCCGCGGTTGGAATTTCGCTGATTGGTCCTTTTATTGGAATTGATACACCGGTAACAGTCGTACAGATGCTATGGATCAACATCATTATGGATACTTTGGGGGCATTGGCATTTGCGGGCGAACCGCCTACCAGTGAATGTATGCGGGAAAAACCCAAGAAGCGTACCGAGCCGTTGCTAAATAGGGAAATGACCCGTCAAATTGCTTTTTGCGGCAGTATGACACTTTTGATTTGCATTGCTTTTCTTCGGTTAGACTGTATACGAACATTTTTTAACTATACCAGTACGCCAATCTACTTTATGAGTGCTTTTTTTGGACTGTTTATCTTTTTAGGCGTTGCCAATTGCTTTATTGCAAGAACATCTCGGTTAAATCTCACCGCACATCTCCGAAAAAACAAAGCATTTATCGGAATTATGGCACTTGTAACAATTATTCAAATGATGATGATTTATTTTGGCGGAGATCTTTTCCGAGCCGCACCTCTTATGCCCCGACAACTGTGCTTCGTGATTGTGCTGGCATTTCTTATCGTTCCTTTAGAAACGATTCGACGTATATGGCATAGAATGAAACCGGAGAAGTTAAATAAAACAAAAACAACGTAGAATATTTGTGCATATTGCCATATTGCTTTTATTGATTCTTTATGATAAAATAATATGGCAATGGAGGCATAGCTCAGCTGGTTAGAGTGCATGCTTGACATGCATGAGGTCACTGGTTCGATTCCAGTTGTCTCCACCATCCGCTTTGAACTTCTCTGATTGGAGCAGGGAAGTTCAAGCTGGAGTTCTTTATTTGTTTTGGTGTTATGTAAGTATTTTTTGTCGCAGTATCAAGAAGCGCCGGTTTCATAACTGGCAGCCAACCGTTTGAGGGAGTCCGCCTTTTGGTCCGTCTGTATATCGCTCGCCTGCTTGTGGAAGGGTCGTGGCGCAGAACAGCGGAGCCGCGTTTCTTGGCGATCATTCTCATGTCAAAGAGCAAAACAAAAATCCTGTGCGCCCTTTTTCGCACAGGACTTGACATGAGAGATCAAAATGAAGGTATACTGCAAGTGCGGTGCTTTATCAGCACGCTTATACCTTGCACTATATACGAATTAAGATTCTCTATCCGTTCTGCGCTGTCGCTAAGCGCTGCATGGAGACGGTTTAACTGGTGATGGGGATCATCGGTTAAACTGAGAATTTTAACGAATGGGGGCTGAGAGGCTCCCTTTTTCGTTGTTT
>CAZMTU010000168.1:0-2768 GCA_964569225.1 uncultured Lachnospiraceae bacterium | reverse complement strand
TAACGGATATTGCCTGCGACCTTTAGCTGTACCCGTTTTTCAACCCAGCCGTCGGCTTCCAGCTTGTGCAGGATTTTTTCAATGCCATCGCCAAAGGCGCCATGCAATTTATCAAAGGATAGTCCCGGATGTGCCAATACCTCTCCGTAAACCGTTTGAACGGCAAGATTCAGTTCTGCTGCTTCTTTAGCGGTTTTCAGTGGATAATAGCTTTCATCCACCGGCGTCAGCGCGGCAGGCGGAAGGATGGCGCGAATGGCGTCCCCTACAGTGCAGAAGGTCTGCTCCTTGATAAAGCAGGCGAGCTTCAGTTCCTCATCACACAGCAAAATATCGGTGCGCAGGGAAAGGATCGGTTTGTAACGCTCAATATCTTCCTGTGTTCCGGTTCCAAAGACTACTGCGCTCATTTTCCGGTTGGCTTTTCCGAAGGGAACCAGTGCCAGCATTCCCGCTTTTACAGTATCGGATAATCCTGCGGGCAGATAGTATTCATACAGCCGGTCAATGTGGAAGGGAACACCCAGCACATAGACCAGCGCGGTAGGATAGGGCATGAGGTACTCCTTTCTGTGAAAGCTTCGTTTTGAAATGTGTGAAAATGGGTTGTAATATTTGCATCGCAAATATTACAACCCGGCCGAGGATGCCTTGACAGGTAAAATCCGCCGTTTTTGACTGAACATCGGTTAAAAAGCAGCAAATTATCGGGTACGAAATGGTTTATTTGCTGCTTTCAATGGTTCCGTCCAGACTGGGCGCGTTTTCAATGATATATTGACCGTCATACAGTCTGCGAATGGCGGTTTTGACCGCTTTATCATCTCGATATTCCTTTGGAATCAATGCGGAAAGCGGCTTGTCGGTTTCCTTATTGAGCAGCATTTTTTCTGCTTTTTCCCGTAGAGTAATGTACTCATCCGTGACCATGCGCGCGCTCTTAGCAGTAGCAAGCACCAGCGTAAAGCGGTTATATTGCCCCTTAGTCAGTTCATCTACAGAAGGTTTGATCATAATATATCATTCTCCTTACATTTATTTAGATATTCATCATGCGCTCCGGAATATGCGGATTGCGCCGAGTGGTTTGTTTTTCAGCTTCTATAATGGAAATAATTTTGTGAACTGCTTTATCAACTGCATCGTCTTCGTTAATAACGACATAGTCATAATCGTTAAAGCGGCTGATTTCTTCGCGGGCTTTTTTTAGCCGGCGGCAGATATCTTCTTCGGTATTGGTGTTTCTGCCTCGCAGCCGGTTTTCCAGTGTTTGAAAGCTCGGAGGGAGCAGAAGAACAGTCACAGCCTCCGGCATCAACGCTTTCACCTTCATCGCGCCGATAACTTCTATTTCAAGAATGACGTTGATTCCTTGATTCAGCAGTTCGGTTATACGATCCTTGGGCGTACCGTAATAATTGTCGACATATTCAGCGTATTCCAACATTTCTCCTTTTTGAATTTTTTCTTTAAAGGTATCCTTGGAAATGAAATAATACTGAATGCCGTCTGTTTCGCCAGGGCGAGGCGGGCGGGTGGTCGCCGAAATCGAAAGCGCGAACTCATTTGATTGAGCGACAAGACGGTTTACTACCGTACCTTTGCCGGTGCCGGCGGGACCGGATATAATCAGCAATATTCCTTTTTCAGCCGATTTTGTCATTTTAACATCACGCCTCTGCAGCGCAAAGGCTTCCTTTCATTCGGAAATTGTGGATTTATATTTTTGCCGAAATACTTGACCGTCTATTCGAAAAAAATTTTTAAAGGAATTATTCGGTTTCTGCAAGCTCTTGCTCAATAGCAGACAGTTCGAGCGAAGAGAGTATAACATGACGGCTGTCGGTGATGATTACCGATCGGGTTTTCTTGCCGCAGGAAACGTCAATCACTTGTCCGGCATCCCGCGCGTCCTGAACCAGCCGTTTGATAGGAGCGGAATCAGGAGAGGCTACGGTAATAATTCGGCCCGCAGCCACTAAATTTCCGTATCCAATGCTGATGAATTTCATAGGCGTCTCCTACTCTAAATTTTGAATTTGCTCTCTGATTTTTTCAAGCTCGCTTTTCATATCGACTACAATGCGTGCGATGTCGGCGTCGATACACTTGGAACCGATCGTATTGGTTTCCCGATTCATTTCCTGAAGCAGAAAATCCAGCTTGCGTCCGATGGGTGCTTCGCTTTGGAAAATCTCATCGAAGGTCTGAAAATGGGAATTCAACCGTACTAATTCCTCATCAATAGCGATCCTGTCGGTATAAATGGCACATTCAGTGAGAACGCGCTGTTCGTCAATTTCTACGCCGCAATCGCTGATGATCTGATGGAGGCGGGCGAGAAATTTGTCGTGGTAAGCCGCCGCGCAGCGGGCGCTTTGAGCGCCTACCTCGGCGGCAAGGCTGCAAAGGCGGTCTTTTTTTGCCAGCAAATCGGTTTTTAACCGCTCGCCTTCAGCCACGCGCATGATTTGGAAAGCATTCAAGGCGGTGTCAAGCACAGGCTGAACCGCATTCCAGATAACCTCCGCGTCAAGCTCTTCTTTTTGAAAAGTAAAAATATCTTTATTCTGCGCCACCTGCATCACGCTGATATCGTCTGATAGAGTAAATTCATCCCGCAGCGCGTACAACGCAGACAGATAGCCCTGAAGATACGCCTTGTCCAGTGTGATACTGACAGAGGGCGTTTCGAGCGGTTCAATTCCAACATCAATATCTACTTTTCCTCTGGAAAGGGCATTTTGTACCCTTGTTTTAATTTTTTC
>CAZMTU010000167.1:0-2823 GCA_964569225.1 uncultured Lachnospiraceae bacterium | reverse complement strand
CCTGAAATCTCTACTTCAGCGGCAGCGGCATTGAAATTCTCCCATACGATCTCGCCTTCCTCGCCGCCGTCCACCGTGTAGGCATACTTAGCCGCAAAACCGGAAACATCAAAATGATCCGCTCCTCTCCCCACCTCCTCATCGGGCGTAAAGCCGATAGATATAGGTCCGTGAGGAATTTTTCCGGCAATGATGCGTTCCGCCATGGTCATGATCTCTGCAATTCCCGCCTTGTCATCCGCACCCAGCAGCGTATTTCCGTCTGTAGTAATCAGCGTACGCCCTATAAGACGTTGAAGATGCGGAAAATCCGCAGGATCCAGCAACCGTCCGCTGTCGCCCAGCTTCACGATGCCGCCATCATATGCTGGAATAATCTGAGGATTTACGCCTTCCCCGCAGAAGTCAGGGGCGGTGTCCATATGGGCAATAAACCCAATAGGCGTCACATCCTCCAAACCTTCAGTAGCAGGCAAATGGCCGTATACATAGCCAAAACGGTCCACATGGGCATCAAGGATTCCCATTTCTTTCATTTCCAACGCCAATTTTTCGGCAAGCTTCAACTGACACTCCGAAGAAGGCGTTGTTTCACTCGCGTCATCCGATTGACTGAAAATGCGAATATAAGTCAAAAAACGTTCTATAGCTGTCATTTTATATAATCCTTTCCGCAATTACTTTATTTGGAAAATCTCGTTTCAAACTAAATTCAAAGCATAAATTTAAGGCATCTATACTCTATATCTACATGGCTTCAGGGGCTTCTGTCAAAAAGCCCCTGAATGTTTACTTATGCTCCCGTTGAGCCGAAACCGCCTTCCCCCCGAACGGTATTGGAAAGTTCATCTGTTTCCACAAAAGCAGCCGTTATATAGGGAGTGATCACCAGCTGAGCAATCCGCTCACCGCCAGATACTGTCTGAGATTGAGCGCTATGATTGTGCAGGGCTACCATAATCTCTCCCCGATAGTCACAGTCGATGACCCCCACCTTGTTAGCGGGCGCCAGCCCCTTTTTGGACGCCAGCCCGCTGCGTGCATAGACAAGCCCCGCATAGCCTACCGGCAATTCCAACGCAATACCGGTATGAATCATTTTGGTTTCCCCAGACGCAATGATAATGTCCTCCCCCGGCAAAGCGTACAGATCGGCGCCTGCAGCGTAGGCAGAGCCGTAGGACGGCAGTTCAGCTGATTCAATAAGCTTTTTTATTTTGATTTCCATATATTATGATCTTTCCTTTCTGTCTTGCGACCATAGCCTGCGCAGTTTGTACGATAAGGACGAATCCAAATTTATACCCATTTCACTTTTTACTTTAACAATAGAATTGATCTATTCTCTCCAATCAGAAACGCGATCATCCCACAATTCTATTCGGTCGCTTTTCAGTGACTCAGGCACCCGAATGATCCGCTGATTAGAGGAACCGCGAAAACGCAGCCTTAAATCCTTCTTTTCTTCCACAAACAAACCGTCTACGAGCACATCAATACAGTCAAGCAGCCGATGAACGGTATCCCAGTCGCCTATCTTCTGTGCCAGCAGCTCTCGCTCAAAGTCATAGCCGGTATAGCACCAAATTGTCTTATCAGAATAAGTTCGCTTTACTAATTCCGCGATATGAAGCACTGCCTTCTGATTGGCAGGCTCAAACGGCTCGCCGCCCAGCAGCGAAAAACCGGCAATATATGAAGGCGCCAACGCCCGCAGGATTTCTTCCTCCACGTCAGGCGTAAATGGCTTGCCATAGGCAAAATCCCACGCTTCCCGATTAAAGCAGCCCTTGCAGGCATGGGTGCAGCCGCTGACAAAGAGCGATACCCGCACACCGGGACCGTTGGCAATATCATGCTTTTTGATAGTGGCATAGTTCATTTTTTATTCCTCCGAAGCAGCGCTCCGCTGACGGTTTATTCTGGCTTTTCAGCCTCTATAATACCAAAGTACTGTGTATCACCGGCCACCGGGATCAGATCGTAGGGATTTTCGGTCCAAATCGCTTCGGCCACGACCGTTGATTTAACATTCTCAAATCCTGCGCTTTTCAAATCATGTATGAGATATTCTTCAACCATGCCGCGCTCAATCCCAACGCTTTGTGCAAGCACATAGCTTTTGCTGTCCTTTTCAATATACGAGCCTTGAATAATGATCTTTCCGCCCGATTTTAAAATACGGTAAAGCTCTTTGGCGACCTTATCCCCCTCCGGGATATTTCCAAAACCGACCAGTGAGGTAATATAGTCAAAACTACCCTCTTTCAAGGACAAATACCGTCCGTCTGTTGCAATATAGCTGATATTGGTATGGGAACTGTTTCTTCTGACCCGTGTGACCGCTAATTCAAGTTCATTGATGTCCGTACACACAATGGAGAGGGCATCGTTTCCCGAATCAAGTATTTTTTGCAGCATGGTGCCGCCGCCTGTCGCCAGATCACAGACATTTCCGGAGAAACTACGAAGCCGTTCACGGATGTATTCATCCTGCTTTTTCATCGCGGCAGTTGTTTCACTGCTGTAATAGGAATAATAGTCGTCGTTATCCCGCTTCTCCCAATCCGGATTCTCTTCTTTACCGTTGGGAAAAAACAAGCGAAGCGCTTCGGATATATCTCTCAGTTCGTTTCTGTACAAATATTCCTGTTCGCCCGATAAATCTGTCGAGATGAGGTTGTAAACCCCTTGGGCATAGGTATATTGCTTGCCGCATGATGGACATTTTAAATCATCTGGCAACTCACTCCTGCACTTCGGGCATATGAAGATTTTTTTAACATCTATCAAACCGAAGCCGCCTCTTTTCTTATCCATACC
>CAZMTU010000166.1:0-2888 GCA_964569225.1 uncultured Lachnospiraceae bacterium | reverse complement strand
CATGGCGCCGGTATCTGACGCGATAGAGCTGGCGGACCTTGCGGACGCTGCACTGCTGGTGGTTCGTGAAAAGGCAGAACCGGAGGAGCGGATCAGTGCTTCAGTGGAGGCGCTGAAAAGATGCAACGCAAGCTTTATGGGGTGCGTCTACAACGGGGAACGGTTTACGGCTTCGCAGATTTCCGGCGGTTCCTACGGTAAGTACGATAGATATGGCAGATACGGAAGGTATGGCAAATACGGAAGATACGAAAATACTGTTGCAGAGATTACAGAAGAAAACGATTTGAAGGACGCCGATGATGAGAATGTACGGAAAGAAGGGATTGAACCGTGAATACACAACCTGCTGCAAAAACGCATGCAAATTCCGCACAGTTAATTGACGGAAGCCGGATCGTTTATTATTTTTTGAAAGCGCTCAAATGGCTTTGGTGGCTGATACCGGTATTGGCTATTTTGGGCGGGTGTTTTGGCGGCTTGTATAAAAAGCTCAGCTATGTACCGGTCTATCAGGCATCGGCGTCCTACACCGTAGAGATTGACGGTATGTACAGCAGTTATTACGGAAAAGCGACCGCCCGCCAGTTGGCTGCTTCCTTCCCCTATATTTTAACTACCGGCGAGTTGACTTCCTTGGTATGCAGCGATCTGGGGGTTGAAACGCTGCCGGGGGTTATTTCGGTGAGCGTACTGGATAATACCAATCTGCTTACCGTTTCGGTTAAATCAGGAAACGCGGAGGACGCATATGATGTCTTATGCTCGGTGGTGAAAAATTATCCTGCGATTGCTGAGTATGTAGTAGGAAAAACGACTTTGAAACTGGTTATTTCTCCTACGGTACCAACTGAACCCATGAATGATGAAAACATATGGCCCAGTGTAAAAAAATGTGCGCTTTTAGGCGCGCTGGTGGGATTAGGACTGATTGTAGGGAAGGCCTTTCTGACTTCTACTATCGTCAGACCTGAGGATGCGGAGAAAAAGTTGAACTGTTCTGATTGCTGTGTGCTGCCGATGGTCCGGCATACCAATAAAACTGAAAAGATTTCTTTTAGTATTAAAGATCAGGCAATCAATACCGGATTTTATGAGGCGATTGGTTCTCTGCGGAATACCGTTGTGCATAAGACGCGCAAAAACGGAATAAAAACCATTATGATCGCGTCAACTGTTCCGCAGGAAGGAAAGACGACGGTTGCGTGTAATTTGGCGCTTTCACTATCCGGTCATGCATATCGGGTACTGCTGGTAGATTGCGATTTACGCAATCCGTCAGTTATGAACTCGCTGGGGTATACTGCCTGCACAGTGCCCTTTTCCGAAGTGATTAGGGGAAATGCGTCGCTTTCCGATGCGATTGTCCATGAAAACGAATATATGGATGTATTGATGGAAGACCGCTTTAACAGCGATGCGTCGGAACTGGTGGGATCTCATTTGGTGATCACGCTTTTGGATGAACTGAGGGATTCCTATGATTATATTATTGTCGATACGCCTCCCTGCGGAATCGTTTCTGAATCGCTTTCACTTGCAGAGCATATGGATGGATTGCTTTATGTAATTCGTCAGGATTATGTTCGTACATCTCATATCATTGATGCGCTGGACCGCTACAGAGATAGTGAAATCCGCCAGATAGGCTGTGTGCTGAATATGTCTAAGCATCGTTTTGCGGGCGCAAAAGGATATGACGTCTACGGAAGCTATGGATACGGAAAACAGGACCGTTACAATGGATAAGATCGAAAAAGCTTTTTTAAAGCTGCTAAGCTGTGCTATTAACGGACAGTCTGTGGAAGCAAGTCTATTCAGCGATGAAAACGTCTTACAACAGGATGATTTCTGGCGGACATTGACCGAACTGGGCAGAGCGCATTCGGTGCTGCCGCTGATTTATGACAGAGTGGGGAGTATGCCAGCCTTTTTAGCGCTGCCGGCAGTAACGCAGGCAGCTATTCGCAAAGAATCGGTAGCTATGACTGTACTGCAGTGCAGAAAAACAGAGCGGTTGCTTTGGATATTGGATAAGATCAGACAGGCTGAAATTGATTATTTGCTGATCAAGGGACTGGTTTGCCGCCTGCTTTATCCAACGCCCGATCTTCGCTTTTCCTCTGATGAGGATTTGGTGATTAATCGATCCGACCTGAATAGGCTGCTGACGCTTTTGAAACAGTTTGGAATGCAGATAGCGCCATATGAAAAGGAGGACAGCGTAGTAAAAGCCGCTGAACCTTCCGGTTTGGTATTGGAAATTCATCTTTTTCCGCTGTTAAATGTGAGAAATCATGCTTTTAGAACGGTCAACTGTTTTCTGGAGGATGCCCTTACAAGAAAAGTGACGATTCGGGTGGATCAGTCGTTTATATATACCATGGAGCCGTCAGATCACTTTATTTTTTTAATCGCGCATTGTATGGAGCATTTTGTGCATTCAGGGGTCGGAATTCGTCAGCTTTGCGACATTGCCTTGTTTGTCAATGCCTATGATGCACAGCTTGATTACCCTCGCATTCAAAACTGTCTCAGTCAATCGGGGATGCTCCGGTTTGCGGCGGCGATAAGCGATATTATTAAAAGGTGGTTGTGTCCGGACAGAGTGCCGGACAGATTCCTTGAACTGTTTGAAGCGGCAGCGGTGGATTCAACGCCGATGCTTACCGATATTTTGCAGGCGGGGGTATATGGAAAGTCTACACGATCCCGTCAGCACAGCGCGAATTTGACCCTTGGAGCAGTTTCGGATGGAAAGCATTCGCTTTTACGAACCATGTTTCCGCCTGTTTCCTATATGAAGAAACGCTATCTATATGTTCAAAAATATCCGATACTGTTGCCGCTTGCATGGGGGCAGCGGGGATGGCGCTATTGGGTGGAAA
>CAZMTU010000165.1:0-3047 GCA_964569225.1 uncultured Lachnospiraceae bacterium | reverse complement strand
CAGTAGTAGTTTTTCCTGCACCCGCTCCGGCAATAACAAGGCAATAATCCTCATCCGTAAGAATAACACGACGCTGATCTTCATCTAGTTTGATTTTGGGATCGACTTCACGAAGAATATTATCCAAATAGAGTTGTTCCTCGGTCATTGCACGGCGAATAAAAGCTTCATTATGCTCGTCTATAAGAGCTTCGAAATTTATGTATTTTGATAGTGCACCTTCGACAACAGAAAGAGAAAGACTATTGTTTTTGCAGAAAGCATCTAACGACCTACTGCTTTGGAGCACACCAAAATACTCAACGGTTTTCTTTCCGTCAAGCAACTTTGTGCGATATTCACTTTTGGCTACATAGCGGTTTTGTGATAATATGGCATCCATATAGACATTTAAGTCCCATAGACTTTGGTACTCCGGACTTTCAAATGACATATTCACTTGAACTATATTTGCGGTTGAGTCCTTCTTTTTAAAGAGCTTAGAAAACAATCCCATATTTAAGCCTTTCTTCTCAAACAATATCAGTCAGCGGAAGCTCCGGATTTAATCCAACTATCCACTTCATCTAATTTAAATTTCCATTGTCTGCCCATTTTATGTGCGGGCATATTTTTGTTATCAATCCATTTGAAAACTGTATCTCGGCTTACACCAAGATATTCGCATATTTCTTTTAGGGAATGCCATCTGTTAGTTATTTCCACAATTACAACCTCTCAACTTAAAAGTGTTAATTCGGTACATTTGTAGTATATCATAAAATTAAGCTGTTTTCAATATGTTAAAGTCGATTAGCGTGGATTTTTAATTTTTAAAATAACTTATCACAATTATCTGTAAAAAGCAAATAGAAAATAACAGTACAGTCTTTCGACCATACTGTCATTTTGTTTATCCTATTCGGTTTTAGTTTTCTCCGTTAAGGACATCTCACATTTTTCGGATTTTTTTTATTTGTGTATAATGTACAACATATAAATAAGAGAACTATTTTTTTAATGAAAAATGGATTTATAAATATTTTATATTGACAAATTATATTTATATATTGTATAATTGAATTGGATATATCACACAAAGGAAGGAGAGAGTCATGTCTTGTTTTTTTAGCCATCGGAACAGACTCAACCAGTCAAAGCGCAACTGGCTGGTATTGCTGCTGACTGTATGTATGCTGCTGTCAATGATAGGACCGCTGGAGATGAGCGCGACGGACAGCAGAGCAGGGAACACGGACTCCCCGTCATTATCCGAGTTTTTGCAGCCATCGGGACTTGCAGAAGTAGAATCAGGCAGCGAAGCCCTCTTCGCAGATGAAAAACTCACCGTCGACAACCTCCCCTTTGCTCTGACTTTGACGGAGGCAGCCGCAGAAGGGTTTGTCAGCCGCGTTAAGTCTGCCGAAGCAGATCTTTACAGCGCCGTGCTGAAAAACAACAAGGGCGATCTGACCCTTTATTATTACGATCAACCCATCAAATATATCGACGAATACGGGGAAATACAGGATAAATCGGATCAATTCTACGCCTATAAAGACGGCAGCTTCGGTACGCTGGCAAGCGATATTCAGACCGATCTGCCTCGACAGTTGAAAGACGGTATTTCTCTCTGTAAGGACAATATTCGCCTGAATATGTCCCCTGTGGAGGAAATCAGCGCCACAGGCGTACTTTCGGCTGACGAAAAAACCGTTACTTATACACAGGACAGCGCTACCCGCTACGAATACAGCCTGACGGCAATGGGCTTCAAGGAAAATATTGTTGTCAGCGAATATACGGGGCAGACCGAATACAGCTTTGTGCTGAAAACCAACGGCTTAACGCCTGTAAAAGTCGGCGAAGCCTATGACTTGATCGACAGTGAAGGAAGCGTACGGGCTTCGATCAGTGAAATTATCATTTTCACCGCCGACGAACGCAATAACACCTTCGGCGACCTGAACATTTCGGAAATTATCCCCGGCGAAGCATACCGTTTGACCATTTCGCTGGATTCCCGGTGGCTTTCGGACGAAAAAACCGCCTATCCTATTATCATTGACCCTTCCGTAACACTGACGATTGTCGGAAATATCGAGGACGTAATGGTGGGCAGCAGCTCCACCCACAGCGGCACGTCCGGGTCGATTTACGTAGGCAGAAACAGTTTCGGGCTCGAAGCTGCGGGTACTCATGCGCTTTCCCAATCTGAGCATTAGCGGATATACCGTAACCGACGCACGAATCGAACTGCGGGACCTGATGTGCGAGGACGCAGCGCAAACGGTGGAATGCCACGAATATGTAGGCAACAACTGGAGCGAGAGCGGTTCCACTACGTGGAGCAGCATCGGCAGCAGCCCTGTGGGCACGCTGCTTTCTTCCAAGAGCGTGAAATACGGCAACGGCGATACGGACACTACAGGCAATAAGCATCGTTACGCCTTCGACATTACCGCATTGGCTAAAAAATGGGCTTCGGGCAGTTCTTCTCCCGCTAAAGGGGTTATTTTCAAAGCCACCGACAGCTACGAAGCGGGCAGTACCAACACCTACAAAACCTTTGCGTCCATCAACAGAGGCAGCAACGAACCCAGTCTGGTGGTAAACTATTCCTCTACTGCTACCCCTACCATTACCCTGTCCCACAGTTCCGCTTCCATTTACGTGGGCGGCACAGTGCAGCTGAGCGCAACCGCTTCCAACGGCGCGGCGGTGAGCTACAGCAGCAACAGCAGCGTTGTCACGGTCAGCAGCAGCGGACTGGTAACGGGGAAGAGCGCAGGCACCGCCACTATTACCGTATCGGCAAGCGGGGCGGCTTCCAAAACCTGCACGGTCACTGTGTCTGCGGTAGGGCTGTCGCTGAATAAAACCTCCGCTTCTCTTGCAGTGGGCGAAACGGTGCAGCTCATCGCCACCACTACCCCTTCGGGACGGACGGTGACATGGAGCAGCAGCAGCGGCGGCGTTGCCACGGTCAGCAGCAGCGGACTCGTGACTGCTAAGGGAACGGGTACCGCTACCATTACCGCAAGCACAGCAGGTGCAGCCTCTAAAAC
>CAZMTU010000164.1:0-3086 GCA_964569225.1 uncultured Lachnospiraceae bacterium | reverse complement strand
ATCCATATTAACGACGGTTAGATGATCGTCCGGTTTAATCTGGCGCCCAAAAGGCTGAGCACTTCGTTGGTGATGGAGTCTGTTTTTTCGGCTATTTCATAAACCGATATGATCTCACTGCCCGATATTCCGATCTGTACTGCCGTATCTCCTGCGGTGACATTGGGAATATGGGTAATATCCGCTATGGTTTGGTCCATACAGATGCGGCCGACAATGGGGGCTCTGTGCCCGTTTATTAAAACAGCTCCTACGCCACAGGACAGAGAGCGGGGCAGCCCGTCGGCATACCCGATGGAGAGGATCGCAATTTTCATAGGATGGCTGGCGACCAATGCAAGACCGTATCCGGCCCTCTCTCCCTGATCGAGCGCCTTAACCGCAGCGATTCTCGCTTTTAAGGACAGAACCGGCTGCAAATTGGCTGCGGACCGATCGTAATCCTGTTTTGAACTGCGCACACCGTAGAGCGCGATGCCAACCCGTGCGTAATCGCCCGCAAATTCCGGATAATTCAGAACGCCGCTGCTGGCCAGCAGATGGATTTTAGGACAGTTAAAGCCGCGCGCCTTTAGCTCACTGATAACGCCGTAAAATGCCCGCGCCTGTTTTTGGGTAAAGGCTTGGTCTTGAGGGAGATAGGTATTGCTTACGCACAGGTGGGTATAGGCTCCTTCAATTTTTAAATTTTTCATTTGAAATAGCTGACAAAGCTGTTCAATATGTTCGCTGCGCTCTCCCAGCCGGTGCATGCCGGTATCGATTCCAATCTGTACACGCAGTTGTTTACCGTATCGGTTCAGTTCGACCGCGTAGGGGTAATCAATCACCGTCTGGGTCAGCCGATAGCGGCGAAGTAAGAAAAACTGCATGGGGTGCGTATAGCCAAGAATCAAAATAGTTCCCGATATCCCCTTTTGGCGCAATTCAATTCCTTCGAAAATGCTGGCTACACAGAAAGCGTGGATGCCGATCCGATTCAGTTCCTTTGCGATCGGAATGGCGCCATGACCGTAGGCGTTGGCTTTTACGGCGGGCATCAGTGCGCAGCTTTCCGGCAGACGGGCGCGAAGCTCGGAAACGTTATGGTGCAGCGCGTTTCGGTTTAGTTCAATCCATGCCCGGTCTTTCTCAAATGGCGGCGGATTTTTTGAAGGGAGTGCGGCTGTTATCACAAACGCGGCAAAGGCAGAGCAACCGCAGACGGCTGTGTAGTGGATCAGGCTGTTGCCGACTAACAGACTGGTTGCATGAAATACTTTGGCGGCACCGCGTACTGCAACAATCACAGCCGGATGCAGGAGGTACATCCATGCGGAAACCGATCTTAATTTCTTTAACGGTCGGAAATCCCATGTTAAAAGCAGTCGGTATAGAAAGAATACGCAGATGGGCAGCGCAAGGTACATGCTGTCATGGCGCTGTAGATTCAGATGATGCAGAAGAAATCCCTCCGCAGTCATCAGCAGAAAGGTAAACGCAAAAGCAGCTGCGTTTAATATCGGCTTGCGGGAACGGGGCTTCATGCCGATTGCCGCTCCCATCAAAAGAAACAGCGGTGCAAGAAACAGACCGTTTCGGGTGTAGGTAAACAGTTGAAATCCCCATTCATAGACTGTTGACAAGCCTGGAATATTGGAGATCAGTCCCCAATAGCTGTCGCCCATCAGACCGATGAGATAAAGTGCCGAAACGATCACAGTGCTTGTCCGCAGCGAGCAAAAGCGAAGCATCGGATACAGCAGCAAAAGCCCAAGGATCAAAGCGGGAAAGTACCACAGGTGATAGAAAGGACCGTCAAATAAGAGCATCCGAAAAGCGGAAGTCAAATCAAACGCGTTATAAAGCCCTGCATAAATGCCGATGGGCAGATAGAGCAGAATGGCAATGCCGTATAGCAGCAGCGTTTTTTTGAGATATTTCCATATTGGAGCGGCGCTTTTTTGAGCCCCTGACAGATAATCCGACAGAATAAACTGTCCTGTTACCATCAGAAAAAACGGAACAGCCAAGCGAGCCAACATCCTCGCGCAGAAGAAATCCGCACTGCCGCTGAAAGTACTTAGCGGAGAGGTGTGGATGGCAATGACTAAAAGCGCGGCGATAATCCGAAAAATATCCAGTCCGCCGCAGCGCTGATTTTCATTCATTGGATTTCCTCCTCCATTCTGTAATAATAAAGCCGTCTATGTTGTTGCCGGAAACAGAATACGGCATCTGCGCATTGAGTTCTAAAAAGGTCTGTTGGTTCTGCGCGGCTTTTAAAAAGGAAACCATTACATATAAATTACGGTTCCTATAGAGGTAGGGGCGGCTTTGATAGGGATAATTCCTTAGAAAAGCGATATATTCTTCTAAGGTAAAATGATGCTCGGTCATAATCAAGGCGTGCGGAATACCTACATACCGGAAATGCCACGGTTCATGTCCGATGCCCGTAATTGATTCCTTTCCGGAGGGATAACGCTCTATAAAGCCATACTCTACCGCGTGTTGACGGAAGGTCTGCGCAATGCCGCTATAAGGAAATGCCGGACATAGCCAATCAATGGCAGCCTGCCGCAGACCGAGATCAATTGCCAGTCCGGTCTGATGTTCGCTGTGACCGGGAAAGGCTACATATTTTCGGGTAAATTCAAGTCCGTTTTCCGCAAGGGAGTTATCCCAGATAGCTTGCTGTGTCTTAAAAGAGCGCCAACCGCTGACCGGTACAATCTGTTTCCACCCGTTGATTTTCTTCATCAATTCAGAAAGGAGGACTGCGGCACGGCGATTCAGTTGAATATCCGAACCGGATCCTGAAACAGCCGTAAGGTCGGCTAATTCAGGTTCACGGCTGCCGTACTGGGAATTTACCAGAATTAAATGTCCGGTATGAATAGCTTGTTTATGTAAAGAAATGATTTTCATTTTATTACCTTAGAGTACAGTTTAGATTATGATTCGACAGAATAAGCCCATAAATTTCGGATTTGATCCTTTATGTCCTCATAACGCCAAATTTTTTCGGATCGGATGCGGCTGTTGGGATCATTAATTTGAAAGCCTTCGCCGGTCCATCCTGTCAGCACAATATAATGCCCCGA
>CAZMTU010000163.1:923-3148 GCA_964569225.1 uncultured Lachnospiraceae bacterium | reverse complement strand
TTGACGACATAATGGATATTATGTTGTCAATAGTCTTTCCACCCGTTCGAGTCGGAGCACATGCTCTTTTTCGGTTTCTCGCGTGTAAATGCGCGTGGTGTTGATGCTGCTGTGGCCCAACAGGTCTGCCAAGCGCACAATATCCTTTTCCATGCTGTAGAACGTCCTTGCAAACAGATGGCGCAGAGCATGGGGAAAAACCTTTTTGGGGGAGACCCCAGACTGCCTGCTCAGCGCCTTCATATCCCGCCAGATGTTTTGCCGATTCAACGGCTTTCCGCTTTTGGTGATAAAGATGGCTCCGGCTGAAACGCCGGTTTTTTTCATATACGGCTTTAATAGCTTTTGAATCGGCGCGGAGATGAAAATGACCCGCGTTTTATTTTTACAGCTTACCACCGCTTTGCCTGCCCGCACTGCCTCGACCGCGATATACCGCAGCTCGCTCACCCGAATGCCGGTACCGCAGATGGTTTGCAGAATCAGATTCAGGCGTTTGTTTCCCTTCTGCTTGGCGGCGTTTACCAGACGTATATACTCCGTTTTGGTGAGCTCTTGGTCTTCAGCGCAGTAGATTTGCCGTTGGATTTTGAGAAGCCGGACACAGCAGACCTCCATGCCGGTAAACCGCAGGAAACGGTTTAAGGCGATCAGCATAGAATTGACGCTGGCCGGAGCATAGCCTTTGATCAAATACGCTTTGTAGGCGATGGTTTCCATCTTGCAGACGGGACGTCCTTCTAAAAAGTCTGTAAAGCGCCGCAATCCCGCAGATATTTTGCGGTGGTTGCTGCGCTTTTTTCCTCATTCAACAGTTGCCTTTCAAATTGCATTAAAAGCTCCATATTATTCGGCTGTTCCATAATTTCAGTCCTCCCAAAGTATAGTGCGATTCTATTTTACTATAACTTTTTACGGACAGAAAAGCCACTTTATGGTATAATAAGCGCTGAAGCCTTGCCGTGAGAAAAGAAAAAATATAGTGACCGATAAGTCAATAGCCCTACGACAAAAACAACAAAGAGATAAGCGCGAAAAACCGGACGGTTTTATTCCAATTGAGAATAAAACCGTCCAGTTTTTCTCCAAAGTACGCTATACGTTAGATTTATGGCAGACACTACCATTGATATGCAATGACAGGTATCGATCTTAGGGAAGTATGGATGCACTGGCACACTGCCGGTATTGTGTGCTTTATTTCAATGCTTCTTTCATAGACCTTACATATTCTCCGATATGCTTGGGTGCATCTTTTCCATACGCTTCAAGCAGTTGAACAATCGCGGAACCGACGATGGCACCGTCAGAGATGTCTGCCATCTTCTTAGCCTGTGCGGGCGTAGAAATACCAAAACCGATTGCGCAAGGGATGCTGGTATTTTGCCGAACAACATCTACAATGGATGCAAGATCGGTTTTGATTTCGCTTCTCGCGCCGGTCACTCCGAGGCTGGAAACTATGTAGAGAAAGCCTTCCGCTTCTTTGGCGATCATTGCAATACGGTTTTCGGATGTCGGTGCAATGAGCGAAACTAAATCGATACCATACTTATGACAGATCGGTAAAAATTCTTCTTTTTCCTCGAACGGCAGATCGGGTAGTATCAGCCCATCGATTCCAATATCACGACAGGTAGAAATGAATGGTTCGGCACCATATGAGAATACCACATTGGCATAAGTCATAAATACCATTGGAATTTTTATATCCTTACGAAGCGCCTTGACAAATGCAAATATTTTGTCGGTAGTGATTCCACCGCTTAGTGCGCGGAGATTTGCACCCTGAATGACCGGACCTTCCGCAGTAGGATCGGAGAATGGAATGCCGAGCTCAATAAGGTCGGCGCCATTTTTTACTGCTTCACGGACAGCGGCACCGGTAGTTTCTAAATCGGGATCCCCACAGGTGATAAAGGCAATAAACGCCTTACCGTTTTCAAATGCTTTTCCAATGTTACTCATGAATATCCTCCCCTCTGTACCGGGCAATGGCGGCGCAGTCCTTGTCTCCTCTGCCGGATACCGTGATGACAATTATTTGTTCTTTGCTCATGGTCGGAGCAAGCTTCATAGCATAAGCAATAGCATGGGCCGATTCAATGGCGGGAATAATACCTTCTGTCTTAGCAAGATACTCAAAGGCGCACACTGCTTCATCATCGGTGATCGGCACATATTCCGCTCTGCCAATATCGTGCAGATGCGCATGTTCTGGTCCG
>CAZMTU010000163.1:0-913 GCA_964569225.1 uncultured Lachnospiraceae bacterium | reverse complement strand
GACGCCAGGATAGTCGAGTCCTGCTGA
The DNA here is from genome assembly GCA_964569225.1 of uncultured Lachnospiraceae bacterium. GTDB lineage: Bacteria > Bacillota > Clostridia > Oscillospirales > CAG-272 > CAKSQF01. Next base: position 886 of record CAZMTU010000163.1, on the reverse strand, counting down.
AATGGAGTAAACAGGGGCAATTTGGCCGTCTTTATCCTGACAGAAATAGGATTTCATGCCGTGGAAGATGCCAAGCTTGCCAGTGGCAATCGTAGCTGCCGTTTCAAGGGTATCGACACCTCTGCCGGCTGCTTCACACCCAATCAGTCTAACGCCTTCCTCTCCGATAAAGTGATAGAAGCTGCCGATCGCGTTGGATCCGCCCCCAACACAAGCGATAACCGCGTCGGGCAATCTGCCTTCCTTTGCACGAATCTGTTCCTTTATTTCCTTTGAGATAACCGCCTGAAAATCACGTACAATGGTAGGGAACGGATGCGGCCCCATAACCGAGCCAAGGCAATAATGAGTATCACTGATCCGGGAAGTCCACGCACGCATCGCTTCGGAAACAGCGTCCTTGAGTGTTGCCGTACCCGTCTTTACAGGAACGACCTCTGTGCCGAGAAGCCGCATACGGTACACATTCAGTGCCTGGCGAATGGTGTCTTCCTCGCCCATAAAAACCATACATTCCATGCCCATAAGCGCGGCAGCGGTTGCAGTGGCAACTCCATGCTGACCGGCTCCTGTCTCGGCAATGAGACGAGTTTTGCCCATCTTCTTGGCAAGCAGTGCCTGACCAAGAACATTATTGATCTTATGTGCTCCTGTGTGATTCAGGTCTTCCCGCTTAAGATAGATTTTTGCACCGCCCAGGTCTCTTGTCATTTTTTCAGCATAATACAGCCGTGATGGTCTGCCTGCATATTCGTTAAAGAGTTGGGTGAGCTCCCGGTTAAATTCAGGATCGTTTTTATAATGGTTATACGCTTCTTCCAGTTCAATGACTGCATTCATCAGCGTTTCGGGAATATACTGTCCGCCGTGTATGCCAAAGCGCCCG
>CAZMTU010000162.1:0-3170 GCA_964569225.1 uncultured Lachnospiraceae bacterium | reverse complement strand
TCCGCTACCTTCGAGGGCCTCAAGAGCCTGCGCAGCCCCGAGGAAGTCGCCCGTGTCCGCGGTAAGAACGTAGAAGAGATCATTGGTTAAGGAGGGGTTGTGACATGGCAAATCTGAACATCAAGCTCGTCAAGAGCCTCAACGGCAGATTGGAAAAGCACATCGCCACTGCCAACTCCCTGGGCCTGCGCAAGATCGGTGATTCCACCGTGCAGCCCGACAATGCACAGACACGCGGTAAGATTGCCAAGATCGGCTATCTGCTCAGCGTGGAAGAGACCAAGTAAGGAGGTACCGGAAAATGAATCTGCACGAATTGTCCCCCGCCGCCGGCTCCACCCATGGTATACGCAGGGCGAAGCACCACCGGATATCCCAAATTCTCCGCAATGTCCAGCGCCTCTTCCACACTATAAGAAACCTGGCTGCGTGCCATTTCAATTCCGAGACTATTCATTGTGTTTTTAAACTCAATACGGTCTTCTCCCCGCTCAATGGCATCCACCTGAACACCGATCACCTGTACGCCATATTTATCCAGGATACCTGCCTGATACAACTCGGAACAGAGATTAAGTCCCGACTGTCCTCCCAGATTAGGCAGCAACGCGTCCGGACGCTCCTTTGCAATAATCTGCTCTAAACGATCCACATTAAGCGGCTCTATATAGGTTACATCCGCAATCTCAGGATCTGTCATAATTGTGGCCGGATTCGAATTTACCAGTACGATCTCGTAACCAAGCTTCCTCAGCGCCTTACACGCCTGTGTACCGGAATAGTCAAACTCACAAGCCTGTCCAATGATGATCGGACCAGAGCCGATAATAAGTACCTTATTAATATCTGTTCTTTTTGGCATGAAAAATATCCTCCCATTTATTTAGTATATACATCCTTTTTATTCTATATGAAATTATCCTGCAGAACAATTGTTTTTTTTAAAGTATTTATTTTTATCCAATGCGACATGTAATTATTTAGTGATTATTGTCTTTTATCCATATTTTTACGGGATACTATAGAAAGTAGAGGTAATTACTATGACTAACAATACAGACTATCAGTTTTTAAGTAAACCTTTTAATCTTGCTACCATGGAAAGCAGAGGTAATTACTATGACCAACAATATAGACTATCAGTTAATCGGAAAACGGCTGAAATCTTATCGTCGCAAAGCAGGTCTGACTCAGGAAAAGCTTGCAGAAATACTAAACTATTCCCCCGGATATATCAGCCAGATCGAGCGCGGATTGACACGTCCAAATCTTGATACTCTGGCTATGATCTGCAGCGTATTGGATTGCGATATTTCAGTGCTTCTTGCCCAGACGAATCAGACACAGGACTACATGATTCCGGATTTTCAGCTTCTTCTGGAACAGTTGAATCCAAAAGAACGCAGATCCTGGCATGCCATGCTGAATGCATACATAGTCCAAAGAAGCAAAGACAGATAAACGCATAAACACGCTCCGACGAAAAATCCTGCAAGTGGCTAGGCCTTGCAGGATTTTCACTTTTCATTATTTTCCAATTTTTACTTTGACATTAACTCAGACCGCAGCTATACCCTATAGCTGTTCATTCTTTTTGAAAACTCCTCTTCCGATAGCCGGGCCTGCTCAGCGGCATCTTTTAAAGACAACAGATTCAATTTTACCAAATCTATCAGTTGTTCCAGTCTGCCCTCAAGCACCTTATTAGACAGGTTCACGAATATTGGTACTTCCTTTTTCGTCGACGATTTCAATATTGGAATCTGTAATCCGCTCTTCCTGCTCTCCATCCTGCCGGTTAATAAAATACTCATTCTGATGAAGAATAATCTTCTCTTTTCCTGTAAATCTCTTTTAGGCAGCCGAAGGCATTTTTTACCTCAATTACATAAAGCCATAATGTCATCAAGCCCTACAAGAATAATTTTACCGTCCTTTTGTGCTTCTTCAATCACCGCATCCGTGAATCCGCTTTTCGAAAAAAGAATAAACCAGGTCTCATTCCTGTTCCGGTAAAATATATCCGCTTTCTCCTTCAACTTTTTTACAACGCCCAAATCAAGCTTTTCGTTACGCCACTTACACTCGCAGATGAGGTAATCCGCACCGTCATTCGCAATCAGGTCAATTTCGACCTGTGAATGGCTTACAGGATCAGTTCCCCACCATCTGCCGATTGATGTAAACAAAATCGGCAAATCACCGGCCGCATTTTTAGCCGAAAGATAATCCCTGCATATTTTTTCAAATACAATTCCCATATAGTCGTTGTAGTTCGGTTTTATACGCCTGTTCATCACTGCGTCGACAGCGCCTGTTTCCACAAGAGAACGGTTTGCATAAATATAACGGTACCAAAATCGGAACATAAAATCTGAAATGCCATACAAGGTTTTTCTTGAAGTTTTTTTCTCTCCAAACGGGATTTCCTTATACAGAATTCCAAGCTCGCACAGTACTCCAATATACTTTAAGCATTTCGCCGATTCTTCTCCGATTTTTGTAGCAATCTCATTGGATTTTGACGCACCGCCGGCAATCGCTTCAATAATTGCACTATAGATTCCCGGCTCCTGAACCTCCTGACGCAGCAACAGTAACGGTTCTTCATACAGATATGCCGTTACGCGAAGAAAAGCATTCTTTATAATATATTCAAAACTTTTATCCGGTACAACCTGCTGTAAATAGAGTGCCGTTCCTCCAAATGCCCCGTACAGCTTTAGTTTATCCTCTACATCAAATCCATCCAAAAACTTCATGCTGGTGCGATAATCAAATGGTTTCATATGAAGCTGCCCCGTTCTCCGCCCGAAAAGAGGACTCTTTGAACCAAGCACTTCCTTTTCCATAAAACCCATATAACTGCCGCATAAAATGATAAACAGCTTGCCTTTTTGCAGCCTGTGATCAATTAGATGCTGAAATTCCGACAACATGGCGCGATTCTTTTTTACAAGGTATGGGAACTCATCAATGACCAGAATAAGCCGTTCATTCTGTTGGCGGTCATCAATATAGGTCAGGGCATTTTCCCATGAAGAAAACGGCTCCAATGTAGTTTCCCCATAATACCCGAAAACCAGTGATGAAAATTTTTCTAAATTCAATTTGTTGGTGCTTTGCTCGGCAGAATAGAAAATCGCCGGTTTTTCCTTGCAAAATTCGTT
>CAZMTU010000161.1:0-3193 GCA_964569225.1 uncultured Lachnospiraceae bacterium | reverse complement strand
TCCAAAATTGCTATAATACAGGCGTGGTTGCCGATTCGACCGCATCAGGTGCTATTGTGGGCAGCGTGGCAGAAACAAATGTGACGCTTGAAAATGTATATTACCTTAATACCGCCAATACGAAGGTATATGGTTCCTTCACCGATGATGGCAGCGATGCTGCGGGAACAGTCAGCGGGAACGCAATCTCAAAAAATGCAGTAGAAATGAAGGAGGAAACTTTTGTTGCTGCTCTTGGCAGCGCGTTTGCAAAAGATACAGCAGTCATCAATCACGGCTATCCTGTTCTCAATGGACAGAAAGCGGTTGGGACAGAAGCGTCTGTTCGTGCGGGGCTTGAAATCGCTACGGTAGAAGAATTGCTTGCATTTGCGGAGCGCGTTAATGCGGGAGAGCACTTTACAAATAAAACAGTTATGCTTACCGCGCATATTGATCTGAGTAATGTTTCCGATTGGATTCCGATCGGACAATCGAGCTCTTGTCAGTTTGATGGAATCTTTGACGGCCAGGGCTATGTCATCGACAATCTGTATTCTACTAAGGGCGGTTTATTTAGGTATGTTGGAACAAACGCTGTGATAAAAAATGTGGGACTGGCAAGCGGCGAAATTAACTGTCCAAATCTCTCTTTTGTTGGCGGAATTGCCGGATGGAGCAATGGTGCCGACATTATTAACTGTTGGAACGGCGCGGATATTATTTGCGGCGGCTACAGCGGCGGTATTTTAGGAACCGTCCGGGACGGCGGAAAGAGCACTGTCAGCGGCTGTTATAATGTGGGAACAATTTACTCTCCTAATGGCAATGCGATAGGCGGCATTATAGGTCATTTAGACACCTCCCGCACCGGAACATCGGTTGAAGCGACTGTTGAAAATTGTTACAATGCGGGAGCTATTACAGGTAATTATTCGGTTGGAGGAATTATTGGACAAGTTCAGGCAGGCAATACGGTAAATAACTGCTATAATATTGGTGAAGTGTCTGCCACATCTTCGAATCCCAATGTTTGTGAGGCCGCACCCATTATCGCTCAACTGACAAGCGGCAGCACGGCTTCAAATTGCTATTATAACAGCGATGTTTATGAGATGGGGATTGCGGATGGAATTGATCAGACCACAGGTCTGACAACCGAAGAACTGCTTTCCGCTCCTTTCCTTGTACTTTTGAAAGAAAACTTTAAGGAAGATCTCTTTGGACTGATAAATGGAGGGTATCCGATTCTTTATTGGCAGAGCACCGAGGACGCAGATTATGTTATGGAAGTCATTGAAGCAATTGACGCGATCGGTACAGTTACATCTGACAGTGGCGAGGATATTAAAAATGCCCGCAGCGCCTACAATGCGCTGGGAGATGATCTGAAGGTATTGGTTTCGAATATTTCTATGCTTGAAAGCGCTGAAACAGAGTATACGAAACTTGTCGCGTTGGCACAGGAAAAAATAGCTGCTAAGACCGAGTTGGAAACCTATAAGGCTGCGGCAGATTACCGTGCGGCAGAACAGGCAGAGTTGACCGAAATCATTGATACCGGAAAGAGCGCTATTGATGCCGCTGTGACAGTGGATGAAGTGAAAGCGGAGCTTTCAAATGCTAAATCACTGTTGGATGCTCTGAAAACGGACGCACAGCTAAGGGCGGAAGAGGTCGAAACGGTGATTTCAAAGATAAATGAAATCGGCAATGTAACCTTAGACAGTGAGCTGGTCATCAATGACGCCCGTTTGGCATATGATGCGCTTTCTGCTGAAGCACAGGCAATGGTAACCAATTACAGTCTTTTGATAGCTGCTGAGGCAAAATTAGCTGAACTGAAGGCTTCTGAAACCACACCTACACCCCCTCAGACGGGTGATCATATGGTGGCTGTGTTGGGGCTTGTGTTGCTGATAGGCAGTACCGGTGCAATCGGGCTGCTTGCGGACAAGCGAAGAAAAAGATTATAAAAGTAAACGTCAATATGGCAGTGCATTTAATGAATTGTGCGATAAAAAGATCAATTTCAGAAGAACTTGAAAAAGAAAACGGGCATGGTGCGCTCAAGCGCGCCTTCCCGTTTTTCCGCTTCCGTTGAGGATTTACAATGGTAAAGAAAAAAACAATATTTTCGGTCGTCTGCGCGTTTTTGGTTTTCTTATGTTTAGTTAGTCGGCTTCCGCTGCCGGCTTCGGCGATTTCCGGTCCAACACTTGAAACTACACTGGTTGATAACAGTATTCAGCGGGGCAGTAAAAAAACGTTTGATGTATGGGCCAGAAACAGTGCGGGCGAAAAAATCAGAGCAACCGTCACCTTTAACGGTGAAAAGCTGACCCCTACATGGGATGATTCAGAAAAGGCAAGCTATACGCTGAATTTCATAAAGGAGGGGAGCAATACGGTTGTAGTGTCTGCCTCCTCTGACGGCGGAAAGAAAAAGGAACTTACTTATCACATTACCTATCAAAAGGCAAATGAAGGAGAGCTGATCGGGAAGGCGACTTGGAGCGTAGAATTGTTTACGCTCGGCTGCGGATATTTGATTGAACCGGTTGATATAGCCATTTATGAAGGCGAAACGGCAGCCGTTCAATTGCTTCGTTTGCTAAGCGATGCCGGATATACCGCTTATTATAGCGGCAATCCGCAGGCATCTTTTTACCTTGCCTATATTGCGGACGGGATGTCTACGCTTAAAAATTACAATGGCTATCAGCAGAGCGAGCTTCCTATGAATCCTCGAAAACTAAATATTTCACCTTGTCTCCCTTCTGTTCTTATTCCGCATCTGGAAAAAACAATGACCTTTTTCGATCCTGATGATTACGATCAAAACTGGGCGGGTTATTTAGGCGAATTTGCAATTACAAACGGCTCCGGTTGGATGTATTCGGTCAACAATATTTTTCCGAATGTGGGTTTTTCAGATACCTATCTCTCGGATGGCGATGTAGTTCGGGTGCAGTTTACCCTTGGTTATGGCGCTGATATCGGCGGTTTTTCGGTTATGGGCAGTGATATTCCCGATGTGGGAACTCAGCCTTCCGCTGGCTATTATACAGTTGCAAATAAGGATTCGCTGACGCTAATCATTAAGAATGCACTTGTGTCAAGCTTTTTGGAAAGAACAAATGTTAAGAATGCCTATGCTCAGGCGGTTGCTGTTATACAGACATTGGATGCCACGCAGACGGCAATAGATAAA
>CAZMTU010000160.1:0-3394 GCA_964569225.1 uncultured Lachnospiraceae bacterium | reverse complement strand
AGCATTTGATTAACGAAGAAATCTTATCTTCCTCATTTCCCCGCTCCAGACAGGTGCGCGTAATCGGTTCCGACAACGAGCAGTTAGGGATTTTATCACTAAACAACGCGTTGGAAGCCGCATACGAAAAGGACATGGATTTGGTTCTGATTTCTCCCAACAGCGAGCCGCCGGTATGCCGCATTATGGACTATGGTAAGTTTTGCTTCGAACGGGATAAAAAGAAAAAAGAAGCCAAAAAGAAACAGCAGCGGGTAGAAGTAAAAGAGATCCAGCTTACCTGTCAGATCGACGTTAATGACTTCAATACAAAGGTCAACAACGCCAGACGTTTTCTTGGCGACGGCAATAAAGTCAAGGTGCTGGTTGTTTTCAAAGGAAGACAAATGACTCATCAGGATGTGGGACGTGCTCTGCTTGAAAAATTCAGCGCATCCGTTTCAGATCTTGGCAATGTGGAAAAGGCACCGATTATGGAAGGACGTTCCATGACCATGTTTATTTTCCCCGTGAAGCAGACGGCAGTTAAATAATTCAGCGGTTATCGCACGATTTAAAAGGAGATTTCAGTCATGGCAAAAATCAAGACCCATAAAGCCTCCGCCAAGAGATTTTCTCTCACTAAAAGCGGAAAAGTTAAAATGAATCATTCCCATCATCGTCACAATCTGGGCCTCAAAACTCAGAAGCGCAAGAGAGCGCTCCGCACCGGTGCATATCTTAGCGACAGTTTTGCTCCTGCTATCAAAACTCTGATCCAGAAGCACTGAGCAAAAAACAAGTTAATTTAGGAGGATTACGAAAATGGCAAGAGTTAAGGGCGCTATGATGACGCGCAAAAGAAGAAAAAAGGTTCTGAAAGCCGCGAAAGGATATTGGGGTGCTAAGAGTAAGCACTTCAAGATGGCGAAGCAGGCCGTTATGAAGAGCGGTAACTATGCGTTCGCTGGCAGAAAAATGAAGAAGAGAAATTTCCGTTCTCTTTGGATCGCCCGCATTAATGCACAGGCTAAGGTTTGCGGTATGAACTACAGCACCTTGATGCACGGTCTTAAAAAAGCGGGAATTGATCTGAACCGCAAAATGCTTGCTGAGCTGGCTGTCAACAATAAGGATGCCTTTGCCGCAGTCTGCGAACAGGCAAAGGCTGCGCTTTGAGATATTACCCGTACCGGGTAATGCTATACCCGCTGCGAGAACTTCCTCGCGCGGGTTTCTTTGTTGATAACCCACCCATATACTAATCACTGAACCGGAGGTTTTCATGGAATTCATTACCTCCCGCTCCAACCGTCTTATTGTGGAAGCGGTCAAACTGAAAAACCGAAAATACAGAGAGGAACATAGGCTTTTTTATTTTGAAGGCATTAAGCTATACCGTGAGGCAATAGAAAAAAAAGTTGCCCTTTCTGCAATATTTGCAACGGAAACGCAGCTTCCTCTTACAAATATTCCCGCAGGCTGCAGAGTTTATCCGGTCAGCGGAAGTGTTTACGAAAAATTAACCGATGAAAATGCCCCTGAAGGACTGTTTTGTGTGGCTCCCTATCTTGACAGACTTCATAAATCTGCTACAATATATAGTCAGGAACAATTGGGCAGCCGCTTCATGGCGGTGTCGGTCAGAGATCCCGGAAATCTGGGAACCATCATCCGCTCTGCCCGTGCTATGGGCATTGATCTGTTGCTGCTTAGCCAAGACTGCGCAGACATTTACAATCCTCGAACCATTCGCGGCGCCATGGGCGCGCTTTTCAGTCTGCCTATCCTGACGCTTTCGGATATCCCTCGATCGTTGAAGGCTATGAAAGAAGCAGGCTACACCGTCTGCGCTGCCGCGCTTTGTTCAAATGCCGTTGATTTAAGACAACTTCAAATTGATCAGATGACCTGCTTTGTGGTAGGCAATGAGGGGCACGGACTGCCGGATGATGTAATCGCTCATTGCAATTCAGCCGTAATGATTCCGATGAAACAAGGAAGCGAATCGTTGAATGTCGCTTCCGCTTCTTCCCTGCTGCTCTGGGAAATGGGCAGGAAAATACTTTAAACAACCGCAACAGAATTCGCTATGAAGGGAATGATTTTATGACAGATGTCCGATACTGGCTTTGGCTCAGCCTGCGGCTCACACCCGGCAGCAACGCCGTCGATCTGGTTCTTCCGCACTTCGCCTATAACGCCAAAGAAATCTTTAAAGCCAAGCAAGAGGAATTTGAAGCAATTTCTGACCTGAAGCCGGAATTCGCAGATGCGCTGTCCGACAAAGAACTGGAAGAAACCAAGGCGATTTACCAATGGTGTTCGGTCAACAATGTAGGCCTGCTTCCCTATGACAGTCCGCTCTATCCTGAGCGGCTTCGGCGGATTCCCCGTGCGCCCTTACTGCTTTATTACAAAGGAAAGCTCCCCGATTTTGATCAGAGCGTCTGTATCGCCGCTGTAGGAACCCGTCGGATGACCGAATACGGCAGACGAGAGGGCTATGTAATTGCCCGTGATCTCGCTACAGGCGGAGCAATCGTGGTCAGCGGAATGGCGCGCGGTATTGACAGCGTCTGTCATAGAGGCGCGCTGGATGCCGGCGGACATACAATCGCCGTATTAGGCTGCGGCATTAACCGGATTTATCCACCTGAGAATGGCGAATTAATGGACGAAATCATTCTGAAAGGTACAGTTATGACTGAATATAAACCGGATACGCCGCCGCTCGGCAGTAATTTTCCGGTACGCAACCGAATCATCAGCGGGCTTTCACAAGGAACACTCGTTGTGGAAGCCGATGAAAAGAGCGGCGCTATGATTACCGCGCGAGATGCGCTTCGACAAGGCAGGGATATTTTTGCGCTGCCCGGAAAAGTAGGCGATCAAAACAGCTGCGGCACAAATTCGCTTATTCAGGATGGCGGAAAAATGGTGACCAGCGCCATAGATATTTTGGAAGAATATGAATTTTATTATCCTCACACCATACACATAGAACATCTGCCTGCTTTTTTACCCCGCTTTTCTGTAAATCCTCTCAAAAAAACCAAGTTAAAAGTAGCCGAAGCCAGCGTAGAGCTGCCCGAAAAGAAGGACAAACGCCCGATGCGAAATCATCGATCCGCTGACGATGCGGATGCGTTGAATATAGACAATGCGAAAAACAATCAAAAACAAGTCCCCCCCAAGCGTTCCGGGCGACCGGTGCGAAAAAGCGAAACCGATCCGTCTGTTCTACCAAACGCGGAATCGGCACATATTTTGTCTAATAAAAAAACGGTTTCTTCCCCAAAAGACGAATGGATCGGCAGCGATCAAGCTTCCATTTTAGAAGCGATGCCTAAGGATTTGCCGATCAGTCCGGATGAGCTTGCCAAAAAAGGCTTCTCCGTTTCCGATATTCTGT
>CAZMTU010000159.1:0-3603 GCA_964569225.1 uncultured Lachnospiraceae bacterium | reverse complement strand
AGAAGGGACCGATTGTGCGAGCTTGTATATAAAAATACAATGAAAATAGGATATGAAGATATGAGCGAATGAAAGAAATTGCAGGTTTCTTTCAGATGGCGCGTTTGGCGTCACTCGTATTTGACTGTCTGTGTATATTAAGACGCAACCGTCTGTAAAATACGCAAAATTTTTGTCTTATGGAGAAAGGGAAGGCGTCAATATGATTGATTTGTTGGATACCGAAAAAGCCTTTATTGCCGGTCATATTTCGCCCGGAGATACGGTGGTGGATTTTACCATGGGCAATGGTCATGATACGTTATGGCTGTCCCGGCAGGTAGGGGAAACAGGACGGGTATACGCCTTTGACATTCAGCAGCAAGCACTGGATTCTGCTGCCGCCCTACTGGAGCGGGAAAACGCGTCGAAGAATTACAGGCTGATTAAAGCCTCTCATCATTTGGTTAGAGAGTATGTAAAGGAATCAATTACGGCGGGAATGTTCAATTTGGGTTATCTGCCGGGAAGTGACAAGTCGGTCACTACCTTGCATGAAACTACGATTCCGGCGATTGAAGCGGCGATTGAACTGCTGGCAGATGGCGGCGGTCTGCTGATCGCGGTTTATCCGGGGCACGCGGAGGGCGCTGTAGAAGGAGCTTTGATCAATGAACTGCTTTCGAAACTGGACCGCCGCAAAATTTGTGCGTCCAAGCTGCAAATTGTAAATTCGCCTACATCGCCTTTCTTTTACTTAGTGGAAAAAAGATGAAGCTGAAGGGACTTCTTTATTAGAAGTCCCTTTGGCTTTCGGGCTGTCGAAAAACTATAATTGTATGGCAATTTATAAGAAGTTTTGATCGACCTTTTTTTAAAAGGTCGTGGGTTCTTAGGGCGAAGCCCTAAGTCGCCCTCCGTACCTTTCTCTTTTTGTGAGCTTTTTAGGTAAGAGAGAAAGCGGACAAGCGAATTTGGACATTTTTTTGAATAGCGCAGTTTATTCTGGACTTTCTCGACAAGCTGAAGGGACTTCTTTATTAGATTAGAAGTCCCTTCAGCTTTAAAGGATTGGTGAGTAGACCGCATTAGTCGAAAACATGCCTGAACGGAGAGAGGCGAATTTTAATGAACGCATTTTCATCCTATCGTTTGGCTGATGATTCAGCGTCATTTCATGGGGAACACCGCGTTCACCAAGATAATATCGTCACCAATGCGCACGATGTTTTCCCATGGAATGATGAAGCCGGGACGGTGATTCAGACCGACAAATTTCAGCGGTCCGGGAACCAGTAGGGCGCAGATATGACCTGTAATAGGATCGATCTCAGCGTCGCAGGCATAGCCCAACCGCCGCCCATCCCCTACGCAAATAATTTCCTTGTCCCGGAGAGAGGAAAAACGGCATTTGCCGATGTGATGATCCTTCATAACATCAAAGCAGAATACAGATCAGTCCGGAACTGCCTTCATTGATAATCCTACTGAGGGTATCCGCCAATTTCAGACGCGCGTCCTCCGGCATACCGGCTAATTTATTGTGAATGCCTTCATTAACTAATTCGTGAAGAGTTTTGCCAAATAGATTGGTGGTCCAGATGCGGGAGGGATTTTCATCAAATTCATCCAACATATATTTGACTAAGTCTTCGCTTTGCTGTTCGGTCCCCACCACCGGCGAAATCTCGGTTTCAATATTGGCGCGGATCAAATGAATAGAAGGGGCAGATGCCTTCAATTTAACGCCGTATCCGCCGGAGTGACGTACGATTTTAGGTTCTTCCAGCCGCATATCGCTGATGTCCGGCTCCACAATGCCATAGCCGGTTTGTTCGACCTGACTGAGAGCGCCGGCAATTTTATCGTATTTGCGCTTGACCGCCGCAAGCGTTCGGAAGGTGGAAATCAGTTCCCCTTCATCTGTAATGTTCAGTCCTGTCCAGCCGGACAGCACTTGATAGTAAAGCGCGGGATGAAGGGCAACGGCAAGGGTGGCGCTGCCGGTGCCTAAATCGATATCGGAAATGCGGCTTGATTCGATGTATTCGCCGCCGGCGATGGCGGAAAACACTTCTTCCGCCTGACCGGTTTTGGTGATGCGGGCGGCCGCTTCCAGCAGATCCTTCCGAATCGATTGCAGGACGGGGTGATCCTCTTCCAGCGCCTCGGTCCATTCGGGAAGATTTACCTTTACTTCCCGCAGGGGAAATTCTTCCAGCACCAGCCCTAAAATGTGAAGAATATCGTCCGCGTCTAAGGTCAAACAGCTAACCAGTGCCACCGGTACATTATAACGGGCTTCTAACTCCAGTGCAAGCGCCTCAGCTTCTGGCGATTCGGGACGGGCAGAATTCAAGACGATTACAAAGGGTTTGTGCATGGCCTGCAATTCGCTGACTACCCGCCGCTCCGCGTCTTCATATTCCGGACGGGTCAGCTCTGTAATGCTGCCGTCGGTAGTAACTAAAACGCCAATAGTGCTATGATCGGTGATGACCTTTTTTGTGCCGATTTCCGCAGCCTCGCCAAAGGGAAGCGGGGAGGTGCTCCATGGCGTCATTACCATGCGAGGCTTGCCGTCTTCAGTCTGTCCCAATGCCTGCGGTACGATATAACCTACGCAGTCTACCATTTTTACCCTCAGTCGGGCGGCGCTGCCTACCGAAATTTCTACCGCTTCGTCCGGGATAAATTTGGGTTCTGTGGTCATGACCGTCTTGCCTGCCGCAGATTGAGGCATCTCATCCTTTGCGCGTTCCCGATCGTAGTCGCCGGCAATGCCCGGCAGCACCAATGTTTCCATAAATCGCTTGATGAAGGTGGATTTACCGGTGCGCACAGGTCCGACTACACCGATGTAGATATCGCCGCCGGTTCGGGTGGCGATATCCTGATATATACTCATGCTTGCCATATTCGTTCCTCCGCTTATGATTTCATTGGTACATGAATATGTGGTAAGAAAAGAGAATATGACAAAACAGCCGAAGTCTGTCGGAAAGGAATCAAACGGGGAATAATAAACGGGTGTAGAAGCGCTTTTGCTAAGATGAATATCCGTTCTTTATAAATCCACAAGGCGGTCTTTATAATAAAACCGGCGATCATGCTCTCCGATTGACCGCATCACACGGCAGGGATTACCGGCTGCCACTACGCCGGCGGGGATGTCTTTGGTTACTACACTGCCTGCGCCGATTACGCTGTCATCTCCGATCGTAACGCCTGGAAGAATAACCGCGCCGGCGCCGATCCAAACATTATTGCCGATATTAACGGGGAGATTAAATTGAAGCGCTTCCCGGCGGAGAGAAGGTTCAATAGGGTGAGCCGCAGTGGCAACTGTTACATTAGGTGCAAACATCACATGATCTCCTACATAAATGGGGCCGTCGTCTACGAGCGTCAGGTTAAAGTTTGCATAGACAAAGCTGCCGAAATGGACATGCTTGCCTCCGAAATTAGCATGAAAGGGCGGCTCAATATAGCAGCCCTCGCCGATTTCGGCAAACATTTCTTGCAGCATTTCTTCCCGCAGCGCCAGCTGTGAAGGACGGGTAGCGTTAAAATCATATAGCTTTTCAAAACAAATCTGCTGCTCTCGAGCGATGGCTTCGTCGC
>CAZMTU010000158.1:0-3616 GCA_964569225.1 uncultured Lachnospiraceae bacterium | reverse complement strand
GAAATCCTGAATATCCTTCTCAAACTTTGTGCGAAAAGGGGTATTCTCAATATTGTGAATCTGACGCTGAAATCCGATTTCACGGTCATAGATTACAATACCGCCCCGTCTGGTACCGAGGTGAGAATGATAATCCGCTCCAAAGAAGATATCAAGCACGCAGTCCCGTCTGGATACCGCACCGAAAAATCCTCCCAAACCGGACCTCCTTTATTCGCCGAAAATCCGTCTAAGGATTTCCTGATACGCCTCTTCTACGCCGCCCAAATCTCTTCTAAAGCGGTCCTTATCCAGCTTCTGCATAGTAGCAGCATCCCAGAATCGGCAGGTATCAGGAGAAATTTCGTCCGCCAGTACAATAGTGCCGTCATCGGTTTTACCGAACTCCAGCTTGAAATCTACCAGCAGAATATTTGCCTTCAGGAAAAATTCCTTCATAATTTCATTTATCTTAAAGGTATACGCGGAAATGATATCCAAATCCTCTTTGGTTGCCCAGCCGCAGGCAAGGATATGATAATCATTGACCATAGGATCGCCAAGCTCATCATCCTTGTAGCAATATTCCAGCGTAGGGCAAAGCAGCTTCTGACCTTCCGGTACGCCGAAGCGCTTGGAGAAAGAGCCGGCGGCGATGTTGCGGACGATCACTTCCAGCGGAATGATCTTAACCTTTTTTACTACGGTTTCACGGTCATTCAGTTCTTCTACGAAATGAGTGGGAATTCCCTTTTCCTCCAGCAGCTTCATCATGTAATTAGTAACCCGGTTATTAATAGCGCCCTTACCAGCAATGCTGCCCTTTTTCAGCCCATTGAACGCAGTAGCGTCATCCTTATAAGATACGATATAGCGGCCCTCCGTATCGGTAGCATATACCTTCTTCGCTTTTCCCTCGTAAAGCTGAACTGTTTTTTCCATTTTTATGTCCTCCGTAAATTTTATCATAATTTGAAGCTCTCTCTGCACGCCTGTATAAACATTCCAAAAACTTTTGAGAATTCCTTACAAAGCGGTTCTAAGGGAAAGCCAATCATTTCATTCAATAAGATTGAGAATAAATCAGTCTATTGTGCTGTATGCAGCGGAAATCGCCGCATTCTTTTCCAGTACCTTCTCCGCCGCCGCTTTGCGGCTTTCCTTCAGTTTAACCGCCAGCGCTTCATCCGAAACAGCCAGAATCTGAATGGCGAGCAGCGCAGCGTTCGCGGCACCGTCGATCGCGACGGTCGCTACGGGAATCCCCGAAGGCATCTGAACAGTGGAAAGCAACGCGTCAAGTCCGTCCAGTGTAGAAGATTTAACCGGAATACCAATAACCGGCAAAACAGTATTGGCAGCCAATGCACCAGCTAAATGAGCCGCCTTGCCGGCAGCCGCAATAATCGCGCCGAACCCGTTTTCAGCCGCGCTCTCTGCAAACGCCTTCGCCTCCGCCGGTGTTCTGTGAGCGGAAAATACATGTACCGCACAAGGAACGCTATACTCCCTTAAGGTCGCGATCGCCTTTTCAACTACCGGCAGATCGCTGTCACTTCCCATAATAACCGCAACTTTTTTCATCCATTCATCTTCCTTTCCCACTGACAGAACTTTTGAACCATTTCAAAAGATTTATTATTCTAAAAAAGATAAAAAGACAGTCCTGTACCAAAAGTAAAGGGCTGCCCAGACGGTCGGCATTTAACAGTTCCTTGCTCCCATGCGGTATCCCGCTTATCCGTCAGTCACAAAAAACCCAAATTATAGCAGCCAAACAAACAGCAATTACACAGCAATTGCTGTTTGCGACAACTGTCTTGAGTATACCATACCCATACCTGATTGTCAAGAGTTTTCCCCCGAATTTCCTTGAAACTTGTCGACCGGTTTTCAATTTCAGATTACATTTCACGCCACACTAATGTAAGCGTTCCGCGTTGCCGATCGAATACTGCTTGTTTGAAAAGCACCTGTATCAGCTGCCTTTTTTCCGCTTCCGTAAAACAATCCGCCCCCAAAAATGTCGCTATAAAACGACCGTCAAGCAAAAAAGGCTGTATTTCTACTCCCTCGCTGCTTTTTTGAAGAGTCAAAATTTTATTTTTTTGAGCCGCATATTCATCAAGATTGGTAATTCCTGCCAAATATGCCCTTTCGGCGCGCAAAAGCGCTTCTTCCGTACTATCTTTCCGATGGGATTTCTTATGATCTGAAATTCGGACATAAACCGGTGAATCCATAGACAGTTGGTACAGCGCATTTCGCAGCGCACCATTCAATGCCTGTTCCGTCACCCAATGAGAAATCCGACATTTCCCCTTGGCATATCCGCTGCATTGCAGGCTTCCCTTTCCCGCCCTTGCCAGCGGCGCACCGCAATCCGAGCACACAATTACCCCTCGCAGCATCCATTCCTGTGCCTGCTGTTTTTCATAGGAATGTATAGATCGCCCGAAGCGCTGCTGCACGCTGTCAAACAGCTCAGGTGTAACGATCGGCGGCTGATTTGCAGGCAGTACCACCCACTTGCCGTCCAAGGTCCTGCCCGCTCTGCCGCAATAGATAGGATTTTGCAGAAGGTACCGAATGGCTCTGGGAGTCAGCAAACTGCCGTCCGATCTGCATACCCCCTGTGCTGCCAGAAGATCGGCAATCGCCCGCATCGGTCGCCCCGCAAGCGCTGCCTTGAAAACCACTTCAACCGCTTGTGCCTCGTTTGGTACCGGTGAAAAAGCGCCTTCTCTCATGCAATAACCAAACGGAGGACGGCTGACCACTCCGCCTTCCCGAAATTTTTGTTCCATTCCCCGCTTGACTTCCTGCGCTAAATTCAAACTGTAATACTCATCCATTGCCTCCAGCAGAGCTTCCATCAGCACCGATGTCGAATCGCTGCCCAGCGGTTCACTGACCGATATTACCTCTATCCCGTACTGTTTCAGCATTGCTTTACAAACAATACTGTCCTTCCGATTTCTGGCAAATCGGGAAAACTTCCAGACCAGCACCAGATCAAAAGGTCTGGGTCTTTGTCTTGCGTCTGACAGCATCCGCTGAAAAGCCGGACGACCTTTGGCAGTCCGCCCGCTAATGCCTTCATCTATGTAAGTAAATTCACCAGTCAGCTCAATTCCCCGCTCAGCCGCATACCGAGCGATCATTTCCTGCTGACTTTTAGGGGAATACTCAGTTTGCTCCTCCGTAGATACCCGTATATACACTGCCGCTTTCATAAAGAAGTCTCCTTTCAGTAAAGATTATGCTCTGAAAAGCATAATCTTTACTGAAAGGAGCTTTTATGAAAGAAATCCATATTTTATTTCAAACGGCGGCAGATTTCCGCTCAGATATAGCTTCCAATAAAGAAAAAATATCTTTGGAATGCTTGAAGGCTGCTGTAAAACTGTTTGAAAGTCTGTGTTATGAGCCAGACTTCAGACGACGAATGAATGATTTTCTCACCAATTACCATTGGGAGGTCCCGATGGAGAGCTGGCAGCCTCCACCCGTTATCTCTCCCAAAGATACTCCATGCCAGACCGAAAAGTCGCCGGAATATTAACTGATATTGGAACCGAAGAACTTGCGCATGTAGAAATGATTTCCGCTATGATCTATCAACTCACACGAAATC
>CAZMTU010000157.1:0-3694 GCA_964569225.1 uncultured Lachnospiraceae bacterium | reverse complement strand
GCTCCACCGGCAACATCTACGGCGAAGCAATCCCCACCGTTCCCGCATCCACCGACTCCGGTGATTTCGGTCGGATTATGGCGTGGGCTGATAAATATCGTAAGCTGCAGATCCGCACCAATGCCGATACTCCCACTGATGCTAAACAGGCTCGTCACTTCGGTGCGGAGGGCATCGGTCTTTGCCGTACCGAGCACATGTTCTTCGATCCTGACAGAATTTCCGCTATCCGTGAGATGATCTGCTCCGATACCGTTGAAGAGCGTGAAGCAGCATTGGCAAAACTCCTCCCTATGCAGCAAGGTGACTTTGAAAAGCTCTACGAAGCACTGGAAGGCTGCCCTGTTACCATTCGTTTCTTGGATCCCCCGCTTCATGAGTTTGTACCCACCGAAGAAAAGGACATCGAACTGCTGGCAAAGACTCAGGGCAAATCTGTCGCGGATATCAAGAACATCATTGCATCTCTGCATGAGTTTAACCCCATGATGGGTCATCGTGGATGCCGTCTGGCAGTCACCTACCCCGAAATTGCTGCCATGCAGACCCGCGCTGTTATCCGCGCCGCTATTAATGTAAAGAAGGCACATCCTGATTGGAATATGGTGCCTGAAATCATGATCCCGCTGGTAGGCGAAGTAAAGGAATTGGCTTTCGTAAAGAAAACTGTCTGCACAGTGGCTGATGAGGAAATTGCTGCCGCAGGCTCTGACATGCACTACAAAGTAGGCACCATGATCGAAATACCCCGTGCCGCACTGACTGCTGATGAGATTGCTAAGGAAGCTGAATTCTTCTCTTCGGCACTAATGACCTGACTCAGATGACATTTGGCTTTAGCCGTGACGATGCCGGCAAATTCCTCGGCGCTTACTATGCAAACAAGATCTACGAAAATGATCCCTTCGCAAAGCTTGATCAGGTTGGCGTAGGTAAGCTGGTAAAGATGGCTGCCGAACTCGGACGCTCTGTACGTCCCGACATTAAGCTTGGCATCTGCGGCGAGCATGGCGGCGATCCGTCCACTATCGAGTTCTGCCACAAGGTTGGGCTGACTTATGTATCCTGTTCTCCCTTCCGTGTACCGATTGCACGGCTGGCTGCTGCGCAGGCTGCTATTAAAAACGGTTGATTTCGGATAAGGCCCCCCTTTATTAAGCCAAAAGTAAAATCTATTTAATATCAACCAAAAGACCTTGTAGGAGCAATCCTATGAGGTCTTTTTTTGCTCATAAATCGCTGTGAAAAATCAATGGTTCTTGATACTAAGACTGGAATTTTATTGACATCATTGGCGGCAAGCAATAATAACAAAAATTTCACCGTAGCTGCTAATTTACTTTGCACTGTCTGACGGAACCGTTTTCTTAGCGGCTGCCGCTTCAATAGCAGGCAGATCAGAATTTATCTGTGTTCTACTATAGTTCACAAGCGAAACAGAAACTATCACTCCGAAAAGTGTACTTGCAATGCGATCATTATAAGCATTATTAAACTAAAACATGTTTTTAATAAGTTGAGTTTCGTGTCTGTTCCTCTTTATATTTACAGCTTGCCCGCTGACATCCTCAATTGCGTCGAATTCTGAACTTAGGACGTTATCTTGAATAACATTGATTTCTGACGCAGTCGCTACATACCAAGGAAAAACCAATGCTTAAAATCAGGAAAAAGAATATGGTTAATTTGAAGATAATAGCTCTGCTTCTGTATCTATATAATCCTCCATTTTATTTATGATTATAAATTAAATATCACAAAATATTTTTTATTCACGCAAAGCTAATTTAAACTATAGTTTTTTTTGAACAATTTTTCTCGCAATTTAAACAAAATTAAAGTAAAAAGCGCTTCATTCTATTGACAGATTTGTTTTTTTTTGATACAATGAAAAAAATAGGCGTTTACACATCGGACGTCTTGTAAAGGAGTATCCATATGAAACATATTCTTGTATGCATGCTGGCGCTGGCGCTGATTTTTTCCTCATTTCTTCTGCCTTCCTGTAAAAATGAACCGGAAGAAAGCACCTCTACTTCTATTTTTTTAGTTCAAGACGGTCAACCGATCTATAAGGTAGTTCGTTCAGATACGGTCAGTAGTGATTCCCCTGAAAAAACTGCCGCCGCATCGCTTCGCCGCGCGCTTATTAATGCTACCGGTGCTGAGGTTGAAGCCGCCACCGACTGGATCGGCTGGAACGAAGACGCCGAGGTCTATAAAACTGTAAAGGAAATTTTGGTCGGTCACACCAACCGCGACGAAACCGCGGAAGCTATCAGCGATTTAGAATTTAATGAGTTCGTTATCAAGGTATCGGGTGATAAATTGGTAATCTGCGGAGCAGATGAGGCGGTTACGCAGCGGGCGGTGGACTATTTCATCTCGACTTATATAAAAGACGGAAGCACATCAGTAGAACTGCCCTTCGATCTAACACTGACGCTTCCTGCAGATTTCAGCAACAGTACCACTCATGGTACCACCTATCTGTCTATGGCTGAAACAGCTTTCAAAGCTTTTACCCGATACTATTACGGCGGAGGAAGTCTGCCCGGCGCGCATTTCTGGGATACCGCTGAAATTCTTGAAACATTTCTGGACGCTTATGAGCAGACCGGCGACGATAAATACCTTACTTATATTAATGGTGTAACTTCAAATGTTGGAACGAATACACGCACTTCATGGGCAAGCAACGAGTACAATGATGACATTGCATGGATGTGCATTGCATATGCCCGCATTTTTTTGCTGACTGGTGAAAGCGATTATCTGACGATCGCGCAAAAAAATTTTGATACGATGTACAATCGGGCTATTTCGGATGATTTGGGCGGAGGACTGTTCTGGCGTACTGACAATCAAACTAAAAACTCCTGCATTAACTGTCCTGCATCTATTGCTGCCTGCCTGATTGGAAAAGCTACCAACGATGACAGTTACTATGAAAAAGCCAAAGCACTTATGGACTGGGAATTTCAAAACATGTTTGCGTCAACCGGCGCGGTTTATGACGCATACAATCTCTCCGGCGAAATCAGCAAATGGGCTTCCTCCTATAATCAGGGTACTTTTATCGGTGCGTGTACTCTGCTTCATGAGAAATACAACGATGAAATCTACTTGACCAATGCGAAAAAAGCCGCTGATTACGCCATGAGCAATCTACCAAACAAGAACGGCGTGCTCACCGATGAAGATTCTTCGGATGACCTTATCGGTTTCAAAGGTATTTTGACCCGCTGGATCTACCGATACGCCAAATACACAAACCGGATCGACATACTTGGATGGCTTCAGATGAACGCTGACACTGCCTACAGCAACCGCAATTCTAAAAACCTGATCTGGACAACCTGGGCCTCTCCTACATCAGATTCTACTACTAATATGGATATATACGGTTTCTCTACCGCAATCGCATTGCTTTACAACTGTGAGCCGTGGTGGTAAAACCATCCAGGGGACTTTTCAGAATAGACTCCTGCAGCCTCCAAAATTAAAAAAGGCAGGGCATAATTTTGAACAGGTTCGGTAAAAACGGACAATGACAAAAAAGGCCTCCTATGGTAGAATTAAAAAAACTACCATAGGAGGATTTTGTTATGCCAAGAAGTTATTGTCACATAAAAGACTATGAGCTTGAAATAGAAAGGTTAAGAGAGGAAGGATATACAAGCCGAGAGATAGG
>CAZMTU010000156.1:0-3747 GCA_964569225.1 uncultured Lachnospiraceae bacterium | reverse complement strand
TCATTTCAAATTGTTCCACATCGGCGGAAATTTCTATATAATCGGGAATATCCAGTTTTTCCTTATCAATAGCAAGATTGCTTTGCAAACCCGGAAAAGCAATCCCGATAACTGCCGTACGATCGCCGTCATTGATCAGCTTACCGTTTGTAACTGTTACATTTCTGAATACATCATTGCTTAACAGCATACCGGTCAGTATCACAAACGGAACATATATTTTTTCCTGTTTACCGTCAATCTCCACATTTTCATATTGCCGATTCTGATAATCGAAGCGAATGATTACATGACCGCTCTTTCCGGATAACTGATCGGGTGATATGCGTACACCATCCAGCATATAGGAAACCGATAATGCAACAGGCAGTTCTTTTTCAATATTGCCTTGATAATAAATATCTTTTCCCTGCGCGTCCCATACGCACATATTATTTCCGTTCAAAGTATAGTGCTCATCACCCTTGACATTCTGTATATCAGACAAAACAGTTTGATCATTCAATGAAGCACTGCCAAGCGTATTTTGAATCCAATCGCTGACAATTATTTTTTGAACCGCACCGTCAGCCCCCGCCAGAATATAAACCGTTTCATTTTTTGTGTTTTCAAGATCGCCGTCTTCATTTTTGTTTTCTATTACTTCCGCTACTTCCGCAGAGTCCGCTTCACTCCGCACAGAATCACGGTCGCTGGTCAGAGCATATACAGCTCCGCCTACCGTACTGATCAGAAGCGCCGCACAAAGACAGAGCGACAACGGTTTCAGAACAAATTTTTTCATTTTGTAAGTACCTCCGTTTCAGATTTTTCAGAATAGTCTTTCCTTTTTAACCTCATTCCCCAAGTGGTTGTCTGTATCAGTTTATCACAGAGCATGAGCAGTGCCGGCAGAATAAGGACAACACATAGCATACTGACTATAGCGCCTCTTGCCATAAGCATACACATGGAACTGATGATGTCAATATCCGAGTAAATCGCCACACCGAAGGTAGCGGCGAAAAGCCCCATACCGCTGACAATAATCGAGGGAATAGAAGCAGCCAGTGCTGTAGTGACAGCCTTCCGTTTATCAGCGCCCGCGATCCTCTCCGCTTTATAGCGGGTTGTCATCAAAATCGCATAATCCACCGTAGCGCCCAACTGGATCGTGCTGATGCAGATCGGCGCAATGAAAGGCAGCGATTGACCGAAATAATGCGGCAATCCGAGATTAATAAAAATAGCAAGCTCTATAACTGAGATCAAAATAAAGGGCAGTGATATGCTCTTTTCCACCAATGCAATAATCAGGAAGATCGCCACAATGGAAATAGTATTAACCACTTGAAAGTCGTGATCGGTGATTTCAATCATATCCTTCATGCAGGGCGCTTCTCCGATCAGCATACCGCTTCCGTCGTATTTTTTCAAAATAGCGTTCAGCGCGTCAATCTGACTGTTTACCTTATCACTGGCAACCTTATATTCTGAATTGATCAGCAGCAGTTCCCATTGATCGCTTTTCAGAATGGATGTGACCGACTCGGGCAGAATTTCCTCCGGCACTCTTGAACCAACCACTGATTCCAGCCCCAGTACATATTTGACGCCTTCCACCTGTTCCATTTCATCGATCATAGCACGAACCGATTTGGAAGGCAGCTTTGCGTCTACCAGCAGCATATGCGTGGATGCGATATTGAAATCATCCGACAGCTTACTGTTAGCGATCACATATTCGATATCCTCCGGCAGACACTGTCCCAGATCGTAATAAACCTCATTATTTGTCTTGCTGTAGCCATAATATGCCGGCGGAATCAAAAGCAAAAATATCGCAAGGAATACCGGAAATACTTGTGTAACGCCTTTGGCAAATTTATTCATGTTCGGAATAAGCGAGCGGTGTTTAGTTTTTTGCAGCGGTTTGTCAAATATCAGAACCATAGCGGGCAGAATGGTTACACAGCCAATTACTCCCAGCAGCACGCCTTTGGCCATTACAATACCCAAATCACGGCCCAATGTAAAAGACATGAAGCACAGCGCCGCAAAACCGGCAACCGTTGTAATAGAACTGCCTACAACAGAGGTCAGCGTCTCCTTAATGGCGTACGCCATGGCTTCTTTATTATCTGAATGAATCGATCGCTGTTCGTTGTAACTGTGCCACAGGAAAATAGAATAGTCCATGGTCACTGCCAGTTGTAATACGGCGGAGAGGGCTTTTGTAATATACGATATTTCACCGAAAAACCAGTTGGTTCCCATATTTATGAGAATAGACATCCCTATGCTGGCAAGGAATACCAGTGGAACCAACCAGCCGTCCAAAAATATCATCATCGCCGCGCAGGCAAGCAGAACGGCAATGCCCACATAAATCGGTTCCTCCTTTTCACACAGATCCTTCAGATCGGTTACAAGCGCCGACATACCTGACACAAAACACTGTTTTCCGGCAATGGAACGAATTTCACGAATTGCGTCCATTGTTACATCCGCAGAAGTAGAACTATCAAAAAATACGGCTATCATGGTCGAATGATCGGTATTAAATTCGCTGTAAAGCGCTTCCGGCAGAATTTCCATGGGTACCGAAATATCCATCAGCGAATCATACCACAGTACCGTTTCAACATGTTCCACCTGTTCAATTTTAGATTTCAGCGCCGATACATCCTTTGAAGACATATCTTCTACGATAATAAGGGAAAAAGCGCCCTTCCCAAAATCCTTCATCAGTTCATCCTGTCCGACAATCGTATCAATATCAGCAGGCAGATAATCTAACATGTCGTAATTAATTCTGGTTCCGATCATGCCCAGCACCGACGGTATCATCAGCACAAAGGCGATAATTAGAATCGGAATGCGGTATTTTACAACCGCTTTTGAAAAACGCATGGCTTGAATCAATCCTTTCTTTCTTCGTAATCGAACGTTTCAATGATATCCGGCTGTTGATGCCGAATGATCTTTACGGCAGTGAGAACCACGCTCAGATTTAGGATCCCATCCGAAAAAAGTGAAGCGCCCAGCAGCATGATCAGCAGACGCGCGCTTTCAGACGGTCTGAATATCAGCAGTAATCCAACGATTCCAGTCAACAATGCGAATGCTAAGATCAGTCCCCATTTCCGAATGCCAAAATGTTTTGCGTCAACGGAAATCTGGATTTTAAATAATCCGTCTGTCAGAATCGCGCAACCCAATATAATACAAATGAAATTCATTGCGCTTTCAGGTTTTATCAGAACGATTCCCCCCAACACGATCATCAAAATACCAAATGAAAAATCGTATTGAAATGCCAGTCGGTATAAATCCTTTGAAAAGTAACCTATCAATCGGACTATTCCGAACACAATCATAATCGCTCCCATAACTGTGCCGATTGCCAATGCTGAAAAGGCCGGCCAAACGATTAGCAGAGCGCCTAAGACACACAGCGCAACAGATATTACAATATATCCGATTTTTGCGGTTTTCATGGGTTTTACAGAACGCATATACCATACGCCTCCTATCCGAATTATCTGATGAGCCTATACAAATCATCTGTTTCTCACTTCAAAGGCAGTATAGCAGAAAAAAAACCTAATGCAAATAGACAATCCGTTGTGAACTGTCATAAAAACAGACATTGCCTTGAAGATGTCTAAAAATCAGACATTATCCATGAAATGTCTAACAGAAAAACTTAACAGGGTAAAGCAGCTTATAAAATGCGCCGGCACATTGCGACGGCGCATTTTACAA
>CAZMTU010000155.1:0-3883 GCA_964569225.1 uncultured Lachnospiraceae bacterium | reverse complement strand
CATGTCTTCTCTGGCATAGGAACCGATCTTTTTTAGCGTTGTGCCGCCCTTACCGATCAGAATGCGTTTGTGGCTTTCCCGTTCGCAGAATATTTCCGCGCGGATGCGAAGGAGCTTACCCTCTTCCTTGAATTCTTCGATGACCACGGCGGTGCCGTGAGGAATTTCATCATCCATCAAACGGAGAATTTTTTCTCGAATGATTTCAGCGGCGATTTGCCGTTCAGGCTGATCGGTCAGCTCGTCCGCGTCAAAAATCCATTCATCCTCCCGAAGCAGTTTTTCGGCTTCCTCTAATACGATTGAAATACCGTTCTGCTTCAGGGCAGAAATGGGAATGACCGATGCGAAATCATAACATTTTGCGTAGGCTGAGATAACCTCACCAAGCCGGGCGGCATTGGTCAGGTCAGTTTTGTTAAGCACCAGCAATGCAGGCAGCTTGTCCTGCTCAAAGCGGCGGATAAGCTGCTCCTCCACATCGCCGGGCATTCTGCCGGCGTCAGCCACCAGAATAGCGGCGTCCACATCGGCAAGCGCGGTTTGCACGGTTTTCACCATGGTGCTGCCCAGCTTTGTTCTGGGTTTGTGCATGCCGGGCGTGTCCAGAAAGACAAATTGATTTTCGTCTTTTGTCAAAATACCGGTAATACGGGTGCGGGTGGTTTGAGGTTTTTTGGATACAATGGCCACTTTTTCTCCTAACAGGGCGTTTAGCAGGGTGGATTTTCCTACATTGGGACGTCCGACAATGGCCAAAAAGCCGATTTTATGCATAAGAATTCCTTTCTTGAGTTAAATTGATTGTATGTGAGCTTTGTCTTAGCCGCTAAGAACTTCTTAAGAATAGCTTGATGCTTCAAAAATACTTTTAAAATGAAGTTCTATATTCGGTAAGTATTTTCCGAGCTCATAAAAAGTTTATTTGTGCCGTTCTCATGGAAAAAGCGCTGGAGTACGCTCTGCTCAGGAGGCTAACGGTCAATTCAATAAAAAATCATCTGATCAGCCCCATGGCGGCAAGGATTTCCTCCTGCCGGCGGAACATGTCCGCTTCATCCTCAGGGGAGGCTTCGTGATCGTAGCCTAAAAGATGAAGCATGGAATGAACGGTAAGAAAGGCAACCTCCCGCTCTAAGGAATGACCGTATGCCTTTGCTTGTTCAGCAGCCCGCTCCATAGAAAGCACAATATCCCCCAGCACACAGCATTCTCCGTCATGATAATCATCGTCGAACAGGGGAAAGGAGAGCACATCGGTAGGGCGGTCAATGCCCCGGCGCTCTAAATTCAACCTGTGAATTTGTGCATTGTCTACCAGCGTAACCGATATCTCTGCAGGGCGCTCAAAGCCCTCATAGGTGAGCGCCGCCCGTATCGCGAGGTGTAAAAGATGCTTTAGAGCAAAATTGAATTTAAACAAATGCTGACGGTTTTCAATATAAATCTGCGTTTCCATTTTGATCACAGCTTTCTGTATGTGCGGGCAGGACGGGCAGCATTCTTTTCATTTTTTTCACGGTCATTCCTGTCATATGCCTGAATGATCTTCATTACCAACCGATGGCGTACCACATCCCGCTCGGTAAAGCGGTGAATGGCAATGTCTTCAATGCCCTCCAGAATCTTTACCGCTTCGGCAAGTCCGCTTTTAACATGGCGCGGCAGGTCGGTTTGAGTCAGATCGCCGGTAACCACCGCCCTTGAGCCGAAACCCAGACGGGTCAGAAACATTTTCATCTGTTCAGAGGTAGTGTTCTGCGCTTCATCCAGAATAATGAAGCTGTCATCTAATGTGCGTCCGCGCATATAAGCCAGCGGTGCGATTTCAATGACTCCCTTTTCCACGCCTCGCGCGAAGGTATCTGCACCCATCGTTTCATAGAGCGCGTCGTACAGCGGACGAAGATAGGGATCAATTTTGCTCTGAAGATCACCGGGCAGGTAGCCCAGCCGTTCGCCGGCTTCTACAGCGGGACGGGTAAGAATTATCCTTGATACTTCCTTGCGACGCAGGGCAGCCACTGCCATGGCGACTGCTAAAAAGGTTTTGCCGGTACCGGCAGGTCCTACTCCCAGCACAATGGTGTTTTTCTGAATCAGTTCTACATAGCGTTTCTGCCCTAAGGTTTTCGCCTTAATGGGTTTGCCCTTGGAGGTCAGACAGATGCAGTCCCGGTCAAGGGCTGAAAGGTCGCTTTCACTGTCCTCCATATATAGATGGAGGGCATATTCGGTTTTTTGTTCAGAAATCTCCTCGCCGCTTTCGGCAGCCCTTTTCAGATAAGCAAGGGTGGCGATGGCAGAGTTTACCGAAGCTTCTTCTCCCGATACCGTAATGGAATTGCCATCACCGCTTCGGTTTGCGATCACTACGCCCAGTGCCTCTTCAATGCGGCGGATATTCAGGTCCAAGCTGCCGAAAATGGCGGCAATAGTGTCGGCAGAGCCTACATATAATTGTTTTTCCATATTTTTGTTTATATCTGTACCTTTCCGCCATACGGCGATGTTTTTATGCAGATCACTTAGCAGTAATACGGGGCAAATTTATTGCATTTGAATGTGAAATTATAGAATTCACAATTTACAGGAAAGTGACAGGTTTCTTTGGTTTATTTGAACGGCTGAGCAGGATTATTACGGTGTGCCGACCAGCTTATGCTCGTTTGCAATGTCCATAATGCAATAGATTGAACAACTGATATGGCAGCCGGTTTCGTCAATACTGACTGTTCGGCTGACCGTAAGCACTTCTGCTTCGGCGAGCTCGGCTGCCAACAGATCTGCCATCTGTGTTTCGGCAATCCGTCGAACTTCATCCTCACCGCGAATGATCGTTTGAGTAGCGTATTCCCGGTATTCAGTTGTGCGCAGGCTGACCGGCAGTACCAGACTGTCGCCGATGGTAAATGAATTGCTTGTTTCTATTGTATCATAACTTGGCATCGAAATTCCACTGTTTTTGAAAAGTTTTATACTTTTTTTGAAAAAATTCAGCGATTTTCTTTGAATGGTTCTGCCGGTATAGACCTTTATCTCAGTTTCGTAAGGCACGGTAACGGTAAATTCCCGCAGGATCTTGGCATACACTTTTCCATAAGCACGCTCCAGCCGGAAGGTGCCGTCAGGCTGTTCAAACAATCCGGAAATCACCACCTGTCCGGCTTGAACCGTTTCGCCCGCTTTCACCAGCGCTTGACCTGAATAGACCTCTAACCGCCAGATTTGACCGTCGTATTCAGCGGTTATATCAGAAGGAAGATCATCAGGCAGAGGATCGGCTGTTTTGGTTTCTTTCACCTGCACTTCGCAGTGTGTGCCGATAATATTAATGCTGAGATAGGATAGACGGCTGTCGGAAAGCAGACAGTCGTTGCATAGTTCCTTTACTGAAACCTCAGGCAGATAACTGCCGATAGAAAAACCGTGGTCGTTCAGCAAATTGAGAATTTCTCTGTCAGAAAGCGATTCATTGCCTACAATTTCAATTTGCCACAGAAACAGAGATGAAGCCCAGACAATAGCGGCAAAGGAGGCGGCGCCCAACATCAATCCAAAGCGAAACCGGTAACGGATGAGCAGCGCGGGCAGCCCCTTATTTTGTTGGCTTATTATTTCAAAAGGATAGTCTGTCAGCAGCTTCAGCAGCCGTTTTTTTTCATAGCGCAGCACTTCAAAGGAAACACAGTCGCCTTCGCTTTT
Organism: uncultured Lachnospiraceae bacterium; assembly: GCA_964569225.1. GTDB lineage: Bacteria > Bacillota > Clostridia > Oscillospirales > CAG-272 > CAKSQF01. The sequence goes on along the minus strand of CAZMTU010000155.1, from coordinate 178 downwards.
CATTCGGGCAACATTGACTTTTTTGCGCAGAAAAAGGGTGGCGATGGCGGAGGGGGAACCCCGCAGTGTGATCCTGCAGTAACCCAGCAGCAATTCAAGCAGACGGTACATCATCGTTTTTCAAGCTCCAAGGCGGTAATTTTACCGCAAACCTGCATTTCTCCGTCAAAGTAGCTTT
>CAZMTU010000154.1:0-3898 GCA_964569225.1 uncultured Lachnospiraceae bacterium | reverse complement strand
TTTTAGATTTCTTTTCCGGAATCGGCGGTTTTCGGAAGGGATTTGAGTTATGTGGGATGATCTGCAAAGGCCACTGTGAAATAGATAAATTTGCGGATCGCAGCTATCGTGCAATATACGATGTAAAGGAGGATGAGTGGTATGGAGAAGACATTACTAAAGTTACCCCGGAAGAACTGCCAAGCGTCAACATTTGGACAGGCGGATTTCCATGCCAGGACATTTCTGTATCTGGCCGACAAAGAGGGCTTGCAGGAGCGCGAAGTGCGCTTTTTTTTGAAATTGTTAGACTGCTCAAGGGCACGCCAGCCGAAGATCGACCCGAATGGCTTGTCATTGAAAATGTTAAAAATCTGCTGTTCGTTAATGGAGGGTGGGACTTTGCGACCGTTCTCTATTCGCTGGCCGAAATCGGCTATCATATCGAGTACGGACTTCTCAATTCAAAATTCCATGGCGTACCGCAGAACCGGGAACGAATCTATCTTGTCGCTTACCGACATTTTAGAGTCGGCAGTGGACGAAAAGTATTTCCTATCGAAGGCAGTAATGGCAAAGCCCTTATACAACTCGTAGGCGGTCCGCAGGGCAGCCGGATATATGATGCAAACGGCGTTAGCTGTACGCTCACTGCTGAAGGCGGCGGCAGTGCCGGAAAAACAGGCATGTATTTTATCGACCTGTGCAAAGGCAATCCGAAGCTGACGGAAAATGTTCGCCTTGCTTTCCCTAAAAGCAAAACCCGCCACAGCCGTGTAAGGAAAGGAACCGCCCAAACTTTGGACGCTTCCTGCAATCAAGGAACCGCTATGGCAGGCTGCGGACGAATTCGTCGGTTGACGCCGAGAGAGTGCTGGCGGCTTCAAGCGTTTACAGATGATATGTACGACAGAGCGCGCGCCGTCAATTCGGAACATCAGCTATATCGTCAAGCCGGAAACAGTGTGACCGTCACAGTTGTATATGCGGTAGGAAAAAGAATAATAGAAATTGAGCGGCAGCTTGCCGCGGAAGGACAGGGAAAAGAAGTATGATAGGATTTTGGGTGGGATTGCTTTTGGGCAGTTGGTTTGGCGTATGCTTTATGGCGCTGTTTCAGGTGAATAAAGAGCCGTCCGTTACAAAAAAAAACCGGAAAAACCGAAGGATCATTCCGAGAAGAAGGAATAACTATAAAGTAAGGTGATGGAAGTGGCGGACATGAAAAGCGTACTACAAAAAATGGATATGGAAATTGAGCATTTTTGGGCGAACAGTCAGAATCAGCCGACCGAATACCGGATAGAGAAGCTGGGACAGTATACCGCAATCCGAAGTCAACTCAGCTTGATCCAGTGGACGGCGCCCTGCGTTGACGCTTTATATCAATGTGACAGTCTGCTGACAATGGCAGACTGCTCGTTGGCTTTGCATTTGCAGATAGTTGACCGGCAGCCGGATTATACTGCGGCGGTATTTTGGTTTGTGGAGGATGTTTACCTCCGTGAACGAATGAAGCTGATGCGGGAACGTGTAAAACAAGAGAACGAGGCATTTCATAATCAACTTGAAACATTGCCTGATGAAGAAATTATATGCAAAGCATGTGAAAGTACAATCAAAAATGAAATGGTATCGATACTGTTAAATGCCGAGCTGTCCGTAAGGCAGATGGATGCCCTGATGACCTATCCGCACATACTGGACGCCTTGTACAATGAATGGAGTTCCGGCGAATACACGCAAATACGGGATTTGCCTGTTTGTATAGAGCGTGCCATTGAGAAACGGGATCATGATTTACAGGTCTGTCCGGTGCTGTGCGAAGTAAATGCGGAAGCGGCTGCTATATGGAACCAAATGTATGATGGCGAAGATTGGCGCGTGCCGGAAGATAACGAAGAGGAGGAATTTGAAGTGTGAAATTAATACTCATCACTATGAAGCAGGCAAATGAATTTGTATTGCAGCATCACAGTCGCCATGGAAAGGTACAAGGCTGTAAATTTTGCATAGGTGTAACAGATGAAGAAGAAAACTGCGAGGCGCCGCGATTGTCGGACGTCCGGTTTCACGTTATCCGGACAAGGGGATTACAGCGGAAGTTACTCCGAATCTCTGCCAAAAGCGTTTGTTTTTCAGGGAATTAACTTGTGAGAGAAAAAGGAGGAAAAATGAAACCCATAGACAAAGTACTGACCATCATGAAAAAGACCCATGACGGAAATGATCTGGCTCCGCAGCACCTGAAGCTGACGGAACTTGCGGTCAACGGTTTTCTGAACGACAAAGGGCTTAGGCTGTTAGACGAGCTATACCGGAATGTGGAAGCCGGACAGTATAAACGTCCGGATTATTTAGGCATAGAATATATGGATCGGGATCAGGAGGGATATGTATATTTTAAGGGACAATCTGTAGAGCACTATTCTTCCTCCTATGCTTATTCTTTGGCGGCAAAGGCTGATTTGAAGGTGCTGCAAGCACAGTGCTTATTTTTAGAATCCAAAGGTCTGCCGGTTAAGCAGGCTTTGCAATGTAATTGGGCTTTAGGGGGCAGATATGCTGAAGATTTCTGCAAAACTCAAAAGGAAAAACTGGATGAAACGGCAAACGGAAATATGATACTGTTTTCCAAAGTGAAAACGCCAAGCGACGAGTTTCTTTTGCCGGGACATCCGACCTGTTGGCAGGTAATAGATTCGAAGCAATATCAGGATGTTTGCGCCTATCGTGACCGTCAGGACGTTACTTTTTCGGTTACGGCCTTCTCCTATGGGAAAAAGGAAGATAAACTATGGCGCGACGCGGCAGATGAGGAACTGGATCATCTCAACTGCTGCTTCGATTATTTGAAGGATCAAGGGTATTTACGGGTATGTACCACAGCGGCAATGAATAAAAACCGATTGCCCGGCGTTGAGAATGAACATGAGGAAGACTGCGAACTATAGATTCCTCATAATTGAGTTTATAAGAAAGAGAGGCGATCGTTTGATTTTACCTATTACTATGATCTGTGTATGCGCGCTGCTGGGCGGCGGTGTGTTTTTTTATATGCGGTTTTCCGGTAATAAGACAAAAGGGAAAAAGGAAGCGGATCCGGCTATGACAGCCGCCAATGAATTTGTCAATGTCAGAGATATTAACGGCAAATATCTGTATACCCGTGACAATACGGTGCTTGCTTATCTGCGGATCATGCCGATCAGTATCGATCTGTTTTCCAAATCAGAGAAGCAGCAAATTGTGAAACAGCTTACGGCGAACTTATCAGGGGCTGAATATCCGTTTCAGCTTCTGGCGGTGTCCCGTCCGGTAGACATTTCGCCGCTGCTGTCAAATTTGTCGGACAGTTTGACTTCCTGCGCGGATGCCAAACAAAAAGAGCTTTTGCGGCAGGAAATGATGGAAATGAGTACGTTTGCGCTGTCGGGAGATGTGGTAGAACGGCAATTCTATTTAAAGCTGTGGGATAAGGCCGGTGAAAACACCGAACGGGAACTGCTGCAAAAACTAAAATATTTGGAGGGATATTTTTCTGATGTAGGCATCCGAACGGAAATATTGGAGTAGCAGGATATTATCCGGCTGTGCAATCTGGTAAACAATCCTGCCTATGTGCATTTAGAGGACGCTGAAGCCGCGCCCGCGATTCCAGTGCTTGCGGGGTATGAGAATGCTTAGATATAACCGTGAGGATTTAAAAATTATGCAGGCGTGGCCTTTGGAGCAAAAAATACAGGTTACTCAAGCAAAGCTGCTGGAATGGTATCTCAGATATGACGGGAAAGTGTTTGTCAGCTTTTCGGGCGGGAAAGACAGTACCGTATTATTGGATTTGGCAAGACGGGTATGCGCGGACATCCCCGCTGTTTTTGCGGATACCGGTCTGGAATATCCGGAGCTGAGATCCTTT
>CAZMTU010000153.1:0-3947 GCA_964569225.1 uncultured Lachnospiraceae bacterium | reverse complement strand
ATACACATTCTGACCGGGCTGCGTATCTCGGAACAGCCTCAAATATTCCCGTTGATTTGCCTGAATGGTAAAGTGCTGCCGTTCCATTTGCAAGGATATAATTTTATCCGCGCTGTTCATATTTACGGTTCCTTTCATATCAGTCAAATTCGACTGTCCAGTGTTCTTCCTCATGTGCTTGAAAACAAAGCGCTATCTGCTCTTTGCCGGTTTTCGCGGCATTCAGTTCAGTTGTTCAGCGGAAAAATATCTTCTTTCCAATGCCCCATAGCTCAGCCCAGCATGTGCAAGACTTTGCAGTTCCATTGCCCATTGAAGCCATTTTGAAGCGTCTATCATTGATTCCCCGCTCTATTCTCAATTCATTAATAAAGGTGTCGGGATACTCCGATGCTTTTATTATAGCGGTTTTACGGTGGCTTGTCAAGTTTCGTTTCATTCGAAAAAACTAAATAGAAAAGCAGGCGATTGAACGCCTGCTTTTCTGCGATTCAAAAGCGAATCAGACCTGCACCATCTCAAAAGCTTCCAAAATGTCGCCTTCTTTGATGTCATTGAAACGATCCAGTCCGATGCCGCATTCATATCCTTGTGCCACTTCCTTCACATCATCCTTGAAGCGGCGCAGAGAGGAAATCTTATCCTCAAAGATCACAATGCCTTCCCGGAGCACCCGAATCTGCGCACTGCGGATCACCTTACCGTCGGTAATATAAGAACCGGCAATCGTTCCCACATTCGGTACATGAATGGTTTGACGCACCTCGGCGTGTCCCAACAAGCTTTCTTTGAATTTAGGCGCCAGCATACCCTTCATTGCGGCTTCAATCTCTTCAATGCACTCATAAATGATACGGTAGGTGCGGATATCAACTTTCTGGCGCTCTGCGCTATCTAACGCACCCTTATCCGGGCGCACGTTGAAGCCTACAATGATCGCATTGGAAGCGGTCGCCAGCATGACGTCACCTTCGGTAATGCCGCCAACCGCCGAGTGAATAACATTAACCTTTACTTCTACATTGGAGAGCTTCAAAAGTGAAGCCTTAACCGCTTCCGCAGAACCGCCCACATCGGCTTTAACAATAATATTCAGCTCTTTCGCCCCATCGGAAATCTGTGCAAAGAGATCATCCAAAGAAACTTTAGCGTTTGCCTTAAATTCAGCCTCCTTGCTCTTCTGTTTCCGCTGTTCCACCAGTTCACGCGCCATCTTTTCATCCTGCACCGCAGCAAATTCATCGCCAGCGTCCGGCACCTCAGAAAGCCCTATAATCTCCACCGGCACCGAAGGTCCTGCCGTCTTTATGGTTCTTCCTTTATCGTTGGTCATGGCACGAACACGTCCTACTGCCGTTCCTGCAATTACCACATCTCCGGTATTCAGCGTTCCGTTTTGCACCAACACGGTTGCTACAGGACCGCGTCCCTTGTCCAGTCTGGCTTCGATGACAATTCCCTTTGCCCGACGGTTGGGATTGGCGCGAAGTCCCTTGACCTCTGCCACCAACAGAACATTTTCCAACAGATCTTCCATACCCATTCCGGTTAGTGCCGATACGGGTACACAGATGGTATCTCCGCCCCATTCTTCGGGAACCAGACCGTATTTGGTCATTTCCTGCTTAATATTTTCGGGATCCGCACCGGGTTTATCCATTTTGTTGATAGCGACAATGATATCTATGTCAGCCGCCTTAGCATGGTTAATTGCTTCAATGGTCTGAGGCATAATGCCATCATCCGCAGCTACTACCAAAATAGCAATATCAGTCGCCATAGCGCCTCTCGCACGCATTGCGGTGAAAGCCTCATGACCGGGCGTATCTAAGAAAGTAATATCCTTCCCGTTGACAGTTACTCTGTATGCGCCGATATGCTGCGTGATGCCGCCCGCTTCGCCCGCCGTTACATTGGTGTGACGGATACGGTCAAGAATAGAGGTCTTGCCATGGTCAACATGGCCCATTACGCAGACTACAGGCGCGCGCTCAGAAAGTTCTTCTTCGCCGTCCTCATGATCGTCAAAAAGTTTATCCTCTATAGTAACTACCACTTCGCGGGAGATCTTGGCTCCCAGTTCAGTTGCTACATATTCAGCCGTATCATAATCGACCACTTGATTCACATTCGCCATTACCCCCAGCATCATCAGCCGCTTGATCACCTCTGCGGCCGTTGCCTTCAGACGGGACGCCAATTCACCGACGGTAATTTCGTCCCCCACGGTAATGCTGATCTGCTGTTTAACAGGCTTGAATGCGTCTTTTTTCTTATTGAAGGGCTGTTTACCGCTTCTAAAATCAGACCGCCCGCCTTTATTGCCGTTATTATTTTGTTTTTTCAGTTTTTGGCGGGTATTTTCATCCCTATTTTTCTGATCGGTCGCCAGCTTTTCAAGCTTTTCATCATACTTTGCAAGATCTACATTCACCGTTCGGGTATCTATGACACGGGTCCCCGCCTTGCTGCCGGTGTAGCTGGATACCGCTGAGTCAGTCGAAGTGGTAACACCGGTCTGTACCTTCACATTTCTTTGAAGCTGCTGTGTTTGAGGACGTTCCTTAGATTTATCCTTATTATTCTTCTTAGCCGCTTTGTTCGCGGCATTCTGCTGAGTGTGTGCCGCAAGCGGATTGACAAAGCGATCCTGCGGCTTTTTCTGCTCTTCCTTTGCCCTTCTTTCAGCGATTTTCTGCTGTTTTTCCTTTAAATCATCCTTCTTTTGCCGCGGTCTTGCGTTTTCTGTGGCAGACATAGCTTGAGCTGGCTTTTTGTGCGCATCAGTCCTCGGTACATTCGTTTTGGAGACACCAACTGGTTCAGAAGCTGCAGCAGTCGGTTTATTTTGAGGCTTTGCTTCCGGTTTATTTGAAAGCTTCTCAGGCTGCGTTTCCTGTATGCCCTGTACGCTCTTTGGAGCGTCCGGCTTGGGCTTTACCGTTGGCTTTTCTGGTTTTTTTTCAGAAGGTTTAGCAGCCGGTGCATGTGTCAACCTCACAACAGCGGGATCGGCAATAACCGTCTTTTTATCCATATATCCGTTAATATCGATAATCTGACTGTTTGTTGTATAATAATTCATCAAAACGCTGTATTCCTCTGCTGTCAGAACCGAAGAATGAGTTCTTCCCGGAAACCCGATCTTTTCCAACAAATCAATAATATCCTTATTCTTCAGCTTTAAATCCTTTGCAAGATTACTGATTTTATACTTACCGTTTTCTATCATTTATTGCACCTCCTGCGGATCAGAATTGCCCGCCTGCATTGTTGTTTCATTGGTTCCTATCAATTGTGAGAGCGCCTTTACAAAATGCGCGTCTGTCACAGCCACCGCTGCCGTTTCGCCTGATTTAATGCCCAGTGCCGCCCCTATCGTTTCCTTATTGTAAGCGGACAACTCACGGCAAGGGATTTGATGAGCATTGCATGCATCTTTGATTCGCTTTCTGGCATTTTCCGCAGTGTCGGACGCCAGTATTGCCAATCTTGCTTTTCCTGAGCGAATGCTGTCAGTAGCCGCTTTGGTACCGACAGCTGTTTTCCCCGCTTTATGCGCCAGCCCCAGCATTCCAAGAAATTTATCCATTCCCATTCTCAGCGATCTCTCCTTCCAGACGGTCATATATCTCCTCCGGAATCGTGCAATCCAAACTCCGTTCAAAACGTCCCGCCTTCCTTGCTTTTTTAAAGCAAGCGGCATTCCTGCAAATATAGGCCCCGCGTCCCGATTTTTTACCGTGAAAATCGAGTACGACTTCTCCTTCGGGAGTTCGAACAACCCGTATCAGCGTATTTTTAGGATAAGACTGCATACAGCCCAGACACCGTCTTTCAGGCTGTTTTCTGACTTTCAACTGACTGTTTCCGTTTGGCAAAGGCGTTCCCTCCAATCAATTGGTTTTGATATCAATCTTATATCCAGTCAAACGGGCTGCCAAGCG
>CAZMTU010000152.1:0-3953 GCA_964569225.1 uncultured Lachnospiraceae bacterium | reverse complement strand
TTATTTTATTTGATATGAAAGTATTTTCGTTTTAAAAATAACGCTTTTGTCGCCGCTATGGAAAATAAAAAAGCGAGATTTGAAGAGTGGGGAGCCAAAAAGAAATATATAAATCAAAATCATTAAAATAACCTCAAAATTCCTGATGATACTTGAAATAATTGTGCAAAACGCAGAAATTTTGGATGAAAATGAATAGCGCTTGACATTTTAAGTGGAAAATGTTATAATATGCTCGTCTTATGGTGTAGAGGTATGCGCGCTGTGTGGAACCGGATACATGTGGCATATTTTACATCATCAGATATTACAAATGAAATTGACTATCAAAAAGGAGGTGCAATATGCCAACTTTTAACCAACTCGTAAAACAGGGCAGAAAGAAAGCCGTTTACAAGTCCAAAGCCCCTATGCTGCAGAAGGGCTTCAACACGCTTGAAAATGTGCCCACTGAAATCAGCGCTCCTCAAAAAAGAGGTGTCTGCACGAAGGTGACAACTACGGCGCCTAAAAAGCCTAACTCTGCGCTCCGTAAAATTGCCAGAGTCAAGTTAACCAACGGAATGGAAACCACCACTTATATCCCCGGCATCGGTCATAACCTGCAGGAACACTCTGTGGTTCTGATCCGCGGCGGACGTGTGCGTGATCTCCCTGGTGTGCGGTATCATATTATCCGTGGCACACTTGATACGCAGGGTGTGGATGCCCGCAGACAGAGCCGTTCTAAATACGGCGCAAAACGTCCGAAGAAAAAATAATTTCGGAATGTAAACTCAGGATACTAACTGTTTTTTTGCGTGTTTGCAATCCGTGCGACTGTCGATATCGTTTGTAATATCTGATAGTCCTTGCATTTACGGAAGAAATCTTTCGAGTACCGATGATATCATTCTTATGAAGGAGGGAAGTACAGTGCCTAGAAGAGGACAAATTTCCAAAAGAGAAGTATTGCCGGATCCTATGTATAATTCGACGCTTGTTACCAAGCTGATCAATAATATTATGTATGACGGCAAAAAAGGCGTGGCGCAGAAGATCGTATATGATGCGTTCGCAATTATTGAAGAAAAGACTGGGAAAAATGCGCTGGACGTATTCACCCAGGCGCTTGAGAACATTATGCCGTCACTGGAAGTGAAGGCACGCCGTCTTGGCGGTTCCACTTATCAGGTTCCTATGGAAGTCCGGCCTGAGCGGAAACAGACACTTGGTCTGCGTTGGCTCAGAAACTATTCCAGAACCCGCGGCGAAACAACCATGGCAGAACGGTTGGCTGCAGAGATCTTAGACGCAACCAATAACATGGGCGGCGCCGTTAAGAAAAAGGAAGAAACCCATAGAATGGCAGAGGCAAACAAGGCTTTCGCTCATTACAGATATTAATGGGATTAGTTTAAAAAGGAGAAAAAGTCTATGCCAAGAGAATATTCGCTTGAGAATACCCGTAATATCGGTATTATGGCGCATATTGATGCCGGAAAAACAACTACAACCGAACGTATTTTGTATTATACAGGCGTAAACCATAAGCTCGGTGAGGTGCATGACGGCGAAGCAACCATGGACTGGATGGCTCAGGAGCAGGAAAGAGGTATTACCATCACCTCTGCCGCGACTACCTGCCATTGGACCAAACCCGACGGCAGCGCTCCTGAAACCCGTATCAATATTATTGATACACCCGGCCATGTGGACTTTACAGTTGAAGTAGAGCGCTCTCTGCGTGTATTGGACGGCTCGGTTACCGTTCTTTGCGCGAAGGGCGGCGTTGAACCTCAGTCTGAAACAGTATGGCGTCAAGCGGACAAGTATCATGTACCTCGCATGGTATATGTCAATAAAATGGACATCATGGGCGCGAATTTCCTGCGCTGCGTAAAGATGCTGAAAGAACGTCTGAAGGCAAATGCAGTTCCGATTCAGCTCCCCATCGGTGCAGAGGACACCTTCCGCGGAATCATTGACTTGATGAATATGGAAGCGGACATTTACTATGACGAAATGGGTAAGGACATGCGCGTCGAGCCCATTCCGGCAGATATGATCGACATGGCTACCGAATATCGGAATGCTATGGTGGAAGCCATTGTAGAAACCGACGAAGAGCTTATGATGCTTTATTTGGAAGGTGAGGAAATTCCGGTTGCCGACCTGAAGAAAGCACTTCGGAGGGCTACCATCGAAAATCAGATCGTACCGGTGATTTGCGGAACTTCCTATAGAAACAAGGGCGTACAGAAGCTCCTTGACGCTGTGGTTGATTATATGCCTGCTCCTACCGATATTCCTGCGTATAAGGGGATTGATCCCACCAAGCCGGAAGGCGAAAATGAGGTAGAGTGTGCCGCAGATGACAGTGCTCCTTTTGCTGCACTGGCATTCAAGATTATGACCGACCCTTATGTTGGAAAGCTGTGCTTTTTCCGCGTATATTCCGGTACACTGGCTGCAGGTACTGCTGTTTATAACTCTACCAAAGGCAAGAGTGAACGGATTGGTCGTATTTTGCAGATGCATGCTAACAATCGGAAGGACATTGATGTAGTGTATTCGGGTGATATTGCCGCGGCGGTTGGTTTGAAATATACTACAACCGGCGATACGCTTTGCATGGATGACCATGAAGTAATTTTGGAATCCATGGAGTTCCCAGAACCTGTTATTAAGGAAGCAATTGAGCCTAAAACCAAGGCATCTCAGGAAAAACTTGGGATTGCATTGGCAAGACTGGCTGAGGAAGACCCCACTTTCCGTACCTATACGGATGAAGAAACCGGTCAGACCATCATTGCCGGTATGGGCGAGCTCCATCTGGAGATTATTGTTGACCGTCTGCTTCGTGAATTTAAGGTGGAAGCTAACATCGGTAAGCCTCAGGTTTCCTATAAGGAAACTATCCGGAAAAAAGCGGATGTGGATATGAAATATGCCCGTCAGTCAGGCGGTAAAGGTCAGTACGGACACGTCAAGATCACTATTGAACCTAATGAGCCCGGTAAGGGATACGAATTTGTCAATACAGTTGTAGGCGGCGCGATTCCGAAGGAGTATATTCCTGCGGTTGATGCCGGTATTCAGGGCGCTATGCAGAATGGTGTGCTGGCAGGCTACAATGTAGTGGATGTTAAGGTAAACCTTTGGGACGGTTCTTATCATGAGGTCGACTCTTCTGAAATGGCATTTAAGATCGCCGGTTCTATGGCGTTTAAGGAAGCTATGCGGAAAGCCGATCCGGTGCTCACTGAGCCGATCATGAAAGTTACCACTATTACACCCGATGATTATCTGGGCGATGTAATCGGTGACTTTAATAGCCGTCGCGGACAGATTCAGTCTATGGAAGCACAGGGCGGAGCGCAAGAGATTATCGCGTTTGTACCGCTGGCAGAAATGTTCGGTTATGCGACTGATCTGCGCTCTAAAACACAGGGACGCGGACAGTATTCCATGGAACCCGATCACTTTGCGGAAGTTCCGAAGTCTGTTTCTGAAGCTATTATTAAAGCAAAAACAAAATAATTATAAATTTTAGGAGGATTAATCCAATGGCAAAAGCTAAATTTGAGAGAACTAAACCTCATGTAAACATTGGCACTATCGGTCACGTTGACCATGGTAAAACCACTCTGACTGCTGCTATCACCAAGACGCTCGGTCTGAAGAACGGCAATATTGAATTCATGGCATATGACCAGATCGATAACGCACCCGAAGAAAGAGCACGTGGTATCACAATCAACACCCGTCACGTTGAATATGAAACCGACAAGCGTCACTATGCTCATGTTGACTGCCCCGGCCACGCTGACTATGTGAAAAACATGATCACCGGCGCTGCCCAGATGGATGGCGCCATCCTGGTGGTTTCCGCCGCTGACGGCCCCATGCCTCAGACCCGTGAGCACATTCTGCTTGCCCGTCAGGTGGGCGTGCCGTCTATCGTTGTGTTC
>CAZMTU010000151.1:0-4002 GCA_964569225.1 uncultured Lachnospiraceae bacterium | reverse complement strand
CGGCTTTCTGATGACAGATCCTCGGATTGTACCTGACGCCAAAAGCATTGAATATATCACTTATACCGAACTGAGGGAGCTGTCTTATATGGGTGCTACCGTGCTGCACGAGGACGCTGTTTTTCCGGTAAGGGAAGCGGGTATTCCCATTAATATTCGGAACACGAACCGTCCGCAGGATAAGGGCACGATGATCGTGCTTCATGCGGATGAGCCGGTACAGGGAGAGCGGCGGATTACCGGTATTGCCGGGCATAAGGGCTTTTCGGTCATTTCAGTGGATAAAGATATGATGAATACCGAGATAGGCTTTGGACGGAAGGTTCTGCAGGTGTTGGAGAAACACAATGTTTCTTTTGAACATTTACCTTCGGGAATTGATTCCATGGGGGTGATCGTATCTACCGCTGCAATCAGTCAGTGCAGAGATCAGATGGTACGGGATATATGCGCTGAGGTCAATCCTGACAGTGTGTCGGTGGAAGACGGACTGGCACTGATTGCAGTAGTAGGTCGGGGCATGATCCGCAGTATAGGGACGGCAGCCAGGATTTTTACTGCGATTGCGGATGCGGGAATTAACGTACAGATGATCGATCAAGGAATCAGTGAAAATAATGTTATTTTAGGCGTGGCAGAAAAGGATTTTGAAGAAGCGGTACGTGTGATTTACCGCGCATTTATCAGCCAATGAACGATTTGTGGAAATATTTGCAGCAGGCAGGGAAGCCTATCGTTTTATACGGTATGGGGAACGGTGCCGATAAGCTGTTGTCAGTGCTTTCAGCCCATGGGCTGGAAGCATCTGACTTTTTTGCATCGGACGGTTTTGTTCGGGGACATACATTTCATGGAAAACGGGTGCTCTCCTTTAAAGAAATCACTGAAAAGTATGAACAGTTTATCATTCTGTTATCCTTTGGTTCTTCACTGCCTGAATTACTTGAGCGCTTTGAATTGCTTGATCGGGATTATGAATTTTATGTGCCCGAACTGCCTGTGGCGGGAAACACGCTGTTTACCGCAGACTATTATCTGTCGGTGAAGGACAAGCTGGATGCTGTTCGCTCGCTGCTTGCGGACGAACAATCAAAGAAGGTACTGGACGGAGTGATTGAGTATCGGCTTACCGGTCAAATTGCTCCTTTAATTGCGACCGCCAGTTCACGCAGTGAACTGTTTGAGGATGTTCTGCATCCGACACGTTATCACAGTTATGCCGATCTTGGGGCGTACAATGGGGATACAGTTTCAGAATTGCTGACTGTTCAACCAAATCTTAAGTCCATTTGGGCAATGGAACCGGATAGGCGTTCTTTTCGGAAACTTGTTCTGCGGGCAGAAACAGAAGGATGGAAGGACAGATTGACCGCTGTACAGGCATGCGCCTGGTCAGAAAGCTGTTCTTTGAGTTTATCAGATGAAGGAAGCAGGAACAGTCACCTTATTTCTGGCGGCGGTCGTTCGGTAGAGGGAGTTGATTTGGACAGCTTGCTTTGTGGAGAATCAGTGGATTATATCAAATATGATGTGGAAGGAGCGGAAGCTGAAGCGCTTTCAGGCAGCCGACAGACTATTGAACGCTGCATGCCTGATTTGGCGGTTTCGCTCTATCACAGGGGGGAGGATATCTGGCGTTTACCGCTGATGATTCATGAGATAGAACCTGAATACAGGTTGTTCCTTCGCCGTCCGCCCTATATTCCACCATGGGATTTATGTTTATATGCGGTAAAGGCGTAATGAAACCTGTAGACTGACAGTTATCTGAATAGCATACGGTATTTACAGAACAAAAGGTGTCATGATGGCGGCTGTGGATTGATAATCTCAGCCGCCTGATTTTACTGATAAACAAATTTAAAAAACAGCAATTTATCACACTGATTTGCTTGATTTTTCACTTGAAGCCTCTGACTTCATGTGTTATAATAAATATGTTTCGTATAAAAGAAATTAGGATAGATAATAAAAAAAGTAGTAAAATGAGGCGAAAACATTGTTATGAATATTTTTTACCTTGCCGTGGATATAGGCGCCTCCAGCGGACGACATATTGTCGGATGGATGGAAAACGGCAGAATGCGGACGAAAGAGGTGTACCGATTTGAAAACGGCTGCTTTCGCTCAGAACAAACGGGGCTGCTTGTCTGGGATGCGGAGCGATTGACCAATGAAGTGATTAAAGGGATTGACCAATGCAGGCGAGCGGGGCTGACGCCTTCCTATATGGGAATTGATACATGGGGGGTGGATTATTTGCTGCTGGATGGGGAAGATCAGCCAATAGGAGAAGCGGTCGCTTATCGGGATAGCAGAACAGTGGGGATGGATCGTGAAACTGATCAGGTGCTGTCCTCTGGTGAACTGTATGCCCGAACCGGCATTCAAAAACAGGATTTCAATACGGTCTATCAGTTGATGGCGGAAAAAAAGTATACGCCTCAACGGTTAGCTTCTGCTAATTCACTGCTGTTTATGCCGGATTATCTGCATTTCCGGCTGACCGGTGTGAAAGCAAGTGAATATACCATCGCCACTACCAGCGGACTTGTTACCCCCGCGACCGGTGGTTGGGATTGGATGCTGATCGAGAAGCTGGGACTACCTAAAGAGATTTTCCAGCCGATTCTTCCGGCAGGCAGTGTGCTCGGACCGCTTAAACCGGAAATTGCCGAATCGGTTGGCTGTTCGCCGCTGGTAGTATTGCCGGCGGCTCATGATACGGCATCTGCTGTGCTTAGCGTATGGGAGGAACGGGCAATCTATCTCTCTTCCGGAACTTGGTCGCTGATAGGAGTTGAGCGACCGGAAGCGGATTTGTCGGAACACGCATGTACCTGCAATTTTACCAACGAAGGTGGATTTGCCAGACGTTATCGCTTTTTGAAAAATATTATGGGGCTGTGGATGCTTCAATCGGTTAAACGGGAATCAGGTATGGACTATGAGGCGATCCGTCAGGCTGCGGAATCATGTTTGAATACTCCATTTCGGGTAGACGTAAACGATAAAGCTTTTTTTGCGCCTGAAAGTATGGTCAGCGCTGTACGAAAGGCTTGCGGCAAGCCGACCCTTCCGCTGCCCGAAGTGTGCGCTGTAATCTATCAATCGCTGGCGGACGACTATGCCGAGGCAGTGGCAGAATTAGAGCATATTACCGGCGATCGGTATGATACGCTTCAAATTGTAGGCGGCGGCAGCAGAGATCGGCTGCTTAACCGGCTTTGCGCTTCCCGTTGCGGAAAAACTGTTTATGCAGGACCCAATGAAGCCACCGCTATCGGAAATCTGACCGCGCAAATGATCGGAACAGGCAATTTTGCTTCGGTTAAAGAGGCGAGGGAAATGCTGAAACATTCGTTTGAAGCAGTACATTATTCTTTTGACATGTAAATTATCGCATTGATGCAATCAAATATGAAGTTTGAGAAAGGAATGAATAAATTTATGAATGAAGCATACGAAAATGCCCGGAAAGCATATGCGCAATGGGGGATTGATACCGATAAAGCCATTCAAAGTCTGTCCGCGCTGCCTCTGTCAGTACACTGCTGGCAGGGAGACGATGTACGGGGATTCGACTCTGAGGAGGCACTGTCCGGCGGTATTCAGACAACCGGAAATTATCCCGGCAGAGCTACTACGCCGGAAGAACTAATGAGCGATCTTAGCGTGGCGTTCTCTTTGATCGGCGGCATGAAAAAGCTGAATCTTCATGCTTCCTATGCCATTTTCGAAAAAGACGAATGGGTTGATCGGGATCAGCTGAAGCCGGCGCATTTCAGGAAATGGGTGGAATTTGCCAAGGAAAAGGGAATGGGACTGGATTTTAATCCGACCTTTTTCGCGCATCCCAAGGCTGCCGGGCTTACCCTGACTTCGCCGGACGAAGAAATTAGATCCTTCTGGGTGCGTCACGGCATTGCCTGCCTGCGTATCGCCGAATATTTTGCGGAAGAAACCGGAATTCCCTGCGTTATGAATGTGTGGATTCCTGCC
>CAZMTU010000150.1:0-4079 GCA_964569225.1 uncultured Lachnospiraceae bacterium | reverse complement strand
CCTCTCCTTTTCTGGAATTATTTCCGGTGTGACTATGGTGTTCGTGCCATCCATCAGTACCTTCTACATTTCCGACGCAATGGGCGGACGCACTTTCTCACTGATCGGAGATACCATTGAACGTCAGTTCAAGGAAGCGGATAACTATAATGTTGGCTCCGCGCTTTCGCTGGTCTTAATGATTCTGATCATTATCAGTATGACTATAATGAATCGGTATGCCGATGACAATGAGGGGGTGATCGTATGAAAAAGCTCGCCCATGTCTATACCGTTCTCTGCTTTGTGATTCTGTACGCGCCGGTGGCGGTCATGCTGCTTTTTTCCTTTAACTCTACCTCCAGTATTTTTACCTTCAGCGGATTCTCTCTGCGTTGGTATGAAAGCATTTTAAGCGGAGGGGAAGCGGTTCGCTCTTTGCTGAATTCTTTGGTGCTGGCGCTGCTTTCTTCCGTCATATCAACGCTTATCGGAACGGCAGCGGCTATCGGTATCTTTTACATGAAGAAAAAATGGGTGAAAAATTTGGTGACGCAGGTGACCAATATCCCCATGATGAATCCTGATATTGTGACCGGTATTTCCATGATGCTGCTGTTTGTGACAGTAAGTACCCTTATCGGTCTGAATATTCTCAGCTTCTGGACGATCCTCATTGCGCATATCACCTTTAGTCTGCCCTATGTGATCCTTTCGGTAATGCCTAAGCTGAAGCAGCTTGACCCCAATCTGTCGGAAGCGGCGCTGGATTTGGGCTGTACACCTCTGCAGGCTTTCTTCAAGGTAGAGCTGCCTGCGATCCTGCCCGGTATTCTGTCGGGACTTATTATGGCGTTTACTCTTTCTTTGGATGATTTTGTCATTAGTTATTTCACGACCAGCGCTTCCTTTAAAACCTTCCCCACATATGTGTATTCATTGGTGAAAAAACCGTTTAAGCCTAACATTTACGCGCTTTCCAGCATTATGACATTGGCTATTTTGGTGTTGCTTATCCTTTCCAATATCGTTTCCGCTAAGGGGGACAGGATCAGCGGAAAACCGGTGAAGGAGAAAAAGCCTAAAAAGGTCAGAGGAGGGAAGCTATGAAACGCTTTTGGAGGTATCTTCTTTCTGTAACAGGAATGCTGCTGATCTGCTTCCTGCTCGCTTTGCCGGTATCGGCGGCAGAGGTTACGCTCAATATATATAACTGGGGAGAGTATCTTTCCTATGACGACGAAGCGTGCTATGACGTGCTGGCAGAGTTTAAAAAATACTATGAAGAAACCTACGGCAGAAGCATTCAGATAAACTATTCTGAGTTTGACAGCAACGAGAGCCTTTATGCCAAAATAAAAAACGGCGTGTCGGGCTATGACGTCATTATTCCTTCCGATTATATGATTGCGCGGCTGATCAGCGAGGGCCTGCTGGAAAAACTGAATTTTGACAACATTCCAAACTATCAGTATATTGACGATTCCTTTAAGGGGCTTAACTATGATCCCGATAATCTCTATTCTATTCCCTATACCTACGGTCGGGTAGGCATTATTTACAATACCGAACAGGTTGCGGAAGAGGATGTTACCGGTCGTTGGGATTTGATGTGGAACGATCATTATACCGGAAAAATACTTCAGTTCAACAATTCAAGAGACGCGTTGGGCACAGCCATGTATAAGCTGGGGATTGACGTCAATACCACGGACGAAACGCTGTGGCAGCAGGCAAGGGATGAACTGCTGAAGCAGAAACCGTTGCTCAAGAGCTTTGTGATGGATGAGGTATTTGGGGAGATGATGAACGGCGATGCGGCGATTGCCGCCTATTATGCCGGTGATTTTCTCTATATGTACGAGGATAATGACGCGCTGGATTTCTTTTATCCAGAAGAAGGGACGAATCTGTTTGTAGACGCTATGTGCATTCCGAAAGGCTGTCAGAACAAAGAAGCGGCAGAGATTTTCATTAATTTTATGCTGTCAAAGGACGCCGCCATTGCCAATGCGGAATATATCTATTACGCTTCACCCAATTCACTGGTGTACACTGATGAAGAATATATTGAGTATATGAACGATATTCATGAAAATGCTATGGAGATCCTTTATCCGGAAGATTTTAATTTCCACGCGGAATATGAAAAATACTGTTTCCGGAATCTGGATCGGGATACTCTGAATATGGTGAATAATCTCTGGGAAGAAGTAAAGCTGGACGATTCACTGGGAATTGCGGTATATATTCTTTGCTTTCTGTCGGTCGGCGCTGTAACGGCGGGAATCGTAGTGAATGCTGTTATTAAAACGCGGCGAAGCAAATATTACGACTGATTTGAATATTGAACTGCTAATTCATAATACTAAAATAAAGCTGCCGCAAAAGAGCACTTACGGCAGCTTTGTTTTGGAGATAGGCTGATCAGTGTTGTGTTTGCCATAGACGGGCAATGCGGTTTTCATCTTCAGAAGCGCGGCTAATACAGGTTATGTCGCTTATATGGCAATAACCGATGCCGTCCTCGCTGCTGTATTCGTCAATTGGAACGATGGTGCAGAGATCATTCCTTATATCGCTAATCAATCCGACAAGGTCATCATAGCCGCTGTCCGTCAGTTCAACAGATACTAAATGTCCGTTATTCATAGAATAGAGTAAAAGTGATCTGGGCAGCTTGGTGTCGTCCGGTTTTATATCGGCAAATTTCGGGCAGTTGAGATACATCAATTTTTACATTTTCATTGCATACTGACTGCCGGTTTCAACCCGAAGCAGCGATTCTACCGAACGGCATATCAGACCATCCGGCGCTTCGTCCGGGGTGAGTGAAGCGAGCACATAATGTTGATCGTTTACGGCAAGCAGCTTGCCGTAAATGAATTTAGTTCCCGGTTCATTGTAAAGGACCCCCATTTTCCTTTTTGGCAGAGAGATTTAAGTAATTCGGTCATTTTTTCTCCATTCGTCTGTTTTATATGCTAACTATATATTTTAACTCTATTATAGCAGGTTTGTTTGAATTTTTTAACTGCATGCATTCAAGCAGCATAAATTATTTTGGATCTCGGTAATTAAACATACCGGAACTCTTTTACGGAATTGACAGAAAATGAAAAAAGTGATATACTAAGAATAAATATTCCAAGATTTAATACAAGGAGGAAAAAAGATGACAGAAGCCATGAAAAACATTCTGACCAGACGAAGCGTGCGGCGCTATAAGCCGGATACGGTGCCGAAAGCGGTGATCGAAACGATTGCGCAGGCGGGAACCTTTGCGGCAACCGGTATGGGTAGGCAGTCGCCCCTGATTATTGCGGTAACGAATCGGGAACTGAGAAACAGATTGTCCCGGATGAACGCTGAGATTATGGGCAGGACCGATGATTTTGATCCCTTTTACGGTGCTCCGGTAGTGTTGATCGTACTGGCGGATAAATCTGTAGGCACCTATCTCTATGATGGCAGTCTGGTGATGGGCAATCTCATGCTGGCGGCGCATGACGCCGGACTGGGGAGCTGCTGGATTCATCGGGCGAAGGAAGAATTTGAGTCACCGGAGGGAAAAGAAATTCTGCGGTCGCTTGGCATTGAGGGCGATTGGGAAGGCATTGGACACTGTGTGATCGGGTATGCCGACGGCGATGAACCGCAGGCGGCGCCTCGTAAGGAAGGATATGTTCGCTTTGTGGAGTAAATAAAAACGGAGCGCTGCTCGTCTGTTGTCTACTGTGCTAAACCGTTCGAACCTGTTTTGGGGAAAAAAGGAAGGATTGAGCGTAAATTGGGCGGTTAAAATTAAAAGGCCGCAGCCCGAACGGGGCTGCGGCCTTTTATCTCTCCCAAAAGGTAAAAAAGCAGACATCGAAGAAAAAGCTGCCGCAAATTTTATTTTGCGGCAGTTTCTTTCAGTCTGTAGAGAAAGTCGAGAATAAATTGCGCTATTCGTAAGAAAGTACAAATTTGTTTGTCCGCTTTTTCTCTTGCCTAAAAAGCCCAAGAGAAAAAGCTCACAAAAAGAGAAAGGCCGGGCATTTCGCCCTCCGCGGAGGGCGACTTAGGGCTTCGCCCTAAGAACCCACGACCTTTTGAGA
>CAZMTU010000149.1:0-4225 GCA_964569225.1 uncultured Lachnospiraceae bacterium | reverse complement strand
GGCGGTGCCGGGAATAATGCGGTGAACCGAATGATTGAGGCCGGAATGTCGGCAGTTGAATTTATCAACATTAATACGGACAAGCAGGCACTGCTTCTTTCTCAGGCTTCAGAAAAAATTCAGATCGGCGAAAAGCTGACCAAAGGGTTAGGTGCAGGTGCAAACCCAGAGATCGGTCAGAAGGCGGCTGAAGAAACGCGCGATGAGATCGCGAACGTGTTAAAGGGTGCGGATATGGTATTTGTAACGTCCGGTATGGGCGGCGGTACAGGTACCGGTGCGGCGCCTATTGTTGCAAGTATCGCAAAGGAACTCGGTATTTTAACCGTTGGTATTGTAACAAAACCGTTTGCTTTTGAAGGCCGCAAGCGGATGAACTTTGCCCAACAGGGGATTTTGGCTCTGTCGGAAAATGTCGATACGCTTATTACAATTCCGAATGACCGTCTGCTTCAGATCGTACAGCAGAACACAAGTTTAGTGGATGCATTTAAGTTAGCTGATGAAGTTTTGAAACAGGGTGTTCAAGGTATTTCCGACTTAATTGCTATTACTGGTTTAATTAACGTCGATTTTGCTGATGTGAAAGCTGTTATGAAAAATGCTGGCTATGCCCACATGGGAACTGGCCGCGCAACTGGTGAAGGCAGGGCAGAGGCTGCAGCCAAAGCGGCGATTCACAGCCCGCTTCTCGAAACTACCATTGAAGGTGCGAGCGGAGTTCTGGTTAACTTTACCGGCGGCCCAGACTTTACGCTGTTTGAAGCAAATGCGGCGGCAGCCATGGTGCAAGGTTGTGTAGATGAGGATGCAAACTTCATTTTTGGTGCTGTCATTGATGAAAATCTTAAAGATGAAATTGTTGTTACGGTTATTGCAACGGGCTTTACTTCCAGCAAAAAAACGACGGTAGCCCAGAGCAGTACGGGACGTTCATCCGGCAATTTCTTCTCGGATATTAAAAACCGTCTTCAGGAAGATGAACAGAGTGCTTCTAATATTGCAAAAGGCGACAATTCAGAGATCGACGTTCCGCCGTTTTTGAGAAGATAGTTAAAATTCAGAGGCAATAGGTTTATGAAAAGCTGAAAGGAATTTCCTTTCAGCTTTTTTGTTACAATAAAAGTTGATCCTAAGTGATAGATATTGGAAACATCATGTCATTTTCTTCTTTCATTTCTCTCACACTCGGTATAAATTATAGCGATCCGCGCCTGCATTTCCTTGCTGTGCGTGATCTTCCAGCCATTTTTCTCTAGGAACCGCTTATATTCTTCAGCAGTCCACTGGTGATCAAATGATATTCCTGCGATTTTCAGAATGCCTGACCAAACGCGGCTGATGAACGTACTCTTGTGCTCCACAAAGTTCGGCGCAATTAGGATTCCGCCCGGTTTCAGTACCCGATCAATTTCCGAAAGCGCTTTTTCCGGTTTTGTCATTATATGCAGGGCATTGGCAATTACCACTGCACCAAAGCTGTTATCTGCGTACGGAAGCGCTACTGCGTCTGCCGTTTCAAAAGTTAGGTTGGCAGGATATTCTCCTTTTTTTGCCTCTGCAATCATACCATCCGAATAGTCTGTTGCAATCATGGACTTCGCAGCGTGTGCGACATGCTTTGCAAGCAGCCCCGGACCGGTAGCAATCTCCAGAACTTCTTTTCCCACAATCACCTGCGGGATACGGTCGTACATATATTCATAAACTTTTCGGTCAGATCTCATGGCCTTTTCATAAATTGGCGCATACAAATCCCAGATTTTCTTATTCATAAAACCTCCAAGTATTATCTATCGGTTAGAAAGGCCCAACCTACGCGTTTTATAAAATCCGCTCCGCAGAGCGATTTCTATTTTTAAGGAAACATTTTTTCACAAGCTCCCTCTATAAGTAATCCAAGTACGGTATCGTAATCATCGCCGATTTCCGTTTTATGGTTAATCGTCAGGAACAGAGCCCGTACAGTATCTGCCGCAATTTTTACACCACATGCAGGAACCAGGTGATTGTCTTCAAGCAGCTTCCGGATGTGAACCTCATCACTGTGATAATGCTCATTTGTAATCTCCTCCGGGATCTTGCGAAGCAGATACGATATATCTTTTTCCATGATGCCAAGCATTCCGGACTGCTCCATTACTTTACATGCGCAGGCAAACGCCTTTGCGGTTCTCTTTGAAGGCAGCTCAGCGGAACAGCTTTTCAGCGCCAGATCTGCCGCCTCATAGGCCTCCTTATGCATGTCCTCCAGCATTTCAAAGAACAGCATTTCCTTGGACGAATATAGCTTATAGAACATACCCTTGGAAATATCAGCCGCTTCAACGAGCTGGTCCACTGTAGTTTTTCGGATACCAACGACTGATGCATACTGCTTTGCCGTTTCTTTGATTTTAGATAAAATGACCTGCTTTTCCTGATCAGTAAATGAAGCTGCCATCTCTATCACCCTGTGACTCAATTTATGTGTTTAGTCACATTATATCACATCATTACGAATAATCAATCAGCGCATATTAACCATTACAGCGAATGTCAAAATATATTGACATTCCCTTTCCAAGATAATATAATTACAGCGAAATTGATTACACTGTAATTATCCAAAGGAGGCAACTTATGGCCCTGCGCGATCACAGTTTAGATGATAAGATAACAAACTCTGCTCTTTCTGAATTTCTTGGAAAAGGCTATCCGATGCCTCGTTAAGAACAATCGCTGAAAACGCTGGCGTCACAATCGGCGCAATAAGAACCAGGTATAAAACAAAGGATGAGCTTTTCAGCAGTCTTTGCAGCCACTGACGTCGGGAATCGAGGATCTCTATCGCAATGTCGAGCAGCAATACTTTTAGGATTTTTCCATTGCTGATTTGCCGCTGCATCTGGAACTGTCTATAAAAATGGAATCCGAGGCGATTTTGAAGCTCTTGTTTTCTCACTACAACGAGACAGTTTTTTCTCCTTTGCCACAGTTCAGGCAGCAGCCTGGAGTACTACTTTGACACGATCGTTTTCAAAAAGATTGATGAGAGCATTGCTTTTTTTGATACTTACGGGCACGGTAAAGTGAGTCCGGAAGTAATGAACGTATTGGTTACTGCACAGTTTGCCTGTTATCCTCAGATTATCAAGCGTGGTTATGATGAAAAAACGGCCAGAGCCTGTCTTGAAGCGTCGGCTATCTACAGCACAGACGGCTGGGCTGCATTGCTTCAAAAGCTATATTCTGAGGAGGGCCGATATGAAATACAATGGGTTTTACTTCTGGCTGTTTTCCAGTGCTATGAAAAAGGTTCTGTCAGAAAAATATGACAGCCGCTACGCGGCCGAGATCATGAAGAAGAGCAAAGCTGTCTACCAAAAGCTAGTCGCGGAAGCAGATGATATCGCTGATGACAATCCTATGGCATGCAACGAACTGTGTTGCACCGTATATCGCAAGTGAAAAGAAAATTCCGCCCACCATAGTTCAGAAAATGATGCGCCGCGCTCTGTATCATGTGAAATGGTATTTCTCCATGACCAATCTGAATACCGAAAAGGGAAAGAACAGAAATAAGAAAAGCATCACCAAATATGTGAAGTGGTATACACCTGAAAAAGAGATACAGCACCCGGCCTCTTTTAAGGTTGACTTTGTCGGTCAGCCCCATGAAAAGGCCTGTTATTACCGGATTACCCGATGCCCAATGTGTATCTACTGCAAGAAGATTGGCGTTGAAGAGCTTATGCCTCTTTTCTGTGAGCTTGATAATGTTATGATTACCCTGCAGCACGGCGTTCTCCACCGACAGAAAACGATTGCAAATGGTGACGAGTATTGCGATTACTACATTACCGGAAATAGGGAATAAAAACAGTCCGCCCCGAGATACCGGATTACTCCAATGTTCCAGGGCGGTCTTCGCCTTAACTTGAATCGACAAGCCATTAAAGCTTTTGTTTGAAATCATCTTTACCGCGTTTGTGAAATGACAGCGAAAATAGCCATTTTCTGCATATATTTCAAATACGCCTGTTTCCTCGATGCTTGTTTCAAATTCTTGAAACCGTCGGGATAATATCGCTTGCATTCGCGACTTTTGGCTTTTTCTGCTGCGGCTTTCTTCTCGCTTCGGTTGTCCGCTCTCTTTCTGCGCTTGGCATAGATATTCAAGGACGGAGTGTGTTTTCGCTTAATTTTGTCCTTTTCTCACAAAAACAGTGGGGTTTCTCTATTG
>CAZMTU010000148.1:0-4314 GCA_964569225.1 uncultured Lachnospiraceae bacterium | reverse complement strand
AACGAAGTGACTACGGAAGTGGTGGACTGGGGTCCCCAGAAAGATAGCTGGGGCGACTTAAACTACTTGGAGGTCAAGTATGTGCTGCTTGACTATACTGTTAAATATGAAAGCGGCGAAGAATATCCTAGTTCCTTCCCCACCAGTAACAGCCTTGGCTTCCACTGCGATACCTCAACCACAAAGAACGGTTATTATTATCGCACGCTCGGCATGACATATGCAGAAGAAACAGATGAGTATGAAGTATATCTCATCACTGTGACGCCTACCAGTGATAATCCCGGCACCACTCTGGCAAGCACTGCGGTCGGTAATACCAGTTACAGCTATAATGGTACGGAAGTTGTTGCATGGGCTGCGACGCAAGAGGATCTGGATAACAGCGGTCTTGGTACTTATACCAGCATTTCCGGTGCGTTCGTCTACAGTATCGGCGGGGATCCAATTGTAAGCGGTCTTGAGATTTACCGTCAGCAAGGTATGAAGATCACCTACTATGTACGTGCTAAGCAAACCGAAGATTCTTTGAATGTTTACTATATTGACCAGACTGTTAGTTCGTCATTCTACAGTTACAGTATAAGTGTAAAGACTGGTACTACCTTTAATTCGAACATTGGATTAGCAGATCCGTGGAAGGGTGACTTGAGCAATGGTTCTGTAACTAACAAGTTGGGCAAGATGCAGAATGTTTCTTCCGATCTGTCCAGCATGTCTGCTATTGGTGCCCAGTATCGTTACAGTGATTATACATGTGTTGAAGTTGTTCTCAGCGATGACGGAAAGGACGTCTACCTGTACTATACCTTCAACAACACTCACAGCTTTGTAGTGGACTTCGGTCTGCCTGTGGAAATCACGGCTAACGATTTAGGCATTACCCTCGATAATGAGTTTAAGCGTGCCAGCGTAGCTGGAGCGACGTATGGTACTGCAGAAATCAAATCAGGAAAGATTGTTTACACACCTACCCGAGTGTTGAAAGGCGTGGAAACATTGACCCTTACACTTACCGATGGAGAAACTATATCTTCCCATCAAATCTACATTTACCCCGCTACCACCGTCTACTACGAGGAAGGTTTTGCTGGTTTTGTCGGTTTCACTGGCGGCAGTAAAGGAGATAGCACTCAAGCCACCCAGATTAAAGGCAGCAATAATGGCAACTATGGTTATGATGGCGCATACGAGAATTCAATTGGTGCGTCTAACGTGACTTACGCCGTCAGTACGCAGGTGGGCGACAAAGCAACCTTTATCTTTACCGGAACCGGCATAGACATCTATGCTAATTGCAACACTAATTCCGGCAGCCTGATGATTCAGGTTAAGAACAGCGAAGGTAAGACTGTCAAACTTCTTCAGGTGCAGACCGCAATGAAGGACGGCGGCAGTGGCGCGACTAATGGTCAGGCTGTTATCGCATACAATGTTCCGATCGTTAGCATTACTGATTTGGGGCACGATGAATATACGGTCGTTATCACCCATATTATCGACGGCGCAGAGGTTGCGCTGGACGGCTTCCGAGTTTACGGTACGCTGAGCGATCAAAGCAATGATGTTTACAAGGCTGACAATGAGGCGGATCCTGTCTTCATCGAATTGCGCGATCAGGTGCTTGCAGGCTTGAATGTAAATACCGATGAAGGTCAGTACGCTAATCAAATTGCCCAAAATATCTATTCTCAGGTTTTCGCTACCGGTGCGAAAAACGGAGCCATTGTTTTGGGTGACGGTATATCCGTAGAGGATATTCAAGACCTTTTGGACAACGGTCCGAAGAACGAACTGTACCTAATGAAAGGTATGTCCGTTGTGTTTAGCACTTCTAAAGACGCTAATGTTCAGATCGGTCTGAAAGCGTTGAATGGCGCAACGACCTATACAATTAATGGAACCGAATTCACTCTAAATTCCAGTACAGATATGTTCTATTCTGTTTCGGGCGGCGAAATCGCCATTACCAACACCGGCGAAGGCATTCTTTCTATTACTAAAATCAAAATCTGCGGTACAGGCGCGTCGGAAGCGGCGATTTCAAGCCTGTCTGTGGAGGATCTGACTGTTGCTCTGCTGAGCTTAGGGTATGAGGCTGAACCGGATGTTGAGTTTCCCACTGAACCCGATGTTCCCGGAGTCGAAGTTCCGACCGAGCCCGATGTCGAAACACCTGTTGAACCCGATGTTCAGGTTCCCTCCGAGCCTGATTCTATACACGCATCTTCGCCTATTCGTTCTGTCAGAGATATGCTTCAAACGATCATCACGATGATCAATCAGCAGCTTCAAAGGCTGATTGGCGGTCGCTGATCGATCGGCAGCTGCCGGTCATTTGACCGGCAGTTGCATATAAGGCACAGATAAGGACTTTAGGGTGTAAGAAAGAGTATGTATAAGAAGTATGTCAAAAGACTGATCGATATTTTTTTATCAGTATGCGGATTAATTTTGGCTTCTTGGCTTTATCTCATTATTATTATTGCGATTAAGATTGACGATCCGGGGCCTGTTTTCTTCACGCAGAAGCGTGTGGGAAAGGATAAGAATTATTTTCAGCTGCATAAGTTTCGCAGTATGAAGTGTTCTACGCCGCACGATATTCCTACGCATCTGCTGGATAATCCCGATCAATACATCACTAAAGTCGGAAAATTTCTCAGAAAGAGCTCTTTAGATGAGATTCCGCAGCTTTGGGATATTTTGGTTGGCCATATGAGCATTATCGGCCCCAGACCGGCGCTGTGGAATCAATATGACCTGATTAAGGAGCGGGATAAATACGGCGCGAATGAAGTGCGGCCCGGCCTTAGCGGGTGGGCGCAGATTTGCGGTCGGGATGAATTGGAGATCAAGGATAAGGCGAAGCTGGACGGAGAATATGTCCTGAGGTTAAGCTTTTTATTTGATTGCAGATGTTTTTTTGGAACTGTATTCAGCGTCTTGAGAGGCGACGGCGTAGTTGAAGGCGGTACAGGCGAGCTGCGCAAGCGGAAGAAAGGGAAATAATGAAGTTCCTGATCATTACAAATCATTCGTATATGCTGTGGCAGTTTCGTCGGGAACTGATCGAAAAATTATTGACCAGAGGCGAGGTGGTCCTCAGCATGCCTTTTGTAGGGCACGAAGCGGATTTTTCGGCGATGGGCTGTCGTTGTGTTGAAACCAATATTGATCGCAGGAGTATCAATCCGGTAAAGGATTTGAAGCTGTATCATACATATAGGGCGCTGCTTAAAAAGGAGCGGCCGGATACAGTTATTACCTATTCGATCAAGCCGAACATTTATGCGGGATATGCCTGCCGCCGGCTGCATATCCCGCATTGTGCCAATGTGCAGGGGCTTGGTACCGCGTTTCAGAAGAAGGGAATTGCGCGGTTAGTCACGGTAATGTACCAAATAGCTCTGAAGCAGGCAAAGACTGTTTTTTTTGAAAACGAAGGGAATGCCGCTGAGTTTGTGAAACGCGGCATAATTTCTGCCGACCGAAAAACTGTTTTACACGGCGCGGGCGTTAATTTGGAGCTTTATGAGCAGCAGGACTATCCGAGCGAGGAAAACGGCATCCGTTTTCTGTTTCTTGGAAGAATTATGAAGGAAAAAGGCATAGACGAATTTTTGGTGTCTGCTCAAAAGCTAAAGCGAATGTATGGCGAAAAGGTCAAATTTGATTTGGTTGGTTTTTTCGAGGATGAATATAAGGCAGCTGTGGAAAAACTGGCTTCAAGTGGCGTAATCAATTTCTACGGATTTCAGACGGACCCTAAGCCGTTTTACCGTATGTGCCACTGTGTAGTGCTGCCCAGCTATCACGAAGGGATGAGCAACGTACTGTTAGAGGCGGCTGCGACGGGACGGGCGTTGATCGCCACCGATATTCCGGGATGCCGGGAAGCGGTTGAAAACGGTGTGAGCGGGCATCTTTGCGAGCGGCAGAACGCGGATAGTTTGTTTGACGCAATGAATCGCTTTGTCAGACTGAGTCTTGATGAGCGCAGAAGGATGGGGCTTGCGGGACGCAGACATATGGAAGCCATATTTGACAGGCAGCGGGTAGTGGCGCAGACCTTGGCGAAGCTGTGAATTTATGTGGCAAAAAACATTTAAATACCAACGGAGCGCATGATGAGAGAGTTATGGCCTATATTCCTGTTCAGCCTGCTGATGGTAGGATTGGCGGAACGAAATTCTGTATATGAGATCGGCGATTGGGGAGAAAAACGGTATATTCGAAAAGACAAGCTCTGTTTTATTGTCATGACGTTTGTGATGGCAATATTTGTAGGATTGAGAACCTCTTATAATGATA
>CAZMTU010000147.1:0-4388 GCA_964569225.1 uncultured Lachnospiraceae bacterium | reverse complement strand
GGAAAAATAAGCTTGCTATACAATTCCCGTTCAACAGCATTGTACTTACATAATAATAAATCAAGCGACTGCCGAATGACAAAATCGGCAGTCCTTTTTCATATTTTTGGCGTATGGTATTTTTTATCTGCCAATTTGACAAACCGCCATTCCTGTGTTATAATATAGTTTGGAAAATATGCTTCGGATTTATCTGCAAGCCTGTCGCGCGTATTTAAAAGGCGATTTCTGATTATGAAAATTACGCAAGGCTTCAAAATAATCATGATCGCCCATTGAAATTTGCATACAAAGCTGTTTTCCGCATACTGTCAATTGGAGGAGCCTCCGGTATCACCGGCGGGAAAACAATTTGTAAATTAATCATGATTTTATACGGCAAACGAAAAGAATACGAATATCTCACCGACGAACGTCAGTTCAGCGAGCTGCTGGCATTGGCGGAGCGCTACGGTATAAAGGGTCCTCTGCGGCAAAATCTGATCGCGTGGCTGCTGATCTCCGACGAGAATCCCTTCTCACTGGCCTGTGAAGGGCGAAAAAACTGTCCGGAAGGGAGTCTGACCGGCTATGCCCGACGGGATATAGCGGAGCTGCGCGCGCTTTTCTTTCAGCAGACGCCGCCCTATGACCTGTGCTACATTCCCATTCATCCTTCCTGCGACGCCGACGCCGAAGCGGGCGCCCTTGCGGCGGCTCTGGCAGACAGACTGCAGGAAACCGATTCCGAAGAAGCCTTTTTTCAGGCGATTTGCGGCTTCTATGCCGCTTACGGAACCGGCGTGTTCGGACTGCACAAAG
This sequence comes from uncultured Lachnospiraceae bacterium, assembly GCA_964569225.1. Taxonomy (GTDB): domain Bacteria; phylum Bacillota; class Clostridia; order Oscillospirales; family CAG-272; genus CAKSQF01. The sequence goes on along the minus strand of CAZMTU010000147.1, from coordinate 3,587 downwards.
CGTTCTACCTAAGCGACAGCGGCGAGCTGACGCCGGTTTCTCACCTTCGGAAAGTCACATTTGACGACTTATGGGGCTATGAGCGCCAGAAAGAAAAGATCATCGCCAACACCGCCGCCTTTGTGGAAGGCAGGGGGGCAAACAACATGCTGCTCTACGGTGACGCCGGCACCGGCAAATCCACCTGCGTCAAGGCGGCGCTGAACCGTTTCTGGAAGGACGGGCTGCGGATGATCCAGGTTCAAAAATACCAGTTTGTCCATCTGGCGGGGGTCATTGATCTGATCCGGCGCAGAAACTACCGCTTCGTCATCTATATGGACGACCTGTCCTTCGAGGATTTCGAGGTGGAATATAAATATCTGAAGGCCGCCATTGAGGGCGGGCTTGAGGAACGTCCCTCTAATATGCTGATCTTCGCGACCTCCAACCGTCGGCATCTGATCAAGGAAACCTTCGATGAACGAGAGGGCGGCGGTGATATCCATCGGGAGGAATCCATTCAGGAAAAAATTTCCCTGTCCGACCGGTTCGGACTGCAAATACGTTTTTCCAAACCGGCACAGGATGAATATTTTGAGATCGTCACACATCTGGCGCTGCTTCACGGACTGGAGCTGCCGAAGGAAGAATTGATCGACGGCGCCCGCAAATTCGCTATGCTGCATTCCGGCTTTTCCGGACGTATCGCTGCCCAGTATATTTTGAGCCTAATGACAGGCTCAAAGGAATAAATTTATCTTCATCCCCATTTCTGATCCGGCGGTACCATCTCAAGCGCCGCCAGATCAAAATGAAGCCAATCTCTCCCCGGCACGCGGGCTATCAGGGCTTTCCCTCAAGCTCTGTCCCATTAAAAAAAATTCACCGGTTCACGCTTAGCGAAAACCGGTGAGGTCTTTCAGCAAATAAATCTGTGAGAATGATCTCATAGGCACAGGCTGTCGAAAAACTATAATTGTTTATCAGCCTGCAAAAAGTTTTGATCGACCTTTTCTCAAAAGGTCGTGGGTTCTTAGGGCGAAGCCCTAAGTCGCCCTCCGCGGAGGGTGAATACCCTCTTCTCTTTTTGAGCGCTTTTTCTATTGGGCTTTTTAAGCAAGAGAAAAAGCGCTCAAACAAATTTTGGCATTTTTTCGAATAGCGCAATTTATTCTCGACTTTCTCGACGGACTGAGTCTGTGAGAATATCTCAGACAATATATTTTAAATTAAATCAAAAATAATGATAAAAAAGGCTTTTCAGGACTTGAACCTGTAAAAAAGTGAAAGTTAAGGAGCTGCTTCATCATTTTTGAATGTATTGCTGAGATAATAGACCTTGCAGTTGAGGCGGCATGTAATCAACCTCGTACAGATGTACGCCGATTTTATTCAAGAGAAGAAATGCGTAATTTTCATTTTAAGTTTTCCAAAATCATTTGTAGAAAAATACCCAGTGAAAAATGCAACAGAAAACTAAAATTATAGTTTCCCATATCGATAATTAAATCTACAGTCAATCCTATATAAGAAAATTGGCTGTATTTTACGCCTTGGTTATTCGTCCTCGCCCAGAGGAACCACGCCAGCCGCATACATAAGCGCCTTTTCCCGCAGCAGCGCAATCGCGCCGTCCGCCATTTTGCGCCCGGCTGAAATCAGCAGCATACGGCTGCACAACCGCTCCGCCAGCCGCAGATCATGAGTGGCGATCAGCATGCCCTGCGGAAGCGATGACAGCGTTTCTATGAGCCGCCGTCTTGCCATAGAGTCGAGAAACGCGGCAGGCTCGTCCAGCAAGAGCAGGTCGGGCTGATGCGCCAGCACCCCCGCGATCGCCGCCAGCCGCTTTTCCCCGCCGGAAAGATGCAGCGGAGAGCGCTCTGCCAGTCCGCTGATCCTCAATTGTTTCAGTATCTGATCCGCGCGGTCTGCCGCTTCCGCTTGGCTTACGCCGTATGAACGGGGCGCGAAGGTCACATCCGCGCCCACTGTAGGCATAAATAGCTGATCGTCCGGATTTTGAAACACAATGCCTATTTTCTTTCGAAAATCAGTCAGTGACTTTTTGCTCAGCGGAACCCCTTTCAGCAAAATTTCACCTTTAAAGGGCAGCAGCCCCAGCAGTGAACGCAGCAGCGTAGTTTTGCCGGCGCCATTAGCGCCTATCAGCGCCACCCGTTCGCCGGCATGAAGATCGAAGCTGATCTCCTCCAGTGCCGCCCGTCGTCCGCTCTCCGAACGCTGAACGGCTGATCCGGCTTCTATTCGCTGCCAATCCGGATAAGGAGCGGCAGCTTCGCTATTTTCATCGTACCGGGAACCGCCTGTCGATACAATTCCGTCATGCCCATGCCCGTGCTCATGCTCATACTCATACTCAGCCGTACCGGGGTAAGCCACCGTCAATTTTTTTACCGTAAGCATCTGTTCATCTCCCTTCCGCCGTCACACAGGCGCGATCAAGCGCCCTGACCTTATTGCTGATTACTGCTGCTATAATGTCACACAGACGCGCACAGGCACGATCAAGCACCGGCAAAAGCGGCATTCATATTAGCTGCTGTAACCGATTTCCCCCGTATAGGCAAAACGCCCTGTTTACAAGGTAAAATAGACCCCTCAAATGTCAAAATCTACCCTAAAGCAAACACAAAAGCACGCCAATCCGACGCGCAAACCGCATGTGCAAGCGCATGTGCAAACCGCATTGTTCGCTCTGCTTTCAAAGACTGCTCCTTACATGAAGCTTCCGATCAGAGCGGCTAAATCAAATAGCCTTAAAAGCAGACAGACCGCCGCTCCCGACGCCAGCACAGCCCAATCTGCCGGTCGGACAGGCTGCCGGTTCAGCGGAAATTGCCCGCCCTCTCCAAAGCCCCTGCAGCACATGGCGTCAAAAACGCGGGAAGCCCGATCATAGCTGCGCAAAAAAAGCTGTCCGATAAAAGCCCCCGCATGCCGAATATCGATCCCGCCGCGCCGCGCGCCGCCCCGAAGCGAATAAGCAGTAGAAAGCCGATCCAGCTCCTTCATCAGGCTGCCGAGATAACGGTAGGTCATCTCAATCAGCAGAATAAATATCGGAGGAATTCGCAGCCACCGAAGCCCTTCGCTGATCTTGTAAAAGGGCGTGATCCCCGAAAGCAGCACAAGTCCGCTAACGGTCAGCAGTCCCTTCAACAGCAATACAGTCAGCGATAAAAAGCCTTCAGAAATCGGAATATTGCCCAGCATAAGGACAGTTTCACGCTGAAAAAACAAATTCGACAGACCGGCAAGCAGGCAAAACGGAAGCGCAGCAGCCGCTCTCACCGCCGCGCCGCGCAGGGAAATTTCCGCCATCGGAAAAAAAATCAAAAGCAGCGCCGCGTAAGGAATCAACCGGGAAAGATCAAGCCGTCCGACGCTTAAAATACAGATGATCCAACAAAGCAGCAGCAGCAGCTTCACTGCAGGATGCAGCCGGTGCAGACAGGTATTCCCTTCGGCAATTCTTTCCAGCTTTTTAAGCCGGTTTATATTTTTACTGAGTTTTCTCATGCTACCAAACGGCGGTATTTGACGCTTGTCAACTGCAGGCTGACGGCGACACAATCTATCTC
>CAZMTU010000146.1:0-4606 GCA_964569225.1 uncultured Lachnospiraceae bacterium | reverse complement strand
CGACGATCTCTATAAAGTGCTGCTCACTAACCAGTTCCATGACATTCTGCCCGGCACCTGCTACACCGGCGTTACACAAAACGCAGTCAAGGAAAACTACGCGCTGATTGATGAGGCAAGTGAAATCGCCCGCGGCTATGCCGCAGAATTGACCAACGGTCAAAACAGCGTTACCCTCTTCAACACCACTTCCTTTGACCGTGACGATGTGACCTTCCTGCCCGATCATGGCAGCTACCCCTCAGACTATCCAAGTCAGCGCTATACTGACCTTACCGGCAAAATAGTGACCGCTGTAGGCGGCATTAAGATTCCCGCCTTCTCCAGCCTGTCAATAGATATGAATTCAGATCACTGCGCCGAAGGTGCTTCTCCCTTTACCTTTGACGGGAAGAAGCTGGACACTCCCTTTGCCACCGTTCTTTTTAATGAAAACGGCAGTATCGCCTCCTTTATTGATAAGCGAGAAGGGCGTGAACTGAAAAAGCCTGCCGGCAACCCGCTGAATACCTTCTATATCGCTGAGGATGTACCTGAACAATACGATAACTGGGACATTGACATTGAAACCATGTCCAAGATCAAGGTACAGGACAAGCTGCTCTCCTTTGAAGTGGCAGCCAACGGACCGCTCTTCTTCGCCCTTCGACTTTCCTATGCTATCGGGGAGCACTCCAAGCTGACACAAGACATTATTTTCTATGCGTCATCTCCGCGAGTGGATTTCCATACAGTCATAGATTGGAAGGAAAAGCACACCTTCCTGAAAACCGGATTTGATTTGGACATTACCAGTATGACGGTCAAGAACGAGATTCAGTTCGGGCATATGGATCGACCCATTACCCGCAACAACAGCTTTGAAGCTGCCAAATTCGAGGTCTGCAACCATAAATGGACTGATTTGTCTGAATCCCGCTTCGGTGTGGCTATCCTTAATGACTGTAAGTATGGTATTTCCACCTACGAGGGCAATCTTTGCCTGACTCTACACCGCGGCGGTACACATCCTGATGTGACTGGTGATGAGGGCATACATGAAATGACCTACTCTCTCTATCCCCACAATGAAGCATTTGGAGCGGGCAATGTAATCCGGGAGGCTTACCTGCTGAATATTCCTACGCTTCAGACAGCCGGTACCTGCGATGTGGTCGAACCGCTTATTCGTCTTTCCGCTGACAATATCGTCTGCGAAGCAATCAAGCCTGCAGCATATCGTGAGGACGCTTATGTGGTTCGTCTTTATGAAAGCGAACGCAATAAAACAAGGTGCCGAATCACACTGCCGAAAAACGCTAAGCAGGTGTTCTGCACCAACATTCTGGAGGATATCAAAGAAGAACTTCCGATCGAGAACGGAAGCATAGATATTGAATTCCATCCCTTCCAAATTGTCACTTTAATGATCGTACGGTAAACTTTAACTGCGATTCTTCAAAATATCTGAAAGAGTCTGAAAACTTCTGAGTATGCCGAAAATCCGCATTTCAAAATGAAGCAAAGAAAATGAATCTGTTCTTATGGTTTTGAGCATTTTTAGAGGACTTTTTTCAAAAGTCCTCTAAATTATACATAAACAAAGTCCGAGAGGATTTATGTGACAGATCAGGAAGCCGTAAGTCTATTTTAGACCGACATTTTGTTGGTTTCCCAAACGCTGCAAAACCATTACCCCACAGTACACCGCACAATTCATTGCCGAACGGCAGAAAGGAATAGCCGCGCTATGAATCATCGGCTTCGCATAGCCCAACTCGGCGATCTTGAGTCTATGCGTCAGATTTACCTCCCCTATGTAACTCAAACGACCGTTACCTTTGAATATGTGCCGCCTTCCGCAGATGAATTCGCTGCCCGCTTCAATCGGATCTCAGCGCAATTTCCTTGGATTGTTTGTGAAGAAGCAGACACCGTCATTGGATATGCTTATGCCGATGTCTGCTTTTCACCCAGAGCAGCTTATCAATGGGACGCTGACCTTTCTATTTACCTTTCGCCAAGCAGCACGCATCAAGGCATTGGTCAATGGCTGTATCGATCGCTGATTGACCTGCTTGCCCGTATGGGATACCGGAATGTATACGGATTAATTACCGGTGAAAACGAAATCAGCCGTCGTTTCCACGAAAAATTAGGGTTTCACTGCGCCGGAAAAATGACATCCGCCGGGTTTAAATTTGGCCGTTGGCTGGATGTCTATTGGTACGAAAAAGCGATTTCAGCACATACGGCGCCGCTTTCCCCGCCTATTCGGTTCGATCGAATGGCGCCGGATGAGATTGAATATTTGATGACTTTATTTGAACTGATATACGGAAAGGGTGAAATAAATTGAGATTTCTGAGCAGAATTCTGAACCGGATTGTATTTGTTGTACTTGCGCTGCTGATTCAGTTAGCTTGGTTTTTTTTGGCGACTGTCTATCTCAGCGAAGAATATACTATTATCAATATACTGCTCAATCTGCTCAGTCTTTTGGTCGTTCTGTATATTATCAATCGCAATTCAAATCCGTCCCAAAAGCTGGCATGGGTAGTACCTATTCTGGTCATTCCGCTGTTTGGCGGTATTATATATCTGATGTTCGGCGGAAAATCTCCTACCCGAAAGATGCGCCGTAAGCTGGAGGCTTCCGCGCAAAAGATAGAGCCGCTGAATCCTGATCATTCCAACCTTACCGAAGAAATTTTTGCAAATGATCCCGCTGCCGGCGGTCAAGTCCGCTATCTGAGCAGAAACGGATTCCCTGTCTACCAAAACACAGAATGCCGATACTTTGAATTGGGCGATACCTTATATCCGGTTCTTCTTACCGAACTGGAAAAAGCTAAACAATTTATTTTTATGGAGTTTTTTATCATTGCTGAGGGAACAATGTGGAATTCTATTCTGGATATCCTAAAAAGAAAAGCCGCGGAAGGCGTAGACGTTCGCCTAATTTATGATGATGTAGGCAGCCTTACCCGTCTGCCCTACGGATATGACCGAGAACTGGAAAAAACGGGAATACAATGTCAGGCTTTCAATTCCTTTAAACCGATTCTTTCTATTGTTATAAATAATCGAGATCACCGAAAAATTCTTGTAATAGACGGAAAAATCGGATTTACCGGCGGAATTAATCTGGCAGATGAATATATCAATCAGAAAATCAGATTCGGACACTGGAAGGACACCGGCGTCATTTTACGTGGAGAAGCGGTTTGGAATCTAACGATGCTGTTTCTTACTATGTGGAACGCTTTTCGCCCTACAGATGAAAATTTTGAACACTTCAGACCGTCTTTTATCCAGAATGAGACGCCTCAAACTGATGGATATGTGCTTCCCTATGGTGACAGCCCATTGGATGATGAAATTCTGGCAGAAAATGTCTATCTGAATATTATTAATCACGCTAAACGGTATTTATATATCTTTACACCCTATCTGATTATTGATCATGAAACCATTTCTGCGCTGCAATTAGCGGCCAAACGCGGCGTCGACGTCCGCATCATTACCCCCGGTATTCCGGATAAGAAAAACGTTTTTCACCTGACGCGCTCTCACTATAATGTATTGATCGAAAGCGGGATCAAAATTTACGAATATACACCCGGCTTCGTTCATGCCAAGAGTTTTGTTTGCGATGATGAAATCGCCACTGTAGGCACTGTTAATATGGACTACCGAAGTCTTTACCTCCATTTTGAATGCGGCGTTTTCTTCTACCGGTCCAGTATAGTCACTGCTGTACGGAATGATTTTCTAAAAACGCAGGAAGCTTGTATCCCAGCTAAGATTTCACAGAATCCTGTAGGTCTGCTCCGCGGGCTGTACTACGCTATATTGCGGCTTTTTTCTCCGCTTTTTTGATCCATCATGAATGAAATGGTATGGAATCCTTGGCATGGCTGCATCCGCTATTCGGAAGGCTGCCGAAACTGCTATGTATACCGGAGAGATGAATCGGTAGGACGGGACGCTTCCGAAATTCGAAAAACCCTAAATTTCAATCTTCCAATCAGGAAAAATCGGCGCGGAGAATATCATGTTCCCTCCGGTACTGTAATATTTATCTGCATGACCAGTGATTTTTTCTTGGACCAAACAGATGGTTGGCGATCAGAAATATGGGAAATGATCAAATGCCGCCCCGATCTGCACTTTATGGTCATTACCAAAAGAATTGAACGGGCAGCGCTCTGTCTGCCGAAGGATTGGGGAGAGGGTTATCCCAATGTTTCAATCGGCTGTACCATTGAGAATCAATGTCAATGCGATATTCGTCTGCCTGTATACGCCGCGTTTCCCTGTCAATATAAGTGGCTGATCTGCGAACCGCTGCTGTCTGATATAAATTTCGGACAATGGCTTTCTTCCTCAGGCGTGCAAAAAATTATCTGCGGCGGTGAAAGCGGTCCGGACGCCAGGATCTGCCGATATGATTGGCTGCTGCATATTCGAAATCAATGCGAAAAAGCTTCCGTTGGATTTTATTTCAAGCAAACTGGTGCGAATTTTGAAAAAAATGGCCGCCTTTACCGTATTCCCCGTCAGTTACAGCATTTACAAGCTAAAAAGCCAATATTAATCTACCTGAAACGCCGATTGATAATAA
>CAZMTU010000145.1:0-4632 GCA_964569225.1 uncultured Lachnospiraceae bacterium | reverse complement strand
GAAGCAGAATGCAGTTGACGAATCATAAGGTTAATTAAAATCAATTATACTAGTGATTGAGTTTAATGATCAGGAATCGGCAGCCTTTGATGATGTGATGGCTGTATTAAAACGATATTCTGCCTTTGATCATCTGAGCTTTGACAAAGAAAAGGTGCTATCACTTCCGGGACTTGAGGTTTATCCGGATCGCCATAAAATATACCGGGGTCGCCGGGAAATTAACTTGACCGCGAAAGAATACGATCTGTTATGCCTACTTGTGGCGAACAAAGGCCGTGTCCTGACTTATGAGCAAATATATCAGAAGGTGTGGGGCGAGGAACCACTCGGCAATGAAAGCAACGCCATAGGATGCCATATCCGCAACTTAAGAGAAAAGCTGTATGAAGCGGCGCCGGATTTGCCTTTTTCCATTCGGTGTGTCCGGGAGGTTGGATATTGTTTCGACATTAAGGAATAGTAATTTACGAAGCAGCGGCTTGAAAGATCAGGCCGCTGTTTATTTTTTCGGAACTATATTCTGATAGGTTTTGCAAAAATTCCACAAAAGCCGATTTTTTGCGACCATTCGGCCCTGTTTTCTGTCGCAACTTGCGATGCGTTATGCCATTTCTACTGTTAATCTACGGTTGTTCTACGGTTTTATACATTATAATGCCCCTATCGACAGAAACCATGGGGAAATCAGGAGGTGTTATGGCGTTCTGTCCCCGGTAAGGGGGATTTATGGAGCCATTCAGAATAGCGGCAAATGCAAACCCGCTGAACAAAAGTAAAAATACCAGTTTCGTACATACCGCAGTCCTTGAGGGGATTGCGGTATTTTTTTGTTCGACAAACTTTTGCCTGTTTCTTTTTCTGCTGACAACATTTAACAAATACAACCATGCTGATGCGTCTGCTTTACGGTGGATGCGCTTTTCTTTTGTCAGAAAAAGGGAATTTTTGTTTGGTTGGAACAGTCCTTTATCCGGCAAAAGGCACCGGCACCGTTGCCGCAGCCCTCCCGTCAGTCTGGATTTTTCAAAAATTCAGACTGATTGGAGGTATTCAGCATGGATGCTGACAAAAAGAAAATATGGCTGAACGGTCAGCTTATTGAGGTAACGGAGGAAGTCTATGCCGCCTATATGAAAGGCGACAGGAAAATGCGCTACTTTGAGAAGGACCTGAAAACAGAGCGGTTCCTTTTGGACGAGAATGGGCAGCTTCGGCAGATCATTCCCAGCCGGGAGGATTCGCTGGACAGGCTTATGGAGGATAATGCAGAGCAGTTTGCCGACCAGCACGAAAGCGTGGAGGATCAGGTTTTCCGCAAAATCTCCATGGAGCAGCTATATGAGGCGCTGCAACGCCTCACGGCTACGGAGCGGAGCCTGATTTATGCCCTCTTTTTTGAGGAGCAAACGGAAAGTCAGGTTGGTAAGATTCTGGGAATTACCCGGCAGGCTGTCCATAAGCAGAAAACCAGGTTACTTAAAAAGCTGAAAATTTTTCTGAAAAATTAAATTTTAGTGGTTGGCAGACCTCTCACTCAACGGCAAATAGAGTGAGAGGTCTTTTCTATGGCCTCCCGCGAACCTTGACAACCGAATACCCATGTCATCGAGCACTTTCCTATTGCTATTGTGATGAGCATAAGCCACGTTAGCGGCTGCGCCAAGATGCGCCGGGTAAAGACAGCGGGGACTCTACCTAACTGATTTTATGGTCCGAGGTCTGTTTTACCTGGTGCGGAGCGAGAAACAGCAGGCTATAAATACCGGGCGGCTCCCGGTACGGCGATAACAGGCAATGGGGCGATACTCCTGTCCGGCCATAAAGTCGAGCGTTGAAGCGGCGCTGTTTGCACCGTGATCCGTCGCAACAAGTGGGGGCAGCTCGGAGAGATCCTCGGAGGGGTGAAATTCCCGTGGAGCTGGTACGCTGCCAGCCGTTTGATGACTTCCCATGGCAAATCGGGGCGTCGAGGACAAATAGATTTGCTTTTTACATAGGCGGCGGAAAATTCCCGCCTAAATTTATGAGGAGGTCATAATCTTATGAACAGAACATATTTGAGAGGCGATATGTATTTTGCTGATCTGGGCAATGGCATCGGCTCAGAGCAGGAAGGCAGCCGCCCCGTTGTGATTATACAGAATGATGTGGGGAACCGGCATAGCCCTACGGTCATCGTGGCTGCCGTCACGACCCAGAAAGAAAACAAAAGAAAACTTCCCATCCATTACTATATCGGCCCGGAAAACGGCCTGGGGCGTCCTTCTATCGTGCTGTTGGAGCAGCTTCGCACCATTGACAAAAAGCGTCTGGGCAGGTATGTGGGACGCTTGAATAAGAAGCAACTGGCTGAACTGGACGATGTCCTGGCAATCAGCCTCGATTTGAAGCATCATATTCCCGATGCGCTTATTATGAGTTTGTGCGGCGTCTGTGCGGATAACTTCCGGAACACAGGCGCTTATTTTCTGCGCCGGGTTGACCCCAATCAATCGGTAAAAGAAACCTGCACCTATTGTAACCTGCGCAGGGGCTATGATTTCGTTGTTATGAAGAAAGAATAGGAGGCGCAAATGGAAACAGTATTTCATTATGGAAAAGAAAGTGAAAAATTCCTGCGGGACTTTGAGGACAGACGGGCGGACTATTCTATCCGGGAGATCGCAGATTTTCCGGTGGAAAAACTAAAAGCCCTCCTTTATATGCTGCGGCATGAGAATCGCACCTTTGCGGGAAATACGGGAGGGCAGGTATAATTTAGACAGAGCTTGCGGCAGACCAGATCGCCGCCCAATCTCAGAAAGGAGGCACAGCCAATGAAAAGAAAATCAAGGCATACGCTGCTCGGTGACGACACACGGGCAGTCGCAATCTATACGAGAAAATCCAGGATCACAAACAAGGGTGACAGCATCGGCGTCCAGTTCAAACAAAGCGCCGATTATGCCAGAAACCAGATGACGCTTTCAGAAGATTACGAATTTCTGCGTTATGAGGACAAAGGACTAAGCGGATATTATTCAGACCGCCCAGACTTCCAGCGCCTTTTACGCGATATTGAAATGGGAAAGATCAGAGCCGTGGCCTGCTACAAGCTGGACCGTATCAGTCGTAAGACTTCCGACCTGATGCGGCTTCTGGAATACTTTGAGCGCCACGATGTGACCCTGCTTGTCTGCTCTAACAACATCAATACGCAGATCAGTACATCAAAGATTATCATCCAGGTACTGGCAATCATCGCGGAGTTTGAACGCGATATACTGACGGAGCGGATTCAGGATAACCTGATGGAGCTGGCGAAGGATGGCCGCTGGCTCGGCGGCGCGACGCCTACCGGCTTTTCTTCTAAGCGGGTATCTACGGGGAGCGGAAAAAATAAAAGCGCGGTCAGTTTCCTTGTGAGCATTGAGGAAGAAAGAGCTTTGGTGCAGAAAATCTACCGCACTTTTATGGAAACAAGGTCCATCCAGGCAACGGCAAAGGAAATCAGCAAAGAGCATAAAACAAAGCTGGGCGCTGAATTTACTGCTTCTACGGTCCGGCTTATCCTGAAAAATCCAATCTACTGTACTGCAGATGAACGGGCATACAATTACTTTTTAGAACATGACGGAAATATTTTTGGCGACCTTTCAGAATTTGACGGCACTCATGGTATATCCGCATATAACAAGACCGACCAATGCAAGATTGAGGATGAAGATTCCACTTTCTTTAATCCAAAGTTTTCACAGCTTCTCAGCCCCAAACCAATCAGCGAGTGGATTATTTCGGTCGGACGGCACGAGGGCTTCATTCCATCCAAGGAATGGATTGAAACGCAGCTTTTGCTTGACGCAATCGCGGAAAAGTATAATCGCCCGCACAGAAAAACCAACGCCCTGTTAGCCGGTTTGATGTACTGTCCGCATTGTGGAAAAAGGCTAAGGGTTATTTCAGAATCGGACCGCTGGACGAATGGCAAACCCAGGTTCAAATATGTATGCCCGGATGTGCGCAAAGGAAAGTGTACCTTCAAAGCCGTTGAAGGCGTCAGCTTAGATGAGTATGTAGTAAAGCAGCTTTCTGATTTAAGCAGTCAGCAGAGCAAATATTATCAAAGAGTATTTGAAGCCAAACTTGATCGCCTGATCGTATCAGACCAAAGTGAGCAGGAATACCGAAACACCAAAGAAGCGATCAGCCGGTTGCAGACAGCCATCTCTGCCCAGGTCCGCAATATGCGTGAAGCCCATGAATCGCTGCGGAAATATATCGAAGCGGATATTCAGGAAATGACTGCGGAACTGGAGAAAAAACAGGCGGACCTGCACCGTATGGATGAAATCCAGGCAGGAAGCCAGTTTGCATTTCACGAGCTTTCCGTCATAAAGAAACGGCTGCTGTCCTTTGCGGAATACGCAAAAGACGCACAGCCGGAGGCGTTAGTCACTTTAATCAATACAGTGGTGGAACGGATATATGTTACCACCGAGAACGATAAACTTATCTGCCAGATTTTCATTAAAGGCTGCTCCACCGAGGACTATTCCCGGTTATTCGGCGCAGCCGAATACATAAAACACAATACGGTTCAGCCGATTGACGGCGTTGTGGAAATGTGTGATTTAGAACAGTATAGCATTT
>CAZMTU010000144.1:0-4639 GCA_964569225.1 uncultured Lachnospiraceae bacterium | reverse complement strand
GCGCGTATCGATAGATACAAGCCTTTAAATAAATGTTGATAAAATAATATACTATAATAAAATGTAACTGAAAGTTTAATTTTGTTATTCTCTTGACATAAGCATATGCTTGAGCTAAAATAGAGACAAATTAGAAATCCCATATATCAGAGGGATTGCTGATTTAGTCCCTTTTTTTTATGCCATTTTAAGGGTAAATCTAATGAATGGAGGTATTGTACTGAATGCGCGAAATTATTGTGGTTGCGAACCAGAAGGGAGGTGTTGCCAAAACCTCAACGGTGAGAAATCTGGCGCATTCGCTTTCTGAATTTGGTAAAAAAGTTCTGGCAGTAGATTTAGATCCGCAATGTAACCTGACCGTTGGATTTGGCGTTTCCTCTAAACAAGTGAAACATACATCCGGTACGATTATTACCAGTATGCTTACAGATGAAGATATGCCGGATAGAGATGAATTTATTCAATCGGTAGGCAAGGTTGACCTGATACCTGCCAGCCGTGCGCTGACGGTAGCCGAAGTAAATATGCTGATTACACCCGGAAGCAATTACTATTTGTCCCGACTGTTAAATCCGCTCAAAGATCAGTATGATTTTATCCTCATAGATACCAACCCGTCGCTTGGTGCGTTGACTATCAATGCGCTTACAGCGGCGGATGAGGTTATCGTTCCCATTGATCCGGAGCTGTTTGCCATGACCGGACTGCATGACCTAATGGATTCCATCGAAAAAGTCAGGATGAACCTGAATTCACATATTAAAATTGCGGGAATATTGTTTGTGAAATGTGTCCTGCGAAGCAATTTGTATAAACAGGCAAGGCAGAATATCAGCAGCTATTTTTCAAAGATTCCGATGTTTCAAAGCGTTATTCCATTGACTGTTAAAGTGGGAGAAGCAAACAGCCGCTTTTTATCGGTCAATGAATATGACGCGAATAATCCGGCAGCCGTCGCATATTTGGAACTTGCAAAGGAGGTGGCGCGGTATGCCGAAGCTGAATCCTCGGTTGAAATCGCTTGACGATTTATTTGCTGCGGAAGAATTACAGCCATATCCGGTAACAGACTCGGAACAGACTTTAGCTTATAGAATCAGTACTGTCGAAAAATGAATTCAAGGCAGATATGAAAAAGGCTGCTTTGCTTCGAAGCTACAGTGGTAAACTGGACGCGGCTAATGTTTACAGTATCCTATCAGGAGAAAAAACACGAGCTCCAAAAGGAATTTCACCGCAGCCGGTTAAGTTAAAAGCAAAGATCTACACAAAATATTTTGCCCCTGAAACGAAACCGGCAGAAGCGGAACGAATGATTGATGAGGCTTTAGCCCTGTATTTCAGTAAATCGGAGGATATATCCTCCGCATCATAGAGGAGGTGTATCTATAATTGCGTATAGACGAAAAACTGAAAACCGTTTACGAAACTGCCGCTCAAATGATCGTGAGAAGCGAAAACGCATGGAAGGATTATCTTGCCTTTGCCGCGCGTATTCATAAACACAGCTTTGATAACGCTTTATTGATCTATGCGCAGAACGAGAATGTATCCGCTCTTGCAGCTATGGCGCGGTGGAAACGGATCTGCAGATATATCAACAAGGGTGCAAAAGGGATTGCCTGTTGGCATCGTCTTTTTTCTTTGTTTGAATAGAATTTTTTGCCTGTTTTTATCGGTAAGCGAGCCTGTTCCACGAATGTTATTTTGCGTTGCTTGCAGCAACGGACGTTTCTGATTATAATAGTGGTGATGACTGAGGAAAGGAGGTTCACCGAAATGCTAAGTGAAAATATCAAAGCTAAGAGAAAAGCCAAAGGTCTTTCGCAGGAAGAGCTTGCTGTAAAATTGAATGTGGTGCGGCAGACCGTATCGAAATGGGAGCAAGGCTTGTCTGTTCCCGACTCTGATTTGTTGATTTCTATATCAGAGATACTCGAAACTCCGGTAAGTGTTCTGCTTGGAGAAACTGTAACTGAGTTGCCGGCAGATGATAGAAGAGCTATTTCCGAAAAGCTTGAAGTAATCAATTTGCAGCTTGCCCGACAGAATGCGGTAAGGCGAAAATTGCTTCATATAGCTTTTGGCATAGTAAGTGCGCTTATAGTGGCTATATTTGCGGTTTTACTGTTTTTGGGCAGTCCATATTTGGGTTGGAATTTTAGCGACCCTGAAACAGCGGTAGTAGGAACAGGCTTTCACATGTTCGAGTGGGTATTCGTGAGGATTGCACCATTTGCGTTGATTGGCGCAATTCTCGGAACGGTTTTGACACGCAAAAAGCAATAATTTTTTGGCATAGCCCTGATGGAGCAAAGAGACTTTGTTAGGGCTATCTCTATTTCTGACGAAAATGTAGTCTCGTCTTTCCTTATAATATACCAAAAAGGAGGTGCTGGTGCGGGAAACATATCAAAGAGTCAGTAGGACTGAAAGCGAAAGAATGAGCCGGTAGCCGATAGACATAATCACTGCATGGCATGCCCCTGTTTAGGAACTGAGCTGATAGCTTGGTTATGGACAGGCGTGACGAGTGAGCTTCTCAAAAAGGCGTCCGACGGTCTTGACAAATTCTATAATATTCAGCGTTCGAACATACAAATATTTCAGGCGATGTGCTTGTAAAGCTTGAATTTCTCCTTGACAAAGAGAGAAAAGCATGATAAAATATAAATGCAAGGAAGAGTCAAAATGAGAACAGCCGAAAAGCAGGAGCTTACGTCAAAATTTATATCAACACGAACGTAAAATGAGGTAAAATACAGTCATTTTGCGATTTTTTTCGGGTCCCGAAATTTATATAGGCGTTTTCAGTCACCTTTGTCAAGAAATCCGGCCGTGCTCCCGACCATGAAGCAAATATAATAAAACGGTACCGGTTCTGAGGATTGTTTAACGATGGAAAAACAAAATCAGGCGCCTATCGGCGTCTTTGATTCAGGCGTAGGAGGGATCAGTGTACTGCGGGAATTAACAGCGTTAATGCCGCAGGAATCTTTTCTTTATTATGGGGATGATCAAAATGCGCCTTACGGAATCCGTTCTACCCAGGAAATTAGATCGCTGACTACAGCATGTGTTGCTAAATTGGTGAAATCAGGTGTGAAAGCAGTGGTGCTGGCCTGTAATACCGCCACTGCTGCCGCGGCAGATTATTTGCGGGTACGGTATCCTCATTTGCCGATTATCGGTGCGGAACCGGCGGTGAAGCCGGCGGTACGGGATGGCTATAGGAAAATCGGCGTCATGGCAACGCCTACCACGTTGCGGGAAACAAAATTTCATGAACTGATTGATCGTTTCAGCGGACAGGCGGAGATTATGCCGCTGCCCGCGCCCGGTTTGGTAAAGCTGATTGAGCAGGATGTCCGTTCCGGTGATGCCTTGGAGATTATGCTAATGGATTTGTTGACGCCAGCTGTTTCGTCCGGAATGGATGCATTGGTATTGGGATGTACGCATTTCCCCTTTGTGAAGGAACCGATCCGATCCCTGATCGGGGATAATATTCCCATTTATGACGGCAATCGGGGCATTGCGCTTCAGACTCAACGCACTCTCCTCAGAGCGGAGCTTTCCGCGGAAGGTGATTCTGCGGGCGGGGCAAGCGTCACCTTCTGCCGGGAAGGGCAGAGCGAGGAATACTTTCTGTTAGCGAATCGGCTGTTTAACTGCTGAAACAGCTGAAGGCGGAAAAATCGAGGAGGATGGTCATGCGGAAGCTATGGAAATGGTTGGAAAATTATTGGTATCATTATAAATGGATTACCGTTATAGCCGCGTTTTTGATCGTAGTGTTGGGAATTGGCATTTATCAGATGCTGAGCAAGGAAAACTATGACATAGATGTTCTGTATACGGGACCGGCTATGCTGAGTGCCGAACAAAAGCAGGGAATTGCTTCAGCGTTTGCTTCGGTTATGGTAGGAGATTTTAACGAGGATGGAAAAAAAACGGTGATGATTAACGACATCACCGTTTTGTCAGACGAGCAGATAGCCGAAAAAGAAGCGGAAGCAGAAGCGGAATCCGATACGGTGTACTATGATTACAACAATCGGCAAAACAGTATTTCGCAGGTAACTACGTTGATTTCGACAGGCGAAACGGTGATCTGTCTTATGGACGATTACATGTATCAGAAATACAAAACGGCAGACGCTTTTCTTCCGCTTGAGGAAGTATTGGACAGTGTACCTGATTACGCGTTGGATGAATATTCGGTTCACCTGTCAGATACGCCGTTCGGACGTTATTTCAGCGCCTGTGACGCCCTGCCTGAAGATACTGTCCTCTGTATCCGAAAGCCCAGCGTAATGACTGGTGGAAGAAGTCAAAAAAACGCTGAGCGATATTATGAATTTTGCAAAGAAATCTTTCAAAGCCTTTTTGATTTTTCAGTCGGCTGATTCCTTATTATTTTAAAGAGGAATCTTGTCCGGCGTAAGGGGGGCTTCACTGACGGTTGTTTTAGAAGGCATTTGGGTCTGTTGCTCAAAGGGACGGTCTGTGAATTGCTTTAAGGCTTCTTCGTGGGCGGAAGCGAGGGAATTATCATTTTGAAGCTCGTAACCGGCAAGCCCTTTATCTTCAAGAAAAGCGGCTATGCGCGCGGACGAAGGAAGTGAAGACAAAC
>CAZMTU010000143.1:0-4796 GCA_964569225.1 uncultured Lachnospiraceae bacterium | reverse complement strand
GGCGTTCCGCTTGAATTCATTGCCAATGCCTCGACCTTATCAGATACTGCCAGAAGTTCACTTACTGAAGATGAAGGATCCCACAAGCGTGTTCCATCGCTGAATGTTTGACCGTTCACAGTAGTTACTTCATGATAAAGCTACCGGGTTGATTTAAAAGGTACCTGTCTTGTCAAACAGTCGCTGCTTAAGGGTTTGGGTGGCATAATAAGCATTAGGGAAATCTGCCGCTTTAGCAGGACATGGTAGAAATAGTTACACTTCTGCGGTTATTCATTCGATGTCCGTAAATTCCCCTAAGTTTTCCATGGAAAACGCGCTTTTCTCCGCATTGTGATCAAACCAGTCGGCGAGAACTCTATCGTATAGAAAGGAATCTTTGGTATTTATATAATTAGAAGAGTAAGAAAGTTCTTGCGTTTTCATATTGTAGGTATATCTGCGCCATCTATTCCCCATACCATTATGTTCAAAGTATCCATGTTCCAAAACAACGGCCTTAGTTTTATCTTTATAAAAGTAAATAAAAATATATTCATTTTCATTCAATGGTGAAAGTCCCGCTCCATCTATTTTGGACTTATCATAATATACATAAACGTAAGCACTTTTTGGCGCCATCCAACTCCACGGATCAGGATTTGAGCCAAACGGATCCGGATGCTCATATACTATTTCAACAGGCATATTATAAAGAAGCGGATGACTGTCAGAATAGACTCGATCGTTATACATTTCTTCGAATACATTTCGGGGCTTGGGCACGCGTAGCATCAGCCACCCACCGATACCGACAAGCAGAAGTATTACCGCTGATACGATGAGTCCAATAAGCCGCCTGCGTTTCTTGGGTTTTCGGTATATCATTTCGTTATCCATTGCTGTAGTCCTCCATTACTGCATGACCGTTTTCAAGGCTTTTAATGAAATTATAGGTTTCCGGGTAGTTGTTCTTTAATTCTTCCATACACTCGTCATCATCGCATGAATTACATAGTTCGTCAAAGATCCATTCCTTAACCTGCCACAAAGGGATCACCTTGAGAAATTCAACAGCACGGGTTCGATTTTTTAAAGTTTGATAATAATACAAATCATTGGCGGTAAGCATGGATTCGTTTTCTGTATATATGTAATAGGCAAGGTTTTCAGCGTCTAAATCAGCCATATAATCGTCATTCCCAAAACTTGTTTTTCCTTTGCTGCTCAAAATTGTTGCATCTCCCAGCCATCCAGCATAAAACGATATAAAAAGATCAGTTTCAAGCAGCCATATATTTGAAAAAAGTCCATCCTTATCCAAGTAATATGCCAATTTAGCTGCTATGGTTATTTGCTGATGAGCAAAATCTATTTTTTCATCATTTAAGGCAGAATTCCTTTGTGCAATTACTGCGTTGCGCAAAATTTCGTATTCTGATTCGGTATAACCTAAATAAACGAAATATTCCTTTTCGGACAGTAATAATTGCATATCCCCAACTCGTTTGTACACGTCAATTGCACAGCCTGCTACATCATTCCATTTAAAAGTTCCGAAGGCGAAAGCGTCATTATAATAAAGTCCTCCAATCAGCCGCGAAAATCTCCATGCTATTTCTATTTCGTTACTGTTTGGATGCGTTGCTTTAAGTTTGTCGTACATACTTCTAATAAGTATGGCTTCGTCAATCATAAAATTATATTGTTCAATTAATGCGCCAGTGTACGCTTCTGTTTTAACTTTAAATGACCGTGTAAGTCCGGAAGAATTATGCTTTACAGTAATCGTAACCGTTCCGGCGCTGAGAGCCGTTATGCCTCCGACAGTATTTTACTGTCGCTACTGAGGTATTCGATGAAGTCCATGTGATAGACTGATCGACAGCGCCATCCGATTCATAAGCAGCCCTGATATTTCGGAACCCGCCGATATACATTTCCACCGTACTGCTGCCGGTGAGATAGCTTCCTCCGACAGTATCAAATACGACTAAATCCTCCGAAACCGAAGTTACTTCATGATAAAGCCACCGTTGATTGCTCTGACTTGCCCCGGATATATAATCTGAGGTTAATAAGCCGTCATAAAGCGCTGTACTTCCGTAAGGCGTTGCTAATGCCTTTCCGCTGCTCACGTTTTTGATCGTCAAACCTGCTGAATCGGTGGTAATGATCCATCTTGCGGCAGATGTTACGGCGTTGATCGTATTAGTTGTCCCAATGGAAACGATACCGACTTCATTGCTGCCTGTTCCCAATACAGCAAGCCCCATTCGATCATTCATGTAAGTGCGAATACTGTATTGTCCGTCTCCTAAATATTTAATTTTCCATACCTGAGTCGGATTGGTGCTTGCGCCGGTATATTGGTATGCTCCGCTGGTTTGAAAAACCTTCAGCCGGTCAACCGTAGCGTACAGGTGACTTCCGGCAGCTTCGAGATTGTACATCCCATCGGGCAGAACGCCGTAAAAGGTTTGAGTAACTGTATCGCCGGTAGATGCCTTCAGCGTAATCTGCACACTGCCTATTTTGTGAAAATACAGCATCCCGCTTTGGTAAACGGTAGCGACTGAATCATCGCTGGAACTCCATGTGTAGGTGGTCCCCGATGGCTGGGAAGCACTTATTCCAAGCTGTAGGTTTCCGGTGTAATCCTGATAATATTTGCTGGCGGTTATGGAAAGCGAACGGCTCCCGACTGTCACTGTACAGGTTTTGGAAACCGCGCCGCTGGCGGATACGGTAATTGTGGCGGTTCCCGCCGCTTTGCCGGTCACCAGACCGCTGCTGCTGACAGTGGCAACGCCGGTATTGCTGCTCGTCCATGTAACCGTCCTGCCGGACGGTGTTGTTGTGGCGGTGAGCTGCAGGGTTCCGCCTATTACCAGTGAAGCAGAGGAAGTGCTGATGGTAAGCCCTACCGTGGATACCGTCACCGTACAGGTTTTGGAAGCCGCGCCGCTGGCGGATACGGTGATCGTGGCGGTTCCCGCCGCTTTGCCGGTCACCAGACCGCTGCTGCTGACGGTGGCAACGCCGGTACTGCTGCTGGTATAGCTGACTGCCGTTCCGCTGGATACGGAAGCGGTAAGCTGTACGGTTCCGCCCACATAGTAGACGCGAAGGTTTTGAAGGTATTGGTTCCGCTGCTCTCATAGGTATCGGTCGCTTTAAAAATGACCCCTTTGGCGGGCGAGGCGGTTCCGGCCGCCCATTTTTTTGCCAAGGCGGTAATGTCAAAGGCATAGCGATGACTGTTGCCGGTAACGGCTTTGTCGCCGCCGCCGTATGTAACGCTCTTGCTGGAAAGCAGCGTTCCGACCGGACTGGTACCGATGCTGCTCCATGAGGTGGTACCGCTCTCACTCCAGCTATTGCCCACATATTCGCGGCACTCTACCGTTTGCGCGGTGTCTTCACACATTAAGTCACGCAGCTCGATTCGTGCCTCGGTGATACTGTATCCGCTGACATTCAGGCTGGGGAAGCGCATCAGTGTACGGATCTTCGCGCCCGAACTGCCCCTGCCTACATAAAGAGAACCGGAGGTGCCGCTGTAGGTTGTGCTGGTACCTACCGCCACATCCTCGATCTGCCCGGCGGCGGTCAAGCTGACAGACGGATCGATCGTGATCGGGTAAACCGTCTTTTCATCTGCCAGCCATTGGGGATCAAGCACTATAGTCAGAAGGTATTCTTCTCCTTCAGTCACTTCCTCCACAGTCAGACTGCCAAAGGTGTTATTGCGCTCGTCGGCGGTAAAGACAATGATTTCGCTGACAGACGCCTGTACCGCGCCGGCATCATCTGCCAGCACATAAGCGCCGTTATCCTCTATAGGAATCAGCCCGTTGGTTTGCAGCAGGAAACTGTACTCCGTCTGTCCGGTGTATTCGGAAACGATGATGTCTTCCTTGAAGCCCATGGCGGTCAGGCTGTATGCATAGCGGGTGATACTGTCCGGCGCGTAGGTGACGGTCTTTTCGTCAGCTGACAGCACGCCTGCGGCAGTGATTTCATCCGCAGGCATCATATGCAGATATATTTCGTCTTTGTACAGCGAAATGCCGTCCGCCAGCTGCTTGGAAAAATCGGTCTGAATATCATTGGCAAGGGTGCCGAAGCTGCCATCCGAATAAGTGTAGAGCTTATCCGATTTATCCCGGATTTCTCCGTATTCGTCTATGTATTTGACCGGCTGATCGTAATAACAGAGGGTAAGACCGCCGTCCTCATTTGCGAATACCACGCTGTACAGATCCGATTCCGCCTCCTTCACTCGACTGACAAAGCCTTCGCTCGATGCTTCCGCCAAGGTCATAGCGAAGGGGAGGTCTTGATCTGTCAGCGGCTCTGTCCATTCGTTTACCAGGCAATCGTCTATGCCGCCGGACACAGATGAGCCGGCTTGTTCAACTGATCCGGCAAACGCGGCAAGCGGAAAAGAAGTGAATAAAAGGGTTAAAATCAAAATAAGTGCGAGAACGCGGGGTGTGCAAGAAATTGTAAGGCGTTTCATAATAGCTTATTCCTTTTCGGTTATATTTACGGTGATTGGGAAAGGACGCCGCATAAAACCTCTTCAATAGCTAAATACTGTACAACCCTTATAGGCATTCACTTCACTTTATTTAAATGTTTAATTATTATATAAATATATTACCACATAATCTATTAATTTGTCAATAAATGTATTTAAATAATTAAAATATTTGTGAATAAATTATAGTAATATTTTCGCGTATTCTTAAAATAGGCGCGTATCGATAGATACAAGCCTTTAAATAAATGTTGATAAAATAATATACTAT
>CAZMTU010000142.1:290-4806 GCA_964569225.1 uncultured Lachnospiraceae bacterium | reverse complement strand
CAGTCTATTTGCGGTAGTTTGACTGACTATCTTAATAGTTTAGTCTATCGTATTGTGATGGTGGCAGTTTAAGCTTTTGGATTGCTGTCGCAATCTCTCCAATGACTGCCGAATTTGATTTGCAGAGTAGAGGAAAGCTCTTTTAGTGAAACTTCACTGACAAGCGTAAATCGCTTATCCATGAAAAAAAGAGAGCCATCGCCGTGCAGCGTAAGAAAATAGTGAGGGCGTTCGCCTGACCAAATACGAAGGATCAGTTCCGGCAAGCCATCAAGGGACAACTGCATAGCGGATGAAACCAACGCTTTGGTTTCGGTAAGCGAAAGGGGAAGTGTGCGGCAGAAGCTGGCAACGCCGGCGAGCAGCAGCAGTCTTGCGCTGTCACATTCACCATGACAAAGTTCTGAGAGCACTAATTTCATTTGAGGCGGAAAATCATCAAATGTTTGCAGATCATTGCGGGAAATTTTGTCAGTTTGGGGCGGAGCAGACGCTTTCTCTGAATATTCATTCAGCATTTGGGCGAGCTCTTCCAGCGAGTAACGTTCCTTCAGTTCAAGAATTGATTGGATTCGGGGAAGGATCTTCTCCTTAGGAAAGAAGGTTTCTTGACCGGTAAAGGCTGAACGGCGCATAAACCACTCTTCGGGAATCAGCCCCTCCCGTTTCCAGCGATAGAGTTGACCGTAGGAAATACCGGTGACCTTCAGCAATTCCTTTTTTGATATGTCCAAATAATTACCTCCTGTCTAAAAGATTTATTGTTTGACTATACTGAGCATTGGATCCAAATGCTCATGGTAACGTAACAATGTTTTGTTATGCGATTAGTGTAACACAATAATAGAAAATTGTCAATAGGGAATTGAAAAAAAGCGAAATTAATTGCTCAAGCCTATTAAAAATTATTGGAGCTTAACTCAAATTGTACGCAATTGGTTAGCGAGCGGATTGGGGTCGCTATGATAATGCCCATTTCAGTTGACAGCACCGGTCAGAGTTCAACTGATGAATTGGGAGTCCAAACAGACCTTTTAACCCCAAAAAATTGGATGTAGACAGCGGAAGTAACGCTGAAAATGCCCAAACAGGCTGCCGCGTTTATAAACGCGGCAGCCTGTTTGGGCAGAGCGACTATTCATACTGCTTAGGTAAGGGCTTTTTTATGGGAAAAACCAATACGTTCCGAATCTAAAGAATTATATCTCAAACCCGGCGTATTTGAGGATCAGCTCGGAGAAAATAGAGTTCGCCCAAGCAAACCATGTACGGCTGAATTTTTCGGGATTATTAGCATCAATAGATTCGTGCATAAAGTATGTACCGGCATGCGAATTTACCAGCATGGACAGAATCTCCTCTATTTCAGCGGGATCGTTGGAGGTCAGCCCCTGAAGCGTCAGCGCGATAGGCCATACATATCCGGGATCAGTGTGAGGAGAACCAATGCCGTGAAGTACCTTGCCCTCATAGTAATAGGGGTTTTTCTTGGACAGAATAAAGCGACGGGTGTTCTGATAGATAGGATCGTCGGCAGAGCAGTAGCCGATGTAGGGCATAGAGAGCAGGGAAGGTACATTAGCGTCATCCATCAAATTGTAGTGACCCAAACCGTCGGTTTCATAGGCATAGATGGTGCCGAAATCGGGATCCTCAACCTTGCCGAATTTTTGTATGCCTTCATTTATTTCTTTCCGCAGCTTCAGGCAGCGAGCTGCCAGCGCCTCATCTTTGTAAATCTCCGATGCGATTTCAGCGGCATAGCCCAGTGTAACGACGGCATACATTTCGGAGGGAATCAGATAGTTGTAAATGCAGGCATCGTCAGAGGGACGGAAAGCAGACCAAGTCATGCCGGTGTAGCCGACCGGTTCGCCTTTTCCGTCTCTGGTCATCGTGTCTGAAGGCTTCCACGGATTAGGACGCTCAAAGGTGTAGGGGGATTTTTCCGCATGATGCTGTTCGGTTTCCCACAGATCAAGTATAATATTTATGGAATTTTTGAATACATCTGTAAAATGGGAGGTTCTGCCTACCTTTTTCCAGAATTTATAGGCGATAAAAAGGACGGAGCAAAGCGAGTCAACTTCGTATTTGCGCTCCCAAACCCATGGGCTGCGGAAGGTAATATCCTCATGATGTCCTCGCATGAGGTCATCGCCGTTTTCATTAAATGCATTGGCATAGGGATCTTTGGGCAGATAGATGCTGTACCGGTTAATCATTTGCTCAATAATGTCGGCAAGCTCTTTGTTTTCGCGGGCAACCGGCAGATAGTGATGGACCTGTGCGGCGCTGTCCCTAAGCCACATGGCATGAATGTCGCCGGTAATGACAAAGGCAGAACCGTCCTCTAAAATTTTGGTGGTAGTTTCCAGTGTATTGGGGTAGCAGTTTTGGAAGAGCGGAATCAAATCATCTCTGCCCATTTCGGTAAGGCGGGCAGATACCTTTGCAATTTGATCTTTTAAAATGTGTTCAAACTGATTCATAGAAAACTCCTTTGAAAAATCAATATATGAACATGAGCCCGTCTGTTCTCAGACGAATTCTCATGACCTAATCGACCACTAAGATATAAATTATTTTTGAAGCGGGCTCTTCATACGAGAGTCCGCTTTAGGAAGCGCTAACCTGGAGAGCAGATGAAATACTATGGCGCCAACGCTGTTGCCCAGTGTGATGATCAGAATGCGAAGCCACGCGGAGGGGGTAAATCCGACCAGCGCGAAATAATAGATGTCGGCAATGCAATGTTCAAAACCGCAGAAAATAAAAACGGCTATGGGCAAAACGGTAAGTGTGACCTTGACAGCGCCGCTTTCGGTGCTTTTGGTGCCTTGGACCGCTATGTAAACCATGATACCGCAAAAGATGCCCAATATAAACAGACTTAAAAGAGAGTCGCTTGATTTAATGTCCGCGGCAGTTTGGGCGCTTGCTGTCAAAGCGGAACTGATGCGGGTATGTTTTTCGAGCAGCGCGGTGGCAATAGCGCCTGCTGCATTGCCAAGCCATACTACGATCAGAAAAAGCAGATAGGAAGGCTTTTCCGAGAGCAGATAACCCACTTTACCGGTAAAGAGGTTTAGCTTAAAAAATATAATAGTGAGCAGACCTAATGAAAAGAGAAAAACGCCTACTGTTTGATTGGAACAACAGAGATATACGGTTCCGCCGATCGCGATACAGATGCCTGCTAAGGCGGACAGGCAGAAATCCTTTGCAATTTGCTTTAATACTTCCATACATGACCTTTCAAAGTGTAATCAAAGTCAACTGAGATACAGCGTAATAATGACAGCTGTTTAGTCTAAATAATGACTTGAACAGCAATATTTTACCATTGGACAGGATTTAAGGGACTACCCATAAGCATAACATATTTTTTTACTTTTTGCAAGAGGATTCATGAAACAAATTGACAAAACATCTGAAAAGTGCTATAATCGTAACGCCGAACAGAAGGAAGCACAGTGCGAACGGACTTGTCCCAACAGTCCCAGCTTCAACGGACTTAGTCCTATTAGCCTAACATAGGAAACGGGTGAAATTCCCGTGCGAGCGCGTCGCCGTGATCGAGCAAGGCGGTTCCCATTATGTCACTGACCGTAGGTCGGGAAGGCGGGAACTGTCGTTTGAGCTGTCAGCCGGAAGACTTGCTGTGACATCCGCATCTGAAGCTGCGCCAGCCGGCAGAGGATGCACACAAATTAGATCGCTTTTAAATGTTTGTGTATTGCTGCTTTTTGCCGTTCTTTCCCGTTAGTCCGGCAAAAAAACTTTGCAGGAAGTCCTTTTTTCGGTAAAAGAAAGGAAGGGATATCCCATGAAAAAATTAATTACGAAACGGCTGTCCGCGTTGCTTGCGGCACTTTTGACACTTTGTACACTGCTTTCAGTTGTTGCTTGCGCAAGCGAAGATCAGAGTAATACCGATTCCGCGGGCACTACCGTTGCCGCGACTGTGTACGAGCAGCCGGCTGATACGGACGCCGCGAAAAAGTATACTATTACGTTCAAGGTTGTTCATTCTGACGGTTCTACTAAGGAATTTCCCATTACTACCGATGAAGAATATTTAGGGGCGGCACTGCTTGCTGAAAATCTGATATCTGGCGAAACCTCCGAATATGGATTGTATGTAAAGGTAGTAGACGGTGAAACTGCCGACTATGATGTGGATCAGTCTTATTGGGCGCTCTATATTGGCGCTGATTACGCGGCCACCGGGGTAGATAGCACCCCTATTACTGATGGCGGCGAATATTCGTTCATCTATACTAAATAATGATACGGCAGGTTAGGCGCAGGCAAATCTTAGAAATGATTCTCTGCGCTTTGCTGGCGGCGCTGGCGTTTGCGTTAAAAGAAGTCATGGTGCCTTTACCTAATATCGAACCGGTCAGTTTGCTTATGATGGTGGCAGGTGCGACATTGGGAATGAAGGCAGTGTCCTCGGCTTGGCTGTTTGTGCTGTTAGAAGGGCTTCTTTACGGCTTCAACTGGTGGCTAC
>CAZMTU010000142.1:0-280 GCA_964569225.1 uncultured Lachnospiraceae bacterium | reverse complement strand
TACTGATTTACTTTTTTGCGTGGCCTCTGCTGGTGCTGGCGGCAGCAGCCTGCCGGAGATTCAGAGCGCCGCAGTTTTGGGCAATGCTGTCCGGCGTGTACGGATTTTTATTTGGTTTCTTCTTTCTGCCGACTGCTATTTTGGTTTATGGCTTCAATACACCGGAAAAGTTAGCGATGTATATAGCAAGCGATATTCCTTTCGACATCGTGCATGCAGGCGGCAATTTTATTATTGCGTTGGTTATATTCTGCCCGCTTCGCCATGTGATAGAGCAGAC
>CAZMTU010000141.1:2098-4884 GCA_964569225.1 uncultured Lachnospiraceae bacterium | reverse complement strand
AGCTGAAGGAAGGAATTGCGGAAATAGAAAAAATTTTAAAAACCTCTTGACAATGAACCCGCTTTGTGATAAAATTTATATAGTGGATAATTATAAAAAGCTCTATGTTTTTCATGGGGCTTTTTTGTATTTGCAAAAGAAGGGGGTGACAGGTAATGACAAATAAACAAAAGCGGTTTGTTGATGAATATCTGGTCGATTTAAACGCTACACAGGCGGCGATTCGGGCGGGTTATAGCGAAAAGGCAGCAAGAAGCATTGGACAAGAAAACCTGACAAAACCGGACATCAAAGCCTATATTGATGAACAATTGAAGCAGTTACATAGTAAAACTATTGCAACGGCTGAAGAAGTCATGGAGTACCTGACATCTGTTTTGCGTGGTCAATCGGAATCGGAAATTGTCATTGTCGAGGGTATTGGTGATGGCTTCTCCAATGCAAGAACAATGACAAAAGCACCTGATGAAAAAGAACGTTTGAAAGCTGCTGAACTACTCGGAAAGCGGTATGGCCTGTTTAAAGAAAATCTGGACGTGACAGGTGGCATTCCGGTTATTATTTCCGGGGGTGAGGACCTTGAAGACTAACTCCGTTAATCGCCTTTATCTTCCGGACGTGGTGGGCAGAGGCTACGGCACATTCTGGAACTGCACAAAGCGCTACCGCGTATGCAAGGGCAGCCGTGCAAGCAAGAAAAGCAAGACCGCTGCTCTTAACTTTATCGTGCGGATAATGCAATATCCGGGGGCTAATCTGCTTGTTGTAAGAAAAGTTTTCCGGACGCTGAAAGACAGTTGTTTTTCGGAATTAAAGTGGGCGATACACCGCCTGGGTGTTGATGAATGGTGGGATATAAAAGAAAGCCCGCTTGAAATGACGTACCGCCCCACAGGGCAAAAGATCCTTTTTCGCGGGCTCGATGAGCCGCTGAAAGTTACCTCAATAACTGTTGAAACCGGGTATTTGTGTTGGCTGTGGATCGAGGAGGCCTACGAGATCAGCAACGAGACCGATTTTGATATTCTTGACGAGAGCATCCGCGGTGCAATCCCTCCCGAAACCGGGCTTTTCAAGCAAATAACTCTGACGTTCAATCCATGGAATGAGCATCATTGGCTTAAAGCACGCTTTTTTGATACCCCGAATGAAAATGTGCTTGCTATGACTACGAATTACACCTGCAATGAGTGGTTGGACGCAGCGGATCTGCGCGTATTCGAGGAAATGAAATTGCGCAACCCGCGCCGCTATCGTGTGGCGGGTCTGGGCGATTGGGGCATTGTGGACGGCTTGATTTATGAGACTTTCGAAGAGGCAGTATTCAGCATAGACGAAATACGCGCGCTGCCGGGCGTGCGTTCCGCTTTTGGTCTGGATTTTGGTTACACAAACGACCCGGCGGCACTTTTTTGCGGTTTAATCGATACTACCGCAAAGGTGCTGTGGGTGTTTGATGAAATCTACGAGCGCGGCTTGTCGAATGAGCGCCTCGCGGAAAAGATCATAGCCGCCGGGTACATAAAAGAGAAAATCCGAGCCGACAGCGCGGAGCCGAAAAGTATCGCGCGGCTCAGAACGCTGGGCATTTCCCACATCCAAGCCGCTCGCAAGGGCAAGGACAGCATAAACAACGGAATTGACTTTATTCAGGATTACCGCATAATCGTACACCCGCGGTGCGTGAACTTTATGACCGAGATCTCAAACTACACGTGGGACAGCGACAGCAAGACGGGGAAGAAGCTGAACCGACCCGTTGACGATTTCAACCACCTGATGGACGCTATGCGCTATGCGCTGGAAGATTTCAACAGGGCAAAAGCGTTCAGTTTTGATTGACAGCAAACCGCTTGAAGCGTTTAAATCAGCAGTCGTGTTATAATTTTTTGAAAGGCGGTGAATACCGTGTTTGATTTTCTTTTAAGCAATTCGTTCCTCCTGAGCGAAGCCGCGAGACTGGCACAGGCAGTAACTATCGGCAAAGACAGAATGACTGACGAACAATATATTATCGGCGAAATAAACCGGTTCAAATCGTCGTACAGGCGGAAGGATATGCTGGACGGTGAAAAATACTATCTGGGAAAACACGATATTCTGTTCCGAAACAGAACTGTCATTGGTGAAGACGGCGAGCTGACAACAGTTGATAATCTCCCAAATAACAAGATCGTCGATAATCAGTACAAGAAGATGGTTGACCAGAAGACCAATTACCTGTTGGGTCAGCCGCTGACGATACAGTCCGACAATTACGAATACGCGAAAGCCTTGAAAAAGGTCTTCAACAAGAGCTTCCAAAGAAAGCTGAAATCAGTCGGTGAAGATGCGCTGAATTGTGGCTTGGGCTGGCTGTTTGTTTATTACAACGACAATGGCGAATTAGCATTTAAGCGGCTGAAGCCGTTTGAGGTTATTCCCGGCTGGCGGGACTCGGATCATACGCAGCTCGACTATGCCATCCGGATCTATGAGGTCATAGTATATGAAAACCGCACTGAAAAGGTTGTGGAAAAGGCGGAGGTTTATGATGACAAGGGCATCCATTACTTTGAGCTGGGTTCGGGCGGGTCGCTGACACCCTGCGAGCCGTTCTTCAGTAACTATTTCAGCGTATCGGAAAACGGGGTTGAAACGGGGTACAACTGGACGAAGATCCCGCTGATACCGTTCAAGTACAACAGCAAGGAAATTCCCCTGATAAAGATGGTGAAAATCCTTCAGGACGGTTTGAACCTGATTGAATCCAATTTCCAGAACGTTATGGAAGAAGATGTGAGAAA
>CAZMTU010000141.1:0-1998 GCA_964569225.1 uncultured Lachnospiraceae bacterium | reverse complement strand
GACGCGCAGGCGGAGCTGGAACGAGTGCAGAAACAAAAAGAAGAAAACATGGAACAGTATGGTCTTGCGTTCAATCCGGATGTTCAGTCTGACAGCTCCGCAGATGAACTGAGCGAAAACACTAACACAGGTGATGAAGAATGAAAAATTCCGACTATTGGAAGAAGCGGTTTACTGTTCTTGAAGCCGCTTCTCATTCATACGGTCAGCAGACGTATTCGCGGATCGAAAAATCGTTTACGCAAGCGCAGCGGGATATTCAGGGCGAGATTGACAAGTGGTACGCACGTTTTGCGCAAAACAACGGTGTTACACTGGCAGACGCTAAACACCTGTTAAACGCGAAAGAACTGTCCGAACTGAAATGGGATGTCAATCAATATATCCAATACGGCAGGGAGAACGCTATTGACGGCAGATGGGCGAAGCAATTGGAAAACGCGTCGGCTAGATTTCACATCACCAGACTGGAAGCCTTACAGTTAAGGACACAACAGGCTATGGAAGCGGCTTTTGGGAATGAGCTTGATGAGGTTGACAAAATGGCGCGGCACGTTCTGACCGATGATTACTACCACAGCATCTTTGAGGTTCAAAAGGGTTTCAACATCGGCTGGAACATCGGGCAATTGAATGAGCGCGAGCTGGATAAGCTGGTTGTGAAGCCGTGGTCAACGGACGGGAAGAATTTCTCGGATCGGATATGGCAAAGGAAAACCGAGCTAGTCAGTCAGCTTCATCAGGAACTGACAAGAACGCTTATTCAGGGCAAATCGCCGAATGAAGCGATCAAGCATATGGAACAGTTCGTTGACGGCAAGGTCAAAAACGCAAAATACGCGGCGTCGCGGCTCGTGATGACCGAACAGGCGTATTTCCACTCGGTCAGCCAGCAAAAAGCCTTTGAAGAGCTTGACGTTGAGGAATTTGAGATCATAGCGGTTCTTGATAGTCACACCTCAGAGGTCTGTCAGCAGATGGACGGGAAGCATTTCCCTATGAAAGACTATGAAGCGGGTGTGACTGCTCCCCCGTTTCACCCGAATTGTCGGTCTGTGACTGCTCCGTACTTTGAAGACAATTATGGCGGTATGAGAGCAGCGAGGGACGAGGACGGCAAAACATATTATGTCCCCGATAATATGACGTACAAGGACTGGAAAAAGACCGCTGTTGACGGGGAGGGGTTGACAAACGGCGGGGGAAGTGGTATAATTAAAAATACAGCACTCGGAAAGGCTTTAACTCCCAATGAAGAGTACGAAGAAAATTCAGAAGCTATTCATGCCGCTTTGCATAACGTTGAAACAGAACGCCGTGAATTAGATTATGAAGTTGGTACGATTATTGATCGCCAAGGTAATGTGATTAATGTTACCAGCGGTGAAGCCCATTCGGTTTCCCTGCCTGACGAATTACTTGCCGATAATATTTTTACTCACAATCATCCTTCAGGCGGTTGTTTCAGCGCACAAGATATTAAGAGCATGGTTGAAGATGATGTATTGGAACTTCGAGCGTCTACGCCGCAAGGAACATATTTTTCTTTGTTACGTAAACCGGGAGTTCATTTGAGCGATCATGAACTTCAGGATTTTTATACTCAATATAAACAAGCCACCGGGATTACTAAGGCCACTGAAGCAGTAAGAGATGATATGAAAGTTGGAAAATTGACAAAAGCTGAACTTGATGCCGGTGGTTTTAACATTTATGTTCAATATATGTCTAAGATGGGGATCCAATGGCTGGAAGAATTTGCGGATAGTTTTGGTTATATCTTTACCCAGGGGGTGATTTAATGGAACAGTGGAAAACTGAAAAGCAGATCCTTATTGAAGAAATTCAGGAGGGTATAGCCGCTTTGGAAGCGCAATCACCCCCGAAAGGTTCAGATTCGGAATTTCAGTTAAGCATACTGAAAAGAGAGCTGAAAAAACTTCAAAATGATGATTGAACCGCGCTTTTGTTATGCGTAAAACGCAGGAAGGACAAAGG
>CAZMTU010000140.1:0-4886 GCA_964569225.1 uncultured Lachnospiraceae bacterium | reverse complement strand
CTTGATGGGTTGCTGTTTGCTGCCTGTTTGGGGAAAAACAACAGAATTTGACTGCCGAAGCAAAAACTTACGGGGGATTGCATTTACAATGCAATCCCCTGATTTTCGTTATAAACCCGGTATTTGGAAGTCCTTTACTGCGCTTTTTTCAATATTGCGTACCAGCGCATAATTTCCCCGTTTGCCGAAAACCTTCAGTCGAACATTTACGAAGCCTTTTTGTTTTTTGCGCCGGGAAGCGCTGATGGCGATTAGCTCGACCCGTTCGGTGTAAATCCATGCGGCGGTACGGTAAAAGCCGCCTGTAGACAATACTGTCAAATCATTTTGCACGAGAAAATCAGTGTTTTGATATTCCAGCAAAATGGAAAAAATCACGATAATCAGCACTACACCCGCCGCGATCAGCCATGCGTAGCCTAACAGAAAGTAAATTGCCGCGCAAAAAAGAGGCAGCAAACATTTCCATGACACAAAGTCGTAGGCTAAGGAACGATGGCACTGTTTGTGATCGGAAATCTGAATTTCAGGAAGCAGCATTTTCAGAATATCGGGCAGTTTTTTGGCTTTTACAAAGGGAAGAATAGGCTGTGATTTTAGAAAAAAGGAATTATAGCCCACCGCGCGGACATCCAGCTTCCCATAGCCGCAGATACGCATAATAGGCGTTTGCCTGAACTCGGTGATAGCAATTCGATCGACGGAAATATAGACTCGCCGGTGTAGCAGAAGACCGTATTCAAAACGAAGAATGTTTCCCTTTCGGGTAGCAGTGTATTGATAAAATTTCAGGTATTCCATGAGAAAACCGCCGGTGAATGCCCATATCCAAATAATAATGGTAGGCAATCCCAGTGAGAGTACCAGCGTACCGGCAGTGATCATATGTCTGAATACAAAGTTAGAAATAAAATGCGCTTCTTCGGAGGTAATTAACTCACTGCCCATGAGAAACATCAACGCCCATAGCGCTGCGATAAGCAGCAGATACCAGCGCAGCTTAGTTTGAAGCAAAGACTTTTTCAGCAGATCCAGATGAGAAATGATAATCTGTTTAGGCTCTTCAACGGCGCTGCTGAGCGCGTAGACGTATTCAGCGCTGTTAACGCCGGCATCATCTGCACCGGCATCAATGTCGGCAGTGTCAGTGACAACAGCATTGTCGGTTACAGAAGTGTCGTCAACGACAGGTACAAATGATTCGGAGCGGACGGAGAGCTTATGTCCCACCTGATCACAGAACAATTCTGCGATGTCGATAGGGACGCCGATAAGAGGAAAAATATTACCGGCGAAGGTCAGCAGAAGATTACAGCGATGAAACCGCTTGAAAATCATATCTGTTTCAAATACTACCAGTTCGATTTTGTCCACATAAATGACATTGGTGCGGGTGAGGACAAAATCGCGGAAAATCTCAACTCTGTCCTCATAAAAATGATATTGCCAGATAAAAAAGGACGCTTTCAACAAAAAAGACAACTCCTATTCGAATTATTTTAGGTCAATGACCGTAACGCCCAAATCGCCTTCGCCGTAAGCGCCGTAGCGATAGGAGCGAATGCGGCTGTCGGAGCGGAAAAAGTTCCAAAGATATTTACGCAGGGCGCCGGTTCCTTTGCCGTGTATGACGCGGACCGTATGAACGCCTGCCATTTTGGCGGTATCTAAATAACGGTCTACTGTAAACCAACCGTCTTCACCGTTCATTCCCCGAATGTCTATCTCAGGGGTGAAATCGCGGATGAGAGAGGAGCTCTCCCGTTTTACCGCTGCCGGGCGGCGCTTGGAAGCTGCGGCTTCTTTGGTCGTACTGCTTGAAATATCTTCAGTCAGCATCAGATTACTCACTGTCGTTCGTGTGGTTAAAATGCCCGCTTTTACAGTCACATTGCCTTGCTTGTCTGGACCGTCGGTGATCGTACCGGTTTTGTTCAGACTGACGATCAGCACCTCGTCTCCCTTTTTCATAGGACGGGAGGGCGTGTAATTCTCAGAGGAACGCTCTATTACCGGATTGATCTTGTCAGAGGATTCCTTCATGGATTGGCGCACTTTGGCACGGGTTTCTTCCAGCGTTTTAGCGAAATTTTCGCTGTCCTTGGCTTTTTTGGCCTTTTCCAGTTCTGCAAGCACATAATCGCTGGTGGCACGGGCGGATTCGACAATGCGGCGAGCCTGCTCAGTGGCCTTTTCCCGTTCTTTTTCGGCGGATTCCAATTGTTTTTGCAGCTTTTCTTCGGTTTCCTTCAGCAGCTTTTCGTAAGCGGCTTTGTATTCAGCCGCTTCAGACAGCTTCTTTTCGGTTTCAATGCGGTTTTCTTCCAGCTTTTCTATAACATTTTCAAAGCGTTTGCTGTCGGCGTCGATCAGCTTAGACGCCCGTTCGATCACTGTGTCGGATAGCCCTAAACGAGCGGAGATGGCAAAAGCATTGGATTTTCCGGGCGCACCTAAAATCAGCCGGTAGGTGGGCGCTAAGGTAGTCACATCGAATTCACAGGCAGCATTGCATACTCCGTCGGTTTCCAGCGCATAGATTTTCATTTCACTGTAATGAGTAGTGGCTGCGCAGAGCGCTCCTCTTGTTCGAATTTCTTCAATAATAGCAACTGCCAGCGCAGCGCCCTCAGTGGGATCGGTGCCTGCGCCTAGTTCGTCAAAGAGAACCAGTGAGCGGTCATCCGCCTTTTCCAGAATAGAAACGATGTGGGTCATATGAGCAGAGAAGGTGGAAAGCGATTGTTCGATCGACTGTTCGTCACCGATATCGGCATAAACAGAGGAAACGATCCGAAGCTTTGACTCCTCAGCGGCGGGAATATGCAGACCGGTCTGCGCCATGAGGGTGAACAGCCCCAGTGTTTTCAGCGTAACGGTTTTGCCGCCGGTGTTTGGACCGGTAATCACCAGCGTATCGAACTCACCTCCTAAGCGTGCGTCGATGGGAACCACCTTGGATGTATTGCCTTCTTCACCTGCCCGAAGCAAGGGGTGACGGGCCGATCTCAGGTCGATGGGACCGTTCTCTGAGAGCAGCGGTTCGGTAGCTTTCATTCGCCATGACAGTTCCGCTCTGGCAAAAATATAGGCCAATTCGGTAATCAGTTGATAGTCATGCAGCAGTGAAGTACCGAAATCAGCAGCCTGGGCCGATAGCTGATAGAGAATTTTTTCAATTTCCTTTTTTTCCGCTACTTCTAATTCCCGCAGTTCGTTGTTGGCTTCCACTACCGCCATAGGTTCGATAAACAGAGTGGCACCTGAAGAGGAGGTATCGTGAACTAAGCCCTTGACCTCGTTTTTATGCTCGGTTTTTACGGGAATTACATACCGCCCTTCACGAATAGTTACCAAATTTTCCTGCAAATACTTGGTATGGGATTCGGCGGAAATATAGTGCTGCAAGGTATCCCGAATACGGGCGTTAGTATTGCGGATAGAACGTCGGATGTCTGAAAGCTGGGGAGTAGCGTCATCCGAAATCATGTCGGCAGAGAGGATGCAGCGGCGAATCTCCCGTTCCAGCGGCTGATTGGCTGCCAGCAGGGAGAAAAGCTCATCTAAGCTGTTCGCCGTGTTGTGAATGTCCGGTATGCTTCGCGTGCCGTTCGAGGCACCGTGCAGACCGGCATAGTGAATCAGGGACGAGGCGGAGGAGAGCAGATCCGCAATTTCCAACAGCTCGCCGGGGGTAAGCGTAGCGCCCTTTTCCGCTCGTTCCACACTGTCCGAGATGTCCTTCACATTGCCGAAGGAAGGCGTTCCGCTGACGGCAGAGAGCCGCTTTGCGTCGCCGGTCTGTCTCAGCAGCTTGGCGATTTCATGGGAAGAAACGGAGGGATGGGCTGTCAGCGCCCGTAAACGGGCGCCTTCGGTCATAGCGCAGGCCGCAAGCTGACCGAGAACTTTGTCATATTCTAATGTTTTGAGTGCTCTTGTAAAATCAGACATAATTATATACCTATATCGCCCGAATCAAAGATCAGGCGAGTGTGTTGTAAAAAGACAGGGTGGCAAAAGACCGCCCCAGTTGATGAAGCATGTATTTTTCGCAGACCGCCGAAAAGGTACTTCTGATCGAAGGATCTGCTTCAATGGCAAAAATGCGTTTGGAAGGCGCGGCGCAAAGGTAACGCAGCAGCGGAAGGGAGTCTTCAGGATAAATGCAGAGCGGTTTGGCTTCCTTCAACAGACAGTCGGCGCAGTAAAGGCAGCCGTCAGGCAGTGAAAGCGCCAACGCTCCTTCTGTTTTGCCGCAAAGGGCGCAGCCTGATAAATCAGGCATTAAACCGGAATAACAGCAGATGCGCCATTCAAAAACCCCCTTAATGAGCCAGAAGGGTTTTTGATCCCGACTGATCAGGTACAGGCAGTTGAGCAGCAGACTGAGAATGGCTTCCTGTCCGGCTTCCTCTACCGTGACCGCTTCGGTGACCTCGCAGAGATAGCCCGCCAGCGCGAAACGGCCGATGTCCTCCCGAACGGCGTAAAAATTCTCGATCAAACGGGTTTCGGTCAGGATCCGCTTACCGTTCCGGCGAGTGACAGTCCATTCGCTGTAGCAAAAAGGCTGGCAGGCAGCCATCCGATGGCTTTTCACCGACCGAACGCCCTTGGCAGACAGGGTGATTTTTCCTTCCTCGGCGGTTAACAGCGTCATCAAACGGTCGTTATCCCCCATGTCCACCGTCCGAAGCACCAACCCATGCAGGATTTGCGACTCATTCATAGTTCAAAATCCTTCCTAAGAGGGTCATTCGTCCTTCTTGAAACCGAAATCACGGATAATAAAGTCGCTGTCCCGCCAGTTTTCCTTGACCTTTACCCACAAATCGAGAAAAACTTTGGCGCCGAAGAAAGCTTCCATGTCTTCTCTGGCATAG
>CAZMTU010000139.1:0-5044 GCA_964569225.1 uncultured Lachnospiraceae bacterium | reverse complement strand
AGCGAAGGGCAGTCGGTCATTGAGGCTAACGGCTATATCAGCAATGGAAATACCGGCGCGTATGACGGTACAAAGCCTGAGGGCAGCATGCTCGTGTCCGGTTCTTCTTCCATTTCTCCGCTGATGGAAAAATTAATTGAAGCTTACAAAACAATTAATTCCGGCGCGAATATTATGCTTCAGCAAAGCGATTCCTCTACCGGCATGGAACAGGTAGCGGATGGTACAAGCGAAATCGGAATGGCGTCCAGAGAACTGAAAGAAAGTGAACTTGCCAACGGACTTATTCCCACTGTTATCTGTAGCGATGGAATTGCTGTTATTGTTAGTAAGGATAATACCATAGACGGACTGACTTCCGAGCAGGTCAGAAAGATTTATACGGGTGAAATCACTGATTGGACCCAACTGAAGTAACTATAGAGCTACACCCCGGATCCAGCGTAAATTGATCCGGGGGATTCGGCGCGGATAACAGGTTTGTTTTTTCGTATTAGAAGGGAAGCATATGAAAAATAAAATCAAAGAAAAATTTATGCAGGGCGTATTTTTATTTGCAGCCTGTATTTCGATTGTTGCGGTAGCGATGATTTGCGTCTTTCTCTTTGCAAACGGTGTACCCGCCATGTTCAAGGTTGGTATCCTCTCTAATTTCATTGGAAGCGGAGAATGGCGTCCCCTGAATAATATGTTTGGAATTTTGCCGATGATATTGGGCAGTATTTACATTACGGCGGGCGCTATTATTATAGGAGTTCCAATAGGTGTTCTTTGCGCGGCTTTTCTGGCGCATTTCTGCCCTCCCAAGCTGCATAATATTTTGAAGCCCGCTATTGACCTTCTGGCGGGAATTCCATCTATTGTGTACGGTTTTTTCGGGCTAATGGTTATTGTTCCTATTATGCGGAGCTTGTTTGGAGGCAGCGGAAAAAGCATCTTAACAGCTTCTATTCTGCTGGGGATTATGATCCTGCCGACTATTATCAGCACTTCTGAAGCAGCGCTTAGAGCGGTTTCGAAAACCTATTATGAAGGAGCGCTGGCGCTGGGCGCCACACACGAACACGCTGTTTTTTCTGCCATGATTCCGGCTGCCAAATCAGGTATTTTTGCCGGAATTGTACTGGGAGTAGGTCGCGCTATCGGTGAAACGATGGCGGTCGTCATGGTAGCCGGCAACAAAACAATGTTTGCGGGCAGCATATTTGACGGTATCCGGACGCTGACTTCTAATATTGTCATGGAAATGGGTTATGCAACAGATCTGCATAGAGAGGTGCTCATTGCGACCGGCGTGGTGCTCTTCGTTTTTATTTTGATTATTAATATCAGCTTTTCATTGATAAAGGATCATCGGAATGACCGTACAAAACAGCCAAAAAAGCGTAAGCGCAAGGACAATTCAGGAATAACCGAGGAGTGTCGGTGAAGGAGGATATTATCGATGGATAAAACCGTTTTATCGTCCGATTCGACCGTTCGGAAAATCAATCAGCGAGGAATCGGACAAAAAATTAGCGAGTATAAAAAACATCCTGCATCATTGGCGGCGTTTCTGCTGGTTAGTCTGAGTGCTGTTGTTACTGCGGGTATTCTTATTTCCATTATCGCTTATGTGTTGATTCGCGGTATTCCCGCATTGAAGCCAAGTATGTTTTCATTGGAATACACCAGTGAAAATCAGTCAATGCTGCCTGCCATTCTTAATACAGTCATGGTGATTTTTACCACGCTGCTGTTGGCTATTCCTATAGGAGTTTTTTCTGCCATTTATCTCACCGAATATGCTAAAAGGGGAAATAAACTGGTGAAAATTGTTCGAATGACCGCGGAAACGCTGTCAGGCATTCCATCGATCGTGTACGGGTTGTTCGGTTCAATTTTTTTTAATACAGTGTTGGGATGGGGCTACAGCCTCCTGTCCGGTATCTGCACGCTTGCAATTATGATTCTTCCGTTGATTATGCGCACGACTGAGGAAGCCTTGAAGGCGGTGCCGGATTCCTACAGAGAAGGCAGCTTCGGGCTTGGGGCCGGTCGGCTGCGCACCGTATTTAAAATTGTCCTTCCGTCTGCGACGCCCGGCATTCTCAGCGGCGTTATTCTTTCCATAGGACGGATCATCGGTGAAACGGCGGCATTGATTTACACAGCGGGTACGGTAACCGGACTGGCCGCCTCACTGATGGCGCCCGGCAGGACGCTCGCCATTCATATGTATGCTCAGACTAACGAGGGGTGGTATGAAGAACAGGCATTTGCCACGGCAGTGGTGCTGTTATTGCTTGCGCTGCTCATGAACGCGCTCTCCGGATGGCTGATGAAAAAATTCGGTAATGCTTATGGCAATGCTCGCCAGAAATGAGGAAAAGCAATGAGTCAGGATAAATTCACAATTCGGAACTTAAACCTTTATTATGGGGACTTTCATGCTTTAAAAAAAGTAAATCTGTCGCTGCCTGCCGGAGAAATTACCTCCTTTATCGGTCCTTCCGGATGCGGTAAATCTACGCTGTTAAAATCTCTCAATCGGATGAACGATCTGATAGAGAACTGTAGAATCACCGGCGACATACGGCTGGATAATGAGAATATATACGGTGATATGGATATCAATCTTCTGCGCAAACGGGTAGGGATGGTTTTTCAGAAACCTAATCCGTTTCCCATGAGTATCTATGATAACATTGCCTTTGGTCCCCGTACGCACGGCATACGCTCCAAAGTCAAGTTGGATGAAATTGTTGAACGCTCTCTTCGTCAGGCGGCTATCTGGGAGGAAGCCAAGGATCGGTTGAAAAAAAGCGCGTTAGGAATGTCCGGCGGTCAACAGCAGCGGCTTTGCATTGCTCGCGCGCTTGCGGTAGAACCGGAGGTTTTGCTGATGGACGAACCTACCAGTGCGTTGGATCCTATTTCCACCTCAAAAATTGAGGATTTGGCAGTGGAACTGAAGAAGAATTATACAATCATCATGGTTACCCATAATATGCAGCAGGCAGCCCGTATTTCGGATAAAACAGCTTTCTTTTTGCTGGGCGAAGTGATTGAATTCAGTGAAACTGAAAAACTGTTCAGTATGCCAAAGGATAAACGGACAGAGGATTACATTACAGGAAGGTTTGGCTGAAACATGAGAAACAAATATATTGAGCAGCTGAAAGCATTAAATATGGAAATGATCCGAATGGGAGCGCTTTGCGAAGAAGCGATTTCCGCTGCTATGAAGCTGCTTTTGAATGAGGACCGAAGCATGAAGGAGAAGGTTTCATCCGCTGATTCTGAAATTGATCATATGGAGCGGGAGATTGAATCGCTTTGCATGAAGCTGTTGCTGCTTCAACAGCCGATGGCAAATGATTTGCGGACCATTTCTTCAGCGCTGAAAATGATTTCCGATATGGAACGCATCGGCGATCAGGCGGCGGATATCGCGGAAATTGCCGAGATAGTAGGACACTGCAATGCGCTCAGTAAAATTCATTTAAAGGATATGGCGGTGGCAGCCATTCGGATGGTTACAGACAGCATTGATTCCTTTGTGCGAAAGGATTTAAAGCTTGCGTATTTTGTGATGGATTATGACGATGTGGTAGACCGTTTCTTTGATCAGATTAAATCCGAATTGGTGGAGCTGCTTTCCGCCGGTTCCGAAAACAGTGAGTCCTGTATTGACTTGCTGATGGTGGCAAAATATTTGGAGCGAATCGGAGATCATGCTGTTAATATTGCCGAATGGGTAGAATTCTCTATTACCGGAATTCATAAAAACAGCGAACTGAAAACAACGGAGCAAACTGAATGATAACCTATGACGATATCCG
Source organism: uncultured Lachnospiraceae bacterium (assembly GCA_964569225.1). Classification (GTDB taxonomy): domain Bacteria; phylum Bacillota; class Clostridia; order Oscillospirales; family CAG-272; genus CAKSQF01. The sequence continues at coordinate 1,220 of CAZMTU010000139.1, read as the reverse complement.
AAAAAATTCAATTGTTCACACTTATATTGAACGGGCAGACCAATCGCTGGCAGCGCTCGGATATACTGAGCACAGCTTTGCGCATGTTACTCGCGTGGCTGATACAGCAGGGCGCATTCTTCGCCAATTGGGGTATAATGAGCGAACTGTAGAACTTGCCCGTATTGCCGGTTATCTTCATGACATCGGCAATCTGGTCAATCGGGTGGATCATTCCCAGTCGGGGGCGGTTATGGCCTTTCGTATTCTGGATAATCTCGGCATGGATCCTGCCGAAACAGCCGACATTGTTACCGCGATTGGCAATCACGATGAAGGAACCGGCGTTCCGGTCAGCGAACTGGCGGCTGCGCTGATTTTGGCGGATAAATCTGATGTGCGTTCTTCCAGAGTTCGCAATTACGATCCTGCGACCTATGATATTCATGATCGGGTAAACCATTCGGTCCGCGCGTCCGATTTAGAGATCGATAGGGAAACAGGCATTATTCGTTTGAATCTGACGATAGATACCCGTGAAAGCGCTGTGATGAATTATTTTGAAATTTTTCTGACTCGTATGATTTTATGCCGCAAAGCGGCTGAGAAACTGAATATGCGCTTCGCGCTCCAGATCAATGGACAGCCGCTGCTGTAAATGACCGGATGAATAAAAATACCGTCAAATATAAAATAAGGAACCGCCGTCTGTACTGATTTACGGCAGTTTCTTGCTTTATGTTTTATCTTTATCTTTTGAATGTTCCTTTTGAACGGACTGCTTTGCCAAAGGGTTATGAGCCATAGCGTCTTCCATTTGCGCATTGCTGACATGGGTGTAGATCTGAGTGGTATTGAGCTGTTCGTGCCCTAATATTTCCTTTAAGATCCGTACATCTACGCCGCCCTCTTGATACATGAGCGTAGCGGCCGTATGACGAAGCTTATGTGTGGAAAGTCTCCGGTTGCCGAGCCCTGCTTCATCAAGATATTTGTATACCATCCACTGAACGGTTTTATGACTGATTCGCTGCCCTCTGCTGCTAATAAAAAGCGCGTTCTTGTCTTTAATATCGCTTACAGTCATCCGTGCAGTCAGCCAGTCGGTAATCGCTTTTTTGCAGGCTTCGTTCAGGTAAATCATTCGTTCTTTGCTGCCCTTTCCGATTACCCGAAGCGATCGGAGTGCAGGATCTATATCAGTCAGACTGATGCCGACCAACTCAGAAAGCCGCATGCCG
>CAZMTU010000138.1:0-5133 GCA_964569225.1 uncultured Lachnospiraceae bacterium | reverse complement strand
ACCCTTGATATCATCAAAGAAGCGTTTGAGAAGACCGAGAAGGCCAGAAATTATATCCTCGACGAGGTTATGCTGAAGGCGATTCCGGAATACCGCGATCATGTCTCCAAGTACGCGCCCAAGCAGCGCTCCACGATCATCCCTGTGGACAAGATCCGCGAGGTTATCGGTTCCGGCGGCAAGGTTATCCAGAAGATCAGCGCAGAGTGCAATGTTAAGATCGATATCACCGACGACGGCAAGGTGTTCATCCTGGGCGAGGATCAGGAAGGTGTCGACCGCGCGATGTATATCGTCGAGACGATTGTCAAGGACCCTGAGGTCGGCGCGATCTACAAAGGCAAGGTCACTCGCCTGATGCACTTCGGCGCGTTTGTTGAGATTGCGCCCGGCAAGGAAGGCCTGGTTCATATCAGCAAGCTGGAGAATTACCGTGTAGACAAGGTGGAAGACGTTGTCCAGCCCGGCGATGAGGTGTACGTCAAGGTCACCGAAATCGACGATCAGGGCAGGATCAACCTGTCCAGAAAAGACGCGATGAACGATCTGGCGAAAAAAGGTAAGCTGAAATAAAATTAGAGCACAGCGGAAGGCGTAAAGCTTTCCGCTGTTTTTGAACATATGGATTAGCATAGTCTAACCATGAAATTCTATACACTTTTATGCTTATCTTAATCCACTTTGTGATTTTTCTCAGAGATTGCAGGCTGTTTTAAGATCCATAGCGCATACCCGATCGAGACGGCGCATAATACAGCAGAAATGACGATGTTAAACATCTGTGAGCCTTGAACAGAAAAAATGCTGAGGGAGTTGAAAATGCCGTGTGTAAGGATGCATGGCAAAAGGCTCTTTCCTTTGTAGAAAATAATGACAAAAAGAAAACCGATTGCCACTGCATAGCAGATTTGTAAAAGTGTAGGCAAAACATCTGCGCCGTTCAGCAAATTGACAATATGACCGATCCCAAAGGTAACGCTTGAAATGAAGATTGCCTGCCTTACATTGTTTTTGCAGATTGCCTTGAAAAGAAGCCCGCGGAAAATGACTTCTTCGACAAACCCCACGCACAACATACTCAAAATATGCAGCATAACTTCCAGAGCAGAAACATTTATTGCGGCGCCGTTCCACAAATTTGTGGTCATAATCAGGATGAGCGGTATAAAGTATAGATAACTCTGTCCATTTCCCTTAAATGCACACAAACCGTATTTTTCCAGCAGGCTGTTCTTTTTTATCCAGATAAACAGAAACAGTGCAAAGAAGATGCCTATGGGGGCAGTTATGATTTTGGCAGTGCCCAAAGAATCTGAAAAGTTATCTGCAAGGCTGAATAAGACAACATAGGCAATAATCCAGACAATCGCAAAGATCAATTCGTTTTTCTCATATAATTTCTTCATTTTGTTTCCTCCTGTAACGCGAGTATTGCTCCGGTATAAACGCGCTTTAAATGGGTGGCGGTAATGGTTTCATCAAATTCCAAGGAATTATTGGCGATGATACTGGCATAGCCATGAACGAATAATGCAAGCGTTAGAAAAACCTCTTTGGTCTGCTCCTCATTTAACTTCATTTCTTGCTGCATTGCAGAAAGAACGGGTTTCAGTTCCTCGGCATCTATCATTTGGAGAATGTTGTTTTCGACGGCAAAACCCGACTGGAACAGGAAACGGAACAAATTCGGTTCTTCGACCGCAAAGCGGATATAATTCAGTCCAATTCCAAGCATGACATCTTCATTTGGCTTGATATTCATTAAATATTCCGTATGAAACCAATTTGTTTTATCATAGACCGCTTTTTTCATATCCTCAATTTTTGCAAAATGGTACATAACGGGCTGTGTAGAACAGCCGAGTTTTTTTGAAACTGTCCGTGCGTTGACATTTTCCGCTCCCTCGGTTCGGGTAACTTCAAAAGCAGCGTCCATGATCATCTCTTTTGTGATTTTTGCTTTCGGCGGCAATATGATTTCTCCTTTCATAACTGTCATTATATAACATTAATTATACTACGGCGTTCCAATTTGTCGAGTCTTCAGACGGACAATTCAAAAAAGATGCATCCAAAAACGGTTTGTTCCGATTGGGTGCATGAGGTGCTGCGAGCGGATAAAAACAACGAACCATCGCGAAAATAGGTATATACATCAGATGTTTAACAAGTATATTATGCAGCTTCACGAAAATTGAACCGCCGGATAAGAAAGGCTTGACATAGAGTGAACTCCAGGGTGTATACAAACAGCGTATGGGCAGCAGAAGCTGTCCGGATCCGGCTGAAGCCGAGGTTATGATTTTTTCTATACAGTATGATTGCAGACTAAGAAGGCTGCTGTTCCTGCCGAAGCGCGGGGACAGCGGCCTTTTGTTGTTGCTGGAGAAGGGGAGCCGGCTCTATTTACGGCAATCTCGTTGCAAACGCCGAGGTGCAGGGCGCGGTGCGTTTTCCATGTGCTTTTCATAATTTGGAATCAGGGAAAACACTCTTGCGCGGAAAGCTGTTTCAAGGTATAATGAGGGAAATGGAACAGGAGGTTTTTATGTATTCGACCGTTTTATTCGATTTAGATGGCACAATTACCGACTCGGAGCCGGGGATTATTGCCAGCGTACAGCACGCCTTGCGCCAGTTTGGCATTGAGGTGGAGGACCCGAAAACCTTACGTCCGTTTATCGGCCCGCCGCTGCGGGATTCGTTCCGTCAGTATTTTCAGATGACGCCGGAACAGGCCGAGCAGGCGACCGAAATGTATCGCCAGCGGTATGCGCCTATCGGCAAATTTGAGTGCAGCGTTTATCCCGGTATCTCGGGACTGCTGCGCCGCCTGCACGAGGCAGGGAGAAAGGTGGTCCTTGCGACCTCAAAGCCGGAGGAGTTTGCCGGGGAGATTTTGGAGCATTTTCATTTGGATCCGTATTTTGACCTGATTGGCGGCGCGACTCTGGACGGAAGCCGGGATACGAAGGAAGAAGTTTTGCAGTATATCCTGGACAGGCTGACGCCTGCGGAGCGTCAGGACGCCGTAATGATCGGGGACACAAGGTTTGATATGATTGGTGCGGCGGCGTTTTCTTTGCCCGCCATCGGTGTCCTGTACGGCTTTGGGAGCCGGGAGGAGCTGGAAGGTTACGGTGCGCGTTTTGTCGCGGAGGACGCGGCACAGCTGGAAAGAATTTTGTTCGATGAATCGGAAATCCTGCAGACGCTGTAATCCTTTGCAGCCAGGACAACTACGACAGATGAAGGAGAAACAAGATGATTAAAGCGGCAGTTTTTGATATGGATGGGCTGATGTTTGATACCGAACGGGTCGGACGGGACGTATGGATTGAGGTGGGACGGCAATTTGGTCTTGATAACCTAGAGGAAGTGAATAACCGCTGTCTCGGCTGCAACCGGGCTCGCTGCCGGGAAATCTTCAGGGAGGAGTTTGGCGATAAGCTGAGCCTTGACACGATGCTGGCGGTCAGCAAGCCCATCATTGAAGCGTATTATCAAAAGAACGGGATGCCCTGTAAGGACGGACTCCGGGAACTGCTTGAGTACCTAAAGGCCCATGATATGCGCATTGCGATGGCGACCTCCTCCATCCGCGGGGACGCTGAGCGGAACCTCCGGATGGCGGGACTGCGGGATTATTTTGACGTGCTGATCTGCGGGGACATGATTCAAAAGAGCAAGCCCGATCCGGATATCTATCTGACGGCCGCCCGGACGCTGGGGGTAAAACCCGAAGAATGTATTGGCCTGGAGGATTCCCGAAATGGCATCAAAAGTGTCGCGGCCGCCGGGATGCACGGGATGCTGGTGCCGGATCTGATCGAGCCGGACGAGGAGATGAAGGCCAGCGCCGAAGCGGTTTTGCCCAGCCTGCGCGAGGTGATCACCTGGTTAGAAGCGCATCAGGATACGGCGGAATAAGCGCGGAGAAAACGCTGGGCCGCTTTTTCCCAGTCAATGACGGAAAACCAGTCTTCGATGTAGTCCTTGCGCAGATTGTAATGCTTTAAATAATAGGCGTGTTCCCAGACATCCAATGTCAGGATAGGCCGCAGATTATCCGAAAGCGGTGTGTCCTGATTTGCCGTGGGGACGATTTTCAATTTTCTTTTGTCCAGCACGAGCCATGCATACCCGGATCCGAAAACGTCCATAGCCTCTTTTGTAAACTGTTCCTGAAACCGATCAAAGGAACCGAATTGCCGGGTGATTTCAGCGGATAAAGCGCTTTTTTCGATCTTTTTCCCCGGAGGAGTCATTGAGTCAAAAAAGAAGCGGTGATTATATACGCCCCCGGCGTTGTCGATAATAGACTGCCGGATGTGATTGGGAAGGATGCGGGAAAGCCGCAGCAGCCCCTCAAGCGTCCAGCCCTGCAGCTCCGGATGGTCCGTTAAAATGTTGTTTAGATGATCAATATAGGCCTGAAGATGCCGGTCATGGTGCAGATGCATCGTCTTTTCATCAATATAAGGCTCCAAGGATTGATAGCCATAGGGCAGGGGGATATTCTCAAACGGATAGGTGTTGTTCATGGAAAAACCTCCTTTTCTTTATGATACGCGGCTAAAACAGATCATGTGAAAAGAAGGTTTACAGGAAATATACTTTTGCGTTTATAATCATTGATTTTAAGGATATAAAGAAAGACCGTTCCTGCTTTTGGGAGCGGTCTTTTGCATATAGAGATCTGAAAATAAAAACTCGTTTTCAACAAATGTCGAAAACGAGTTTTTAAATGGTATGAAGTTTGGATATGAAGAGACTTTTGGACGATGGAGAATATCCAGTAAACTGGTACGTCAAAAAATCCCTTCATAATATATATGTACGGAAAAGCGCATTTCCGGACACCCTTTTCAAAATTTTTTTCATTTTTTTTGAAATCTCCCGGTAGAGTAAGCCTTGATAGAGAATGTCTTTTTCGTTCAAGTGGAATCTATTAAAAGGTATACGTTTTAACAGTTTGCAAATTGTATAGATGAAAAAACTATTTATGTTCATTCTGCCAAAAGAATATAAAATTTGGTTGATTTTTCCAAAACAATATGATATTATGAAAAAATATTTTTACGCGGATTGTAAAATGAAGTTGCAGTAGTAAAAAAAAGGACCATAGCGAAG
>CAZMTU010000137.1:0-5160 GCA_964569225.1 uncultured Lachnospiraceae bacterium | reverse complement strand
CGGACAAAAAATTTTTTGCAGGTTGTTTGTAACTTGGACTTTTACAGCCCTTTCTTTTATCTTCCTTCATATGCCTCCCGGTCACAGATCAACACCACATCGGGGTGAACCTTCAGCAGCGTAGCAGGCACCGTAGTCGTAATAGTGTTGTCTAAAAGCCGTCGAACAGCACCGTGCTTCCCTGCACCGCTTGCCAACAGCACAATTTTCCGGGCATGCAGAATCGTTTCCATCCCCATAGTCAGCGCCCGTGTCGGTACATCTTCTTTTCTTTCAAAAAAACGAGCGTTAGCTTCTATAGTATTTTCGGTAAGCTCGGTCACATGGGTACCGGTGATCAGATCGCCATCCGGCTCATTGAACCCAATATGTCCGTTTTGTCCGATCCCCAATAGCTGCAGATCTACACCGCCCGCTGCCTTCACCATGCGGTCATACGCGGCACATTCAGCGACAGGATCATCGGTCATACCGTTTGGAATGTGCGTACGGGCAGGCTCAATATTTACCTGACTGAACAGGTTTTGGTCCATAAAAAAACGGTAAGACTGTTGATTTTCAGGCGATATAGGATAATATTCATCCAGATTGAAGGTAGTGATCTCCGAAAAATCGATCTCCCCCGCCTGATTCATCCGGACCAGTTCCCGGTAAAGCCCCAGCGGGGTGGCGCCGGTAGCAAGCCCCAGCACAGAGGCAGGCGAAAGCGTCATTTGCGCGGCAAAAATACGGGCTGCCGCTTTAGACATTTCTTCGTAATTTTCACAAACAATAACTCTCATAGAGAATGCTCCTTTTCGCCGCAAGCTTCCATATTATCTCCGATCCATGTGCAGACAGGATTATATTCGTCATCCCATGCGGTCAAGTGTGCCGATGCACCTACCCGAATTTCACCTAATTCCCTCATTTTCATGCGGGCAGCGGGAGCGGAAGAACACATCTTCAATGCATCGGCAGAAGAAATACCAATTAAAATCAGGTTTTTAACAGCTCCATCCTGATAACAAATACCGCCGTTCAGCGCACCGTCCATAGTACTTTTCACGCCATTTTCCACCTTCGCCCATTGATTGGCATAAAAATACTGACCGTCCGGCAGGTTGGTAGGCATAGTGGAATCCGAAATCACCACCATATGATCGGCGCCCTTGCAACGGTAGATCAATTTGACGATACCGGGATGGAGATGCACAAAATCACAGATCGCCTCGCAGTAAACATCCGGATTCACCAGCGCCGCCGTAACAAGCCCCGGCATCCGGTGATGAATGGGAGGGCAGGCATTAAAGGTGTGACAAACCGAAGTAAAGCCTGACGAAAAAGCTTTTTCAGCCTGCTCGTAATCACAAATATTATGACCCGCCTGCACCATAATTCCTTTTGCCGTAAGATAGGCGGCAAGTTCCAACGCGCCTTCCCGTTCGGGCGCTACGGTAACAAGCTTGATAATATCAGTAAAATTTCCGAACCATTTATCAAAAACATCCACAGAAGGCGCCAAAATCTGATTGGTTTCCTGCGCGCCTGACTTTGCGCCGTTTAGGAAGGGACCTTCCATGTGAACGCCGGCGATCCGGCTCCCACCCAGTTTCCCGGCTGCCTGCATTGTCATCGCTTGCCGCAGGAAATTCAGCTCCTCCGCCATAACCGAAGCCTCGCTGGTCAACAGTGTAACTAAAATATCCGTCACACCCGATTTCCGCAGACGGCACAAAAATTTTTCCAGCAATTCATAGGAAAGTGATGTAGAATCAAATCCTTCCCCTCCATGATTATGCAAATCAAACAGCCCGTAGGAAAGCCGATTTACCGATATATCTCCTGCTGTACCTTCTGCCACTTCCGTGATGATGCCATGTTCTACAGTCAGCGTTTGATCGTCTGCCCATCCGTCAGGCAGCAGCAGCTTTTCGGCATAAATTTTCATTGCGCATTTCATCCCTTCTCAGATTCTAATCGCCCTTATTATAATGCTTTTGGGGAAAATTGTCAAGTCTAACCCAATTTCTTTATATATAAGAAAAAATAAATATATACATTATAGTCCTTACATTACACTTTTATTTAGCAATTTCTTGCGTATATCTAAAAAAAGGGTTGTGAAAGTGCAGAAAAAATGATAAAATAATCGTAATAATCCAGCAAATACATACGATGTTCCGGACGTCTGCTATTAATTTCTGATGTCACAACCAGCATAATATGTCTTTGCAAAAAATGAGGTGAATTCATGAAGACCATTTATCTTGCCGGCGGCTGTTTCTGGGGGATTCAGCGTTTTATTGATTCTGCCCCCGGCATCGTTGAAACCGTAGTAGGTTATGCCAACGGAAATACGCCCGATCCTACCTATGACGAAGTCAAGACGCAGCGCACAGGTCATGCCGAAACCTGCTTTGTCCGCTATGACGAACAAACGCTTTTACTGTCCGATTTACTGAATCGTTTTCTATCTGTAATTGACCCGCTTGCGGTAAACCGCCAGGGGGAAGATGAAGGCAGCCAGTACCGCACCGGCATCTATTATACCGATTCCGCTGACCTGACGGTTATTCAAAAAGCCATTGCATCACTGGAAGAAAAGCTGGGACAAAAATGCGCGGTGGAGGTCTGCCCGCTAATCTGCTTTTACCCCGCTGAGGATTACCATCAAAAGTATCTTGAGAAAAATCCGCATGGGTACTGTCATATTCACTGCGTTTTTTAATCGATTTTTTAAAAAATTTATAAATTGCTATTGACAATCATATGATTATATGATATAATTTATTCACAACATTTTAAGGAGGTAACATATGTTGAAATTACATCTGGGCATCGCATTGATTGACTCGCCCACTCTGTTGGTACCGATTATTATTGCGATACTATTGGTACTGTTCATCGCGGCCGGCTATGTAAAGGCGCCGCCAGACACCGCTTACATTATTTCCGGACTTCGGAAAAAGAAACGGATTCTGATAGGTCGCGCCGGCTTCCGTATTCCCTTCTTAGAGCGAATTGATAAGCTTTCTCTGCGGGTCATGCAGGTAGATGTCAAGACCTCGGAAGCGGTTCCTACCAATGAGTTTATTAATGTCATGGTAGACGGCGTAGCCAACATCAAAATTTCATCCAATCCCGAGCTTCTTGCGAAAGCATCAGAAGCGCTGCTGGGCATGCAGCAGGATGAGCTGGTCCGTTTGGTCACACAGGTGCTGGAAGGAAACATGCGCGAGATCGTCGGATCGGTGGGACTGAAGGAAATGGTGCAGGACCGTCAGGGCGTTGCTAAGAAGATCACTGAAAACGTTGTACCCGACATGGAAAAGCTGGGCATTGAAGTGGTCAACTTCAACATTCAGAATTTCAAAGATAATGCCGGAACCATCGAAAACATGGGTATCGACAATGTGGAGCAGATCCGAAAAACGGCTGCCATTGCGAAAGCCAATGCCCAGCGTGACATTGCCATCGCCGAAGCGGAAGCAAAGCAGGAATCCAATGCCGTAAAAGTCGATACCGAAAAAGCGATTGCGGAGCAGGACGCCGAACTTTCGGTTCAGCAATCGGACATGAAGCGCAGAGCGGATACTAAACGCGCGGAAGCCGATGCGGCATATGATATTCAAAAGCAGGAACAGCGCCGCACCATTGAAATTACCTCCGCAAACGCGGACATTGCCCGCAGAGAAAAGGAAGCGGAACTTGCCGAAAAGGAAATTCTGCTTCAGGAAAAACGTCTGGACGCTGAAATTCGTAAAAAAGCGGACGCAATGAAATACGAAGCTGAAAAGAAGGCGGAAGCCGACTTGATCCGCCGTCAAAAAGATGCGGAAGCTCAACGTTATGAAGCAGAGCAGCAGGCGCTTGCAAAAAAAGCAGAAGCGGAAGCCGTCAAGTACGCTATGGAACAGGAGGCTGCCGGTATCCGTGCTAAGGGACTTGCCGAGGCAGAAGCGATTGAAAAGAAAGCGATTGCTCAGAAAAAAATGGGAGAAGCATCTGTACTGGAAATGGTTCTCGCCGTTCTGCCCGAAATGGCAAAGAACATCGCCGAACCCCTTGCAAATGTGGACAGCATCACCATGTACGGCTCTGACAACACCACTCGACTGATGAAGGAAGTCACTAATTCCTCCGATCAGATCTTCAATGCCGTAAAAACCGCTACCGGACTGGATATTTCCAAGCTGATCACCGATTTTGCCAGCCAAAGTCAGACAGAAAACGCACCGAAAGACAGCGAACCAGGGATTGAAAGCGCCGCTGATCAGTCCGACACGGATGAACCTAAAAAAGAGCAGTAAACTGCAGTGCATTGAATAGCTGAAGGGCGTTTTTAAATCTTCCGGAAAGCTATTACCGCGAAACTACATAATTTGTATGTACTTTGAAAACGCGATTTTTGCCCTTCACCGAAAAAGAGCCGCATCCAATTAGGATGCGGCTCTCATTGTATTACTTCCTTTAGGGTAGAATAGAATCCTTTGGTCCCAAACGATCGCCTACTATGTCCATCACTTTATCTACAGCATATGCGGCTCATCGCAATCCTTTTTTTAATACGCTGACCAGCCGAATAACAGCGGGACGAAGCGGAATCATTCGGATCCACAGGCTTCTATAAAATTTCCATATCAGATTAGCCGGCGTTATCTGCTTCCCCTTTCGAACCGCTGCAACCACCTTAGCGCGAATTTGTTCTTGACTCAGAGGTCCTTCCGGTACAGTTTGAGCATCTCCAATAAAATAGCATCTGCCGTTCTTAATCCGATAAAGTCGATGCAGTACAAATTGCCCGCTCCTTCTCTGATACAGATAAATATCTCCCTTTTTCAATCTGCCTTCCGGAGCTGAAAGCAGCACGCTATCCCGAGTTCCCGCCAAAAAAGGAAGCATACTGCCGCCGCTGACAGGCAGCGAAACCTGCTTTCCCTCCCGAACTAAGCTGCACAGTGTTTCTAAATAAACAGCGGTATCCACTATCACAGAGGATAAATCGGAAGCAGATTTATTTTTAATCTTTTTCGTCTTTGTTTTTTTTAACCCTTTTTTGTCCGGTTGTTCGTTCAATCCGTACATGTCCAGCAGTTTGATCCGTTTATTACCAATCGCTAACGCTTCCGACGCCCGCTGACCTTTATTTTTTTTGGTTTCCACCCACTAGCGCCATCC
>CAZMTU010000136.1:0-5195 GCA_964569225.1 uncultured Lachnospiraceae bacterium | reverse complement strand
CTACGGTCGCGATCCCGATCGCCAATACAATTCCGATCGTTTCAAACCAGTCAAAGCTTTCTAACATGAACAGAAGATTGATCCCCAGCGCTGCCAGCAAAATTTTAATGATCGGATCACCCAAATTGTGCAGCAGCCGTTTACCGAATGAGATTTTTTTCTGAGCAGGCAAATTGTTTTTCCCATGCAATTCTGCCGATGCCTTGACCTCCGCTTCGCTTAGCCCTCTGTATTTCACATTCATCCATCCCTTCGTAATAGCATGTATATGCGTATACGCTGCCTGATTAGAAGCAGGAAATAAATTTTTACCTGAATGAAAAAACGATAATAAGCGTTTGACGATACAGATGTCGGCGAACGATTTTGCTCACATTATCTATTTACCATTTCAATCTATTTGTCAATAATTATTTATTGTAATTCGATAAATAATTATTGACAAATAAAAAGATCAGAAGTATAATTAGAATAGAATAGGAAGGATGTGAAAAAGTATTATGACTCAATATTATGATACCATCATTATCGGTGCAGGTCCCGCTGGTGCGACCTATGCGCGAGTAGCCGGAACCTCTAAAACGCTCCTGTTGGACGGAAATTTGTGCGGAAAGCCTTGCGGCGGTCTGTTGGCGCCGCAAACCCAACGGCTCTTTGCCAGATTCGATGACAGTATTCCCAAGGATATTTTGGTAGATCCACAGATTTTTTCCGTCCGAACCATTGATCTGAAGGCAAAATTAGAAAGGCGTTACCAGCGAATGTATATCAATGTGGATCGAAACAAATTTGACCGTTGGCTGATTTCGCAAATCCCCTCCTGTGTAACCGTGGAAAAGGGCATCTGCACTGAAATCAAAGAACGGTTAGACGTGTTTGCCATTACCTATCGAACGCCCGACGGTCATTATAAAATCGCTTTAGGGAAAAGACTGATCGGTGCAGACGGTGCCAACTCTATTGTACGCCGCACCTTTTTTTCAAAGCTTAATACACGCACATATATAGCGATTCAGCAATGGTTTCCGATCAGCCGACAAACGCCGCAGCCTTTTTACTCCTGTATTTTTGATCCGGACACCAGCGACAGCTGCTCATGGTTAATTTATAAGGATGAATATATCCTGTTTGGCGGTGCTTTTGCACCCCACCATTGCAGAGAAAAGTTTGAGTCACAAAAGGAAAAACTGAAGCAATTCGGACTTTCTTTAGAACAGCCTATTAAAACAGAAGCGTGTCAGGTACTGCGGCCTTCTTCTATGCGCAGCTTTTGTCTCGGAAACGACCGAATTTTCCTGATCGGAGAAGCAGCAGGCATGATCAGTCCCAGTTCATTTGAAGGAATCAGCTATGCCATGAACAGTGCTCTTCAATTACATGCGGCGCTTACCTCATCAATAGAAAATAAGGCAAAGGCGTACGCACGAAAAACGCTTGGTCTGCGTTTGAAACTGCTCTCAAAAAACTTGAAATGTCCTTTCATGTATCAACCGTTGCTGCGAAAGGCAGTACTGCGGTCGGGTCTTACATCGGTTTCGCCCCTCCGAAAGGAAATAACTGTCCGGAAAAAACGAATCCAGACTGAAATTATGAATAAAAACCTTCCTTTTTCATGAAATTATATAAAAAGCCCCATAACACGATACAAGCTGACTGTTCTATGTTATGGGGTTTATATACCGCGGTCGATAATTAAATGGTCCTTCTTTAATTTTTGAAATGCCGGCTATTTGGATTTTATCGCTTCTTTTTTTGACTGCCCATTTTAGGTGTCACAACAGAGGAAGAATTGCCCGCCGACTGACGCAATGACCGTTCATTGTAAGACTTGCTGCCTAATTTGACGCCTGATTTGACGCCGGATTTGACGCCGGATTTGACGAAGCCTTCTTTTTTTGCAGGCTTACTGACAGATGGTGCCGGTATAGGCGCATTCCGACCGGAAAAATTGCCAGCAGATCTGCCCGCTTTGCCGTTTGACCGGCTCCCGTGCTGTCTATTGTCAGACTGAGCAACCTTGTTTATATCCTTCTGCCGGTCTTGTCCGCGTTCTCTACCGCTTGCTGGCCGAACCAAGCAATCCTCACCATAACCGATAAGATCGTTTCGTCCCGCCTTTTGCAGCGCGGCTCTGATCAACGGCTCATTCTCCCTGCGATTCCATTGCAGCAGTGCCCGCTGCATGCGTTTTTCTTCGTAATCAGTGGCTACATAAACTTTTTTCATGGTAAAAGGGTCATATCCGGTATAAAACATCACTGTAGACGCTGTACCGGGGGTCGGATAAAAATCCTGCACCTGTTCGGGCGCACAGCCCGTCTTTTTTAAGTAAAGCGCCAACTCAATAGCATCCTTCATAGTGCTGCCCGGATGGCTGGACATGAGATACGGTACCAGATACTGCTCTTTCCCGAAGCTTTTGGTCAGTTGAAAATAGCGTTCCTTGAAGCGATTGTACACCTCAATAGAGGGCTTTCCCATATATCCCAGCACGCTATTGCAACAATGTTCAGGCGCTACCTTCAGTTGCCCGCTAACGTGGTCATGCACCAGTTTTTTGAAGAAGGTTTCGTTCTGATCGTAAATCAGATAATCAAATCGAATGCCCGAACGGATGAACACCTTTTTCACGCCCGGCAGCGCTTCCACTTGCTTTAACAATTCCACATATTCGCTGTGATCTGCTTTAAGCTGCTTGCAAGGGGTAGGCGCCAAACACTTTCGATGAGTGCAAACACCGTGAGTAAGCTGCTTATCACAGGCTGGATAACGAAAATTAGCAGTAGGACCGCCGACATCATGAATGTAACCCTTGAAACCGGGCAGTGTAGTTAACAGCCTGGCTTCCTTTACTACGCTCTCAATGCTGCGTGAACGAACGCTTCGCCCTTGGTGAAATGCCAGCGCACAGAAATTGCAGGCACCAAAACAGCCCCGATTATGGGTGATAGAAAATGCCACCTCTGCAATTCCGGGAACACCTCCGTCCTGATCATACATAGGATGCGGACGACGGGCATACGGCAGACTGTACACATGATCCAGCTCTTCTCTCTCCAGCGGATGCATAGGCGGATTCTGCACCAGTACCTTGCCGTCATAATATTCAGTAATCGCCTTTCCGCTGATGGCATCCTGATTGCGGTACTGCATCGCGAATGCTTTGGCGTAAAGCGCCTTATCGGTTTTTAGGCTGTCGTAGTCAAAGCCTTTTTCTACTTCAAAATGAATCTTATCCTCAGGAGCGGCAAGATAAACAGTTCCCCGTACATCACGAATTTTCTTGATCGGCACCCCTTTATCAAGCAGCTTTGCAATACGCAGAAGAATATTTTCCCCCATACCATAGGTTAGCAGATCAGCTCTGGAATCCACCAGAATAGAGCGGCGTACCTTGTTGTCCCAATAATCATAATGCGCAAATCGACGCAGTGATGCTTCCAACCCGCCTAAAATAATCGGCACATCGCCATATGCTTCCCGAATTCGGTTGGAATAAACAATCACCGCCCGGTCGGGGCGCAGTCCCATTTTACCGCCTGGGCTATAATAATCATAGCTGCGCTTCTTCTTGGATACAGTATAATGCGCGACCATCGAATCAATATTGCCGCTGGATACGAGAAAGCCAAGCCGAGGACGCCCAAAGCGTTTAAAATCAGCACAGGATTTATAATCGGGCTGTGAGAGGATCGCCACCCGAAAACCCGCGTCCTCCAGCACTCTTGAAATAATGGACAACCCGAAGCTGGGGTGATCCACATAGGCATCCCCGTTGACATAAACGAAATCGGGTGCATCCCACCCCCGCGCTTCGCACTCCTCACGAGTAACGGGAAGAAAATCTGTGTTCATAGACACCTCACAGTAAGCGGTAAGCAGCCGCTTTAAGCTATATAAGAAATCTGTAGAAAAATTGTTATTTAAATTCCGTTTAAAAGTTGATTGCACTCGTTTACATATTTATAAAGATGCGCGTAAAACGATATACACGGATGACACTGCATCTGCATGTGAATCACATCCGTGTGCCTTTCGGCCTTTTTCATAGGCAGTCCAAACTCAGTTTAAAACACGCTTTTAAACGGTGCCCAAACAACTTAGTATATTCACTGATAAATCGAAGCTAAACGTCCTCTTGTAAAAAGCTTCCGCAACAGGCTGTGCGGCTGACCATCGTTATGGTAATCAACACACTGATTCAAACGGATAGCATTTTGATCTATAAATTACGCGCTCTTTAATATGCAATTCATAATTTCTCTCCCATAAACCGCTGGGGCGGTCGTCCAAAATTAACCGCTTGAATAGCCCTAATAATCTCATCTCTGCGTGTCTTCGCATTGGGCAAGTCACAAACCACATCGTTTAGGTCATACGGTCCATTGCGGAAATGTCCCACTGATGCACCGTGAAATACTCCGTCGATCAGCAGGTATTGTAAAGGCTCATGGTCGTATTCTAAATTTTCATACAGCGGTTTGAATTTTTCTTTTAACACCGGTTCATTTACCTTGTACCAAAAATCACTGCGGTGAATTGCATATACAAACCGCGGCGCATAAGGGGTACAATGGTTCAGAAACTCCGCATCGGCTTTCAACATAAATCCGTTTTCTGAAGCAATCAACAGATCCTCACAAATCAGCTCATCAATGCACAGCTTGATCTCTTTTTCGGACAGCTTATAGAAGGCTTTCGCCATTGCGGCATCAAACTGAACCGTACGGTATGCAAAACGAAAAAGCAGTATTTTAATCGCTTCGGTCTTGGAATACTTTTCTTTATTGACTTTCGGAAATATTTCCGAAAACCTGTACCAGCCGCGATCCCATTCACCGTCATACTGATCTTCATAAATCAGAAACGCTTCCTGTAAACGATGCAGAACAGGTGTGATTTCCTTTACAAGCATGCCGGTTTCAGACTTGATCTGCTGAATATTAAAAGGACCGGCGGACTCAATCATTTCAAGAATACGAAGCTGTGCCTCTGTAGGCTTTGTCAAAGGCTTACAATAAATTGCCGCAAACAGTTCCATATCCTCCGGAACGATCCAACCAAGATTCCCCCCTGCAAAGCGGCCCTTGACCAGCTTGCGTTCAGACTGACGGATACGGTTAAAATTCAAGTCATCGAAATCTGCCCGAAAGGTCAACACCGGTGGCTGACCAAAGCCGTTCCAATACACATTC
>CAZMTU010000135.1:0-5297 GCA_964569225.1 uncultured Lachnospiraceae bacterium | reverse complement strand
TTTGACAGTTATCCCGAAAAAAGATCTGCCGTTGAATGGGCTTTCCGTTGGCTCTGCAACTTCCCTCAGGTAGCTACAGTTCTTTCAGGCGTTACCGATATGAAACAAACCATGCAGAACCTTGAAATTTTTGACCGCACCGGCGTGGACATTATGACCGACGAGGAATTGACGATCGTGGATAAAGCGCGGGAGGAATACCAGCGCAGAACCAAAGTAGGCTGCACGGGATGCCGCTACTGCATGCCCTGTCCGCTTGGTGTAGATATTCCCGGTATCTTTGGCACTTGGAATGAAGCCTTCAAATATCACAATCTAATTTCCGGAAACGGCCGCTACCGTCGGATGGCGGAAGAGAAAAAGGGAGCTGACCAATGCATCAGCTGTAAAAAGTGCATGCAAAAATGTCCGCAGCATTTGGAAATTCCAGATTTACTGAAAGCTGCTGCTGCGGAGCTTAGATAAACGCCTAAGATGACCAAGACTACCTATCAAAAACAATTAGACAATCTGCTTTCTTCTTTTCCATGTGAGCCGAAGCCTACACTTTTGCTCCATGCCTGCTGCGGTCCCTGTTCCTCTTATGTGTTAGAATATCTATCTGCCTATTTTGACATCACGCTCTTTTTTTATAATCCGAACATTTATCCTAAAGAAGA
Source organism: uncultured Lachnospiraceae bacterium (assembly GCA_964569225.1). GTDB lineage: Bacteria > Bacillota > Clostridia > Oscillospirales > CAG-272 > CAKSQF01. The sequence goes on along the minus strand of CAZMTU010000135.1, from coordinate 4,638 downwards.
ATACCTGCATCGGCTGGAAACAGAAAAGCAGCTGCTTGACCAAACCGGTTGGGCCAAGCTGATGGAAGGCAGCTACGACCATTCCGCTTTTTTAGCCGCTGTTAAAGGGCTTGAAGGAGAACCGGAAGGCGGTGCGCGCTGTGAATTTTGCTTTCGGCTGCGTATGGAAGAAGCCGCAGGCGCTGCCAAAGCAGGCGGCTTTGACTATTTCGCCACTACGTTGTCAGTTTCGCCTCACAAAGACGCGGCACTGCTTGGCCGTATCGGAGAAGAATTGGAAGCGAAATACGGTGTAAAACATCTGCCCTCCGATTTTAAGAAAAGAGAAGGCTATAAGCGTTCTGTCCAGTTATCCTATGAGTACGGACTTTACCGACAAAGCTACTGCGGATGCGAATTTTCTCAGCGCATGTCCGCTGAGGAAAACCTCCATGAATAAACACCGACACCGGTAAGTTATCCGGTAAACAGACTGCACACATGAATAAGCAGTTATTTGCCGGTCATTTCACAGAACAGATTCCAAATTCTCCTTCAGAAAGGAAATACCTATGAATACACTGCTTAATGCCGGATATGTAGTTCACTCTGAACTAAAAAACGTTACAAAAAGCGATGCCCGCACATTGGATGTTATCAATATTGCATTTGCCTATTGCCGGGATAATCGGGCGATCTTCGATTTTCCTAACGATCTTGCTCCGTTAAGCGCGATCCGAAAAGCAAATCCGACTATCAAAATTCTCTTTTCAGTAGGCGGGTGGGGCGCCGGAGGCTTTTCACCTATGGCGTCCACTCCTGAAACCAGAGCTGAATTTGCCGCTTCTTGCTTAGAGCTTGCAGAACGCTATCATTTAGATGGGATCGACATCGACTGGGAATATCCCGGTCTTGACTGGGCAGGCATTGAAGCGTCTCCTTCCGATAAGCAAAACTATACGCTAATGTTCTCTGCTATACGGAACGCATTTGACGCTGCAGGACATACTGACTGGCTGGTAACTGCAGCGGTGGGCTGCGACCGCTATTTTATTGAAAACACAGAAATGGACCAAGTTGCCAAAATCCTTGATTATGTATCCATTATGACCTATGATATGCGAGGCTGCGGTGATCGGCGCACCGGGCATCACACAAATCTATTCCCATATGCTGTAACCGAATCCCCCAGAGATCACAGAAGTGTGCTTCACTCAGTGGAAATTTATCACACGGCCGGTGTCCCCTATGAAAAAATGGTTATCGGCGTCGCTTTTTATTCCCGCATGTGGAAGGGAGTTCGATCGGATACCAACGGTCTGCCGGCGCCTGCTGAACCAGGCAACTACGGTCCGGGCTACGGAGAATTGAAAGAGCGATATATTAATCAAAACGGATTTACCGAATACTGGGATGATATTTGCAAAGCGCCCTATCTTTTTAACGGCGACACCTTCATTTCCTATGACAATCCTGACTCCATCGCGGCAAAATGCGCATTTGCCAAGGAAAAGAAGCTGCTTGGTCTGATGTATTGGGAGCATTCCTGCGATCCTACCCGTACACTTCTCAACGCGTTGGGTGAAAATTCATAGCGCTGCGTAAATATTAGCTTACCTGTAAAGAAAACCTTTGGGATTCGGTAAAGATAGGTGCCGTCAAATTCAAATAATCCCCAAGAAACCGTAAAAAACTTGCGGTTTCTTGGGGATTATTGATTTAACAGACTTGAAAATAAACTTCTTCTCTGCGTGCTTACCCGATATAGCCTACCAGCAGCTTCAGCGTATTCAGCGCGCCCTCCCGATGGGATCGCTCATAGCCGTGGGACGCATATACGCCGGCACCGATCAGTCCATGCTTTAAATCCCACCCGGCACGCAGGGTCGCCTCTACATCTGAACCGTAAAAAGGATACACATCCACCGCATAGTCGGCGCCTATCTTCTCTGCCGCTTCAATCAACCCCTTTACAACATCATAGTGATAGGGACCGTGACTGTCCTTAGCACAGATAGATACCTGCTTTTCGTTGCAGGTAAGCCCCTGCCCAACACAGCCCATATCAATAGAAAGCCCTTCCACAATACCTTCCGGTACCGATGCGCTGCCGCCATAGGAAACCTCTTCAAATACAGTGATATGCCCGAACACATGCCGTGCTGGAATTTTTTCAGTATCCTTTAAGTATTTGGCATATCCCAGCAGGATCGCAACCGATAGCTTGTCATCCAGAAAACGGCTTTTAATATACCCGGAAGGCGTAATTACCGTTCGGGGATTCACGCAAACGATATCCCCTATCCGAACTCCTAATGCTTTGACATCATCTGCTGAGCGTACATCCTCATCCAGCACGACTTCCACACTGTCAAAGCTGCGCGGAGTTCCGCTGTATGCGCCGTTGACGTGTACTGAAGCATTGCAAAGCTGAACTGTACCATCATAGCTGCCGTTAAATTTTGTAATTACCTTCACATTTTCGGTTTCCACATTGTTGGCATTCAGTCCGCCCAAAGGGGTTATTTTTAACCGCCCGTCGTCTTTAATCTCACAGACCATACCGCCTAATGTATCCAAATGAGTTTCCAGCAAAATACCGTTTTCTGTTCCGCCAAAATCGCATATCACACCGCCCTTATGAGTCTTTTGGGTTTCAAAGCCCAATTCGCTTAACTGCGTCTGAACATACTCTGCCGCTTCTTGAGTGTATCCCGTAGGCGAGTCGATAGCAAGTAAAGCAACTGCTTGTTTCAGTATATAATCGGCATATTCTTCCCATTGTTCAGGTGTCAGGTTTGCATCAGTCATAATTTTTTCTCCCTGTGTTTAAAAGATTATCATTCAGCGTTCATCTATAACTTCGTTATTAATGAAATATATTATATCATATCCTTCGTAAATACTCAAGCAAAATTCCGAAAAGCCTTGCAATTTTTTTCCAAAAAGGCTATAATAAATTAGTCTGGAATCTGATTTATCAAAAAATATAGCATTATCGGTATACCGGACATGATATTTTCTCGTCCGAAAGGAGAAAAACAATGTCAAATCTAACCGCAAAATTCACCGCACTGAAAACACAGGTAGGCGGAAATCGGGAGATCACCGGTTACGAAGAAACCTTCGGTCAGCCCCGTGAAGAGGCGATGCGGATCACACCGCCTAATCGTTCTATCATTCGGATCCTGTCTGAAATTGAATTTGCTCTGCAGCTTTCCGCAGCAAACGGCAATGCTTACGACGGTCCCATTGAAGGCGCCCTCGACTATCTGAATGCAAAAATGGAGGAGGACGGCGTTCTCACCAAATCATCCTGTATGGCGGCTGAACAAATGCTGCTCTCCCTTTCTCAGTCTGCCAAGGAATATAAGTTGATTCTTGCCGGTCATGCCCACATTGACATGAACTGGATGTGGGGCTGGCATGAAACTGTTGCCGCTACGCTCGCTACCTTCCGCACTATGCTGAAAATCATGGAAGAATATCCTGATTTCTGTTTTTCGCAGTCCCAGACAGCGGTTTACAAAATTGTAGAAGACTTTGAACCGGAAATGATGGAAGCCATTAAGGCGCGCATTAAAGAAGGGAGATGGGAGGTCACTTCCTCCGCATGGGTAGAAACCGACAAAAACATGCCTTCTACTGAATCGCTTGTTAAACATATCAAATACAGCAAAAATTATCTGCGGGATGTATGGAACATTGATCCCGATTCGCTTGAAGTGGATTTTTCTCCCGATACCTTTGGTCACAGTGCCAATTTGCCCGAAATTGACATCGATGGGGGTGTGAAATATTACTACCACTGCCGTGCGCTGGACGGTAAACAGGCGCTTTATCGCTGGAGAGCACCTTCCGGTAAAGAACTGCTCTGCTACCGGGAACAGCACTGGTACAACAGCGGCATTACCCCCAAAATCGGCATTTCCGCTATTGATATTTCCAAACGCAGCGGCGGACTGAAAACCGGGCTGATTGTATACGGCGTGGGCGATCATGGCGGCGGACCTACCCGAAGAGATGTGGAACGAGCGCTTGAAATGATGCAGTGGCCGATTTTCCCCACACTGAAATTCGGCACCTTCCGCGAATACTTCCATGAAGCGGAATCGGTTCGGGAACAGGTTCCGCTGGTAGACCACGAGCTGAATCTGATTTTCACTGGCTGCTATACCACGCAATCCAGACTAAAAAGGGGAAATCGTCAATGTGAAGCCGCCTTCGCGGATGCGGAAGCGCTGTCTGCCTATGCTTCGTCAGTAGCAGAACTTCCCTACCCCACCAAACGGTTAGAAAATGCGTGGCGGGATGTTCTGTTTACCCATTTTCACGATATACTCACTGGCTCCTGCGTACAGGACAGCCGGGAACATGCGATGGGACTGTTCTCACAATCGCTGGCAGTTGCCAACAACGAGTATCTGCGGGCAATGAATGCAATCTCTGCCGCCACCGATACTTCTATGATTGTCACTGATCAGGCAATCGCCTCATCTCAGGCACAGGGTGCAGGCGCAGGCTACGGTGTAGACCGTTTTGGCGGCAAACCGACTGCTGAAACAGGAAATGGTCTGGTACGCATTTGGACAGTCTTTAATCCAACCGCTGTGGCAAAGGAAGAATGCGTAGAAATAACAGTTTGGGAGTACCCCGGCG
>CAZMTU010000134.1:0-5362 GCA_964569225.1 uncultured Lachnospiraceae bacterium | reverse complement strand
CGTCAAAGTAGCTTTTCAGCAGCAGACCGCTGCCTCGGATACGTAAATTTTTTCCCGCAAGCCGCAGCAGGATTACTTCGTCCTCGTAGATCAGCACACCGCAGCAGCCTTCTACTGTAACCTCTCCCTCCTCCAGCGTGATATAAAAGTGCTGTGACAGAAGTCCTGAATGTTCCATGACATATTCCTCCGATTTTCTCATATATCTGTTGTAGCTTAGTGTATTCGGAAACAAACGGAAAGATGAATGTTTCGGTACCGTCGCTTGATAAGCGGAAAGGAATGGTCATGATTATGGAAACAGACCGCGCCTCAGGTGCGCTGAGGCTGATGCTGGTATTGCTTTGGTGCTTTACGCTGTTTGGACTGTGCCGACCTGCCATGTTTGCCGCCACGGCTGGAGAAGCGTTGGCGATTTGCGGAAAAAGGCTGATACCCTCTCTGTTTCCATTGGCGGCTGCAGGGAGCGTATTGGCGCAGGCGAGCGGAAGAGTCCGATCTGTTGGGGACAGTAAGGGAGATAAACGGGCTGTGCTTTCCGGAAGGGAGCGTATTTGCGCGAGCGCCCGTATATGGAAGAAACGGTTTTGCCTGCTGTTTGAAAGAGTTGCTCAGCTGATTGGGATATCTTTCGCTTCGCTTCCATGTCTTTTATTAGGGCTGTTTGCCGGATTTCCGGTGGGCGCCATTATTGCGGCTTCTCTCTGTGAAAGCGGGCAGATTGATTCAGAAGAAGCTGTTCGGCTGTGCTGTTTTACCAATAACGCATCGGCAGCGTTTTTGGTAGGAGCGGTGGGCAGCGGGTTCTTTGGAAGCACTCGAATCGGATGGCTGCTTTGGTGCGCTCAAACAGCGGCGGCGCTTACAGTAGGCTGTTTTATGAGGCGGTTTGCCGGACGTTTAAAGCGGAAGCGAATCAATAAAAAGACAACCTCCAAAAAAGAGGAACCTATGAGAGCGGACGGCAGTGGACGGTTTGCGCAGTCGTCTTCGGTATCTCCCGATTGGGGAACTGTTAGCAAGGCAATAGCTTCCTCGGCTGTAAGCATGGTGACGCTTACCGCTTTTGTAGTCTTTTTTTCAGTATTTACCGCTTTTTTGGACGAAACGCTGACTGGACTGCTCCGCTATGCGGGCGATAAGATCGGGGCACTGTCAGAATATAATACAGTTTCCTCGGTGCTGCGGACACTGCTGATTGGTCTTTTTGAAATTACCGGCGGTATGAAGCATTGCGCGGAACTGTCATTGTCTCAGTTCGGGAAGACCGTATTGGCAGCCGGGCTGACCGGTTGGTCAGGACTTTCCGTGTTTATGCAGTGCCTTGCTGCCGCAAGATCGGCACTGGTACCTGAATGGGCGGCGGTGCTTCCGCGGCGATTGGCGGCAGCCAAGGGCTGCTGCTGTTTGTTGACCGCACTTTGGGCGGTTTTGATCTATCCGCTCTTTCTCAGATGAACTGTTCGTTGCCGTCAAAAAATGTCGAGTACATTGGAGCTATTCCAATATTAGAAAATTTTTAAACAAAATTAGACCGTCTGAACTTCTGGGATTTGACAAACATAAGCCGCTATGCTATAATAATTTCATGCCATTACTGCAAGCACGGTCAGCGATTATTACGAAATCCGGTGATTTACTGTCCCGGTTGGTATCGCATATGCAATAAACAACTACCTATTTTTTCATGGTTTTAGGGTTATGATACGAATTACCCCAAACAATTGGATTAGACAAAGAAAGGATGAAAAAATGTCTTTACCTTCGGTTTTGATTTTTGATATGGGCAATGTACTGCTGCGATATGATCCGGACGCTTGTCTGTATCCTTATATTCCTAATGAGCCTGACCGGAGTGCAGTGCGCAGTGTGTGCTTTGAATCTGCTCAATGGGCAATGCTGGACGCGGGAACGATATCTTACGAAGCTGCTTTAGCTGTGTGGAAGGAAAAACTGCCTGTACGGTTGCACCGAATCATCGACGAGGTGATTGACGGCTGGCATCTGCATATGACGCCTATGCCCGGAATGGAGAAACTGGTGCAGGACCTTTCGTCAAGGGCTGTGCCGATGTATCTGCTGTCAAATGTTAGCTGCAGGTTTACTGAAATCAGAAAAAACAGTGATGTTTTTGACCGCATGAGAGGACTGGTGCTGTCTTACGAAGAGAAGATATGTAAGCCCAGTCCTGCCATATATCGCCGACTGCTTGATCGCTTTCAGCTTCGGGCGGAGGACTGTCTGTTTATTGACGATATGCAGCAAAACGTTGATGGAGCGGTATCAGTAGGAATGCGGGGCATTCGCTTTGACGGGGACGCGCAGGCATTGCGGCGCGGATTGGGCAAAATGGGTTTCTCAGTCTGACAGGCAAGTCTGAGAGAGGCTATGTCGTAATAGATATTTGTGTAGAAGTGTTGGGAAAGGGTTTAGGAAAACTTTTTTCAAACGGTTTTCCTAAGTATGAATATAATCATGAAAAAAATAGGATTGGTGTTAGAAGGCGGTGCTCAGCGGGGCATATTTACAGCAGGCGTAACGGACGCTTTGATGGAGCAGAGGGTGAAGCTGCCCTATGTCGTGGGAGTGTCCGCAGGTGCCTGCAACGCAATGAATTATGTGTCCGGTCAGATTGGCAGAAGCCGTGACTGTATGATTCCCACAGAGGCGGAGCGCTATTTCGGTGGGAGCGAACTGCTGCGTCAAGGTGCATTTATGAATCTGCGAAAGGTATTTTTTGAATATCCGGTGAAGCAGTATCCTTTTGATTTTGAGCGCTATTTTCATTCCGGCATCGAAAGTGAATATGTCGTTACCGCGGTGGAGGACGGTAAGCCCCGTTATTTTCATGTGAATGGCTGTCGCCGGCGGCTAAGCTATGTAGGGATGGCGTCCTGTTCAATGCCGCTTATTTCTCCCATGGTGAAAATTGACGGTCAGCTCTATATGGACGGTGGAATTTCTGATTCCATTCCGGTGAAGCGGGCATTTGAAAAGGGCTGTGAAAAGTGTATCATCGTGCTGACCAGAATGCAGGGAACCTATCCAGAGGTGTCAGAAGGGGTGAAGAAGCTCTATGGACTGCATTATCGAAGCTATCCCGCTTTTGCGCAGGCGCTCTGCACCCGTCCTGATCTGTATAAGGCGCAGATTGAGTTAGCGGAAGCGCTGGAAAGGGAAGGAAAAGCCTTTCTTATTCGACCGGAAATTACGCCTGTGAGCCGTATGGAAAAGGATCAGGCGAAATTGGCGCTTTTTTATGCGCACGGCTATGATCAGGTGATGCGCCGCCTGCCGGCATTGAAAGCATTTTTAGCGGAATAATTTTTTATAAAACCGATGTGGCAGTTCAGAGAAGCTGTTCAGAAGTCCTGTCTAAAATGAAGGATGTAATAATTAATTGCCTGCCTAAATAGGTGTTTTTTGCAATTGCAACCTGTATTTTACATTTTGAAACCGCAAGTTGGTGGCTTTTCTAAGAGAACTGGTGTATGATTAGCTTAAACAGTCACTTCAAATAATTTCAGTAAGGAGCAGAAAGCATGACATTGGGTGAAAAATTATTAGAGCAGCGTAAGAAAGCGGGCTATACGCAGGAACAGCTTGCGGAGCTGTTAGGTGTTTCCAGGCAGGCAATCAGTAAGTGGGAATCGGATGTCACATTTCCTGAAACTGAAAAGCTGATTCGAATCGGCAAGCTGTATAATTGTTCATTGGATTATTTACTGAAAGAAGAAATAGAAACCGAAAAGTCTGAGCAGGTCTGTCCAGCGCTTTGGCTGAAGCGCTTTCATTTTGAGCGCAAAAGCAAACGGATGTCAGGCGGTCTTCCGCTGTGGCATGTCAATTTGGGGATCGGACAAACCGCAAAGGGAATTATTGCCGTAGGGCTGATATCAAAGGGAGTAATTTCAATTGGTATGCTGTCTTTTGGGATTTTTTCGTTCGGAATGCTTGCGCTGGGACTTCTCTCAATCGGAATATTTGCGCTGGGACTTGTCTCCGCAGGGTGTATTGCGGTAGGACTGATTGCTTTAGGCGCTATCTGCTTTGGCATGGTCGCTATCGGCGCGGTGGCGATCGGTGAATTTTCGGTGGGCGCACTGGCAGTCGGTCATTATGCCGCTTTGGGGGACAATGCCCATGCCGCTGTTGCGATCGGCAAAAGCGAAGCGGTTGGCAGTGTTTTTGAAAAAATCGGCAGACTCACGCCGGAGGAACAACGGACAGCAGAGGATTGGCTGAATAAGCTGGTGCCTTCCGCTCTTGGTTGGGCTAAAGCTGTTTTTTGCTTCTTTTTTTGAGGAAAACAATCAATAAAAGGAATGCTTCAAACATTTGATAAAAAGTCCAAAAGTCTCATGATGCTGAAAAAATGGCGAGGAAAGTTACTGATTTTTAAGAGGAGGAACTAATGACAAATGATTGAAATAAAGCTGATAGATTCGGACCATAAGGATGATATAAATATCCCAAATGAACCTTTTGGGGTGTTTGGAAGGATGATACCGTCTTATGTAAAGGAAAAATGGCAATACAGTATTTCTTATTTTGAAGAAGATCAAATTAGTGAAATGTGTTTTCCTGACGAGAATTATGATTACGATGCAATGAAGAAGAATTGTGTTTTTATCGGTGCATACGATGGAGAACATTGTATAGGTCTTGCCATATTAAAGGACGTTTGGTTTAAATATATGTATTTGTATGATTTAAAAGTGTCAAAAAAATACCGTCGTAAAGGGGTTGCATCTGCTTTGATAGAAAAAGCAAAGGCAATTTGTATAGAAAAAAATTATCGAGGATTGTATACGCAAGGGCAGGACAATAATTTGTGCGCGTGTCAATTCTACATTAAATCAGGATTCTATATTGGGGGATTGGATACTAACATATACAAAGGCACGAGCCAAGAAGGAAAGTCGGATATTATATTTTATATGGATTGCTGAAATTCAATTTCCCGCATAGATAACGCCATCTGAACGCATCCCTTTCAGATGGCGTCAAATTAGTCTATAGGGGTCGAACCCACTTTTTCAATAATACGCTGACCTTGCGGGGATAGCATCCAATCGATGAGAATAGGACATTGCTATTAGTATTTTCTTTTCGATGGATGGCATAAAAATGGCTGGCAATAGGGATAGCTATGGTTTTATATATTTCAGCGCTGGAATAGACGCCGTTCAGCGGGCGCATTTTAATGTCGTTCTCCACGATCCTTAAAAGTCCAAAAAGGAACTTTTCGAAAGAAAAAACATTCAGACTGTCGAAAAACTATCATTGTTTGGCAGCTTGCACAAAAGTTTTGATCGACCTTTTCTCAAAAGATCGTGGGTGCTTAGGGCGAAGCCCTAAG
>CAZMTU010000133.1:0-5403 GCA_964569225.1 uncultured Lachnospiraceae bacterium | reverse complement strand
TATCAAACTTACCTCAGAGAAAAAACGTATTATAAAAGCAAATTGCTTTATAATGCCTGTATTTGCTGATAGATAGCCTGCATTTTGCGATCAATTTCCGCAATTTCATTGGCGCAGCGATACATATCTTCACTGATATTGCTCGGAATAGGCTTGTCAGATTTGTAGCGCAGGTCATGTTCCAGGCTTGCCCAAAAATCCATCGCTACCGTGCGAAGCTGCACCTCCACTGTTACCTTCTCAGTTTGTGCCGAAAGAAATACCGGCACCTGCAAATCAAGATGCAGACTTCGGTAGCCGTTATAATTAGGCTGCTTAATATAATCCTGTTCCTTAATCAAAACAATATCCGACTGAGAGAGAAGCATCTGCGCCACCTGATACACATCATCAATATAGCAGCAAACTACCCGTATCCCAGCAATATCATTTAGATTTTTACGGGCAGATGCCACACTGATCTCGCAGTTTTTCTTGATAAGTTTCTTAATCATACTTTGAGAGGATTTCAGTCTGCTCTCCACATGATGAATGGGATTTCGGGCGTACCGAACCTTGAATTCATCATTCAGTATTTCCAGCTTTGTCTGAATCTCCTTAATCGCCGCGTTGTATAGCTGCTGAAGCTCCATCAGCTTTTGAAGATCGTCAAACAACTCCTGTCCTTCATATCGAATCAGATTTTCCAGCCGCCCTTCGTACAAACGCTCATTCTTTTTCAGTTCAAGTTCTATTTGCTTCATCTGCCCTTCCGGCAGCATATTCATTTCTACTGACATTGCAGCCCCCTATTCTTTCCCCATATTTCACAATGGTTTCCAACCCGTTTTGACTGTTTTCAATAATTTCATCGTCAAGGGTAATGGCGCCCTTTTGAAAAAGCAGTATAACGGTAGAACCGCCGAAGGCAAAATACCCCTTTTCATCTCCCTGAGCCACCGCTGCGCTGCCGCCTTGATGGTTTTCGATTCTGCCCACCATCATAGCGCCTACCTCCATCTGAATCATCTGCCCGATTGCCTGCGAATGCAGCAGAGAGTAGCTGCGCGCATTGCGGCAGAATACCGGCAGCTTTTCCAATGCCACGGGACGCACTGTATGCAGTACTCCGGGTAAAAAAACATCGGATTCCTTTTGCCCGCTGACCGCGTAGGCATACCGATGATAATCGTCTACGCACAAACGAAATATCAACGCCCACCCGCCATTAAACGCTTCCGCCAATTCCCTGTTCTGCAGCAGCGATGAAAGCGTGTAGCAGCTCTGCTTCACGCTCAGCACTGTATCGTCAGCAATCTGCCATGCAGTTAACTTTCCATCACACGGTGCAATTAAATTATTTTTCCCGGCGTTTATCGGTCTTGCCTCCGATTTAATATGACGGGTAAAAAAATCATTGAAGCAGCTATACGCTTCATTTTCATATACTGACAAATCAATTTTATTTTTTCGGATAAAAGGCGCAATTCTATGCTTTGAAAAACGGCTGGAGAGATACGCTCCCACCAGCCGAGATACGAATGGACGAGCAAATATAGAAAGGACTGCCCTGCCCGGTACCGTTCGGTAAAGGAAACGCAGGGAAGCGGAAGGCCTTTGATCGATCGGCAATACCGGGCGCATCAGAGAAGCCCTCTCTTAAAAAGCAATACAATGGCAAACTCCAACAAGCCTATGGCAATCAAAAGCAATATACCTCTCAGCCCCGGCTTGCGCAACTTAAAATTGCAAACAAAAAGAAACGCTATTAAAAGCATAGCAGCCGCAAACAGAGGGGTTCCCCATTTACCGCACCCAATCCGAATCGCATAGACCACCGGTAAAATTAAAGAAACTGACGTAACCGGCAATCCGCAGTAAAAACGGCGGCGTTCATTGGTTTGCTGTTGGCGTTCCTCTTCCATAACGTTAAAATAAGCAAGACGAATGAGTGCGGCCAATAAGTATATAAAGAAAATCAGTAAGTAAAATGGACGTTTCATACCGATCGAATATCCGATACAGCAAGGCAGTATCCCAAAGCAGACAAGATCGCAGAGTGAATCAATCTGGATCCCAAAGCGTTTTTCCTGATCAGTACTTTTGAGTCTTGTTCGAGCAATTTTTCCATCGAAAGCATCGCATAACCCGGAAACCATAAGACAAGCGACCGCCCATAGCGAATGTCCCGCAAAAGCTGCAAATATGCCTCCCAATGAGGAAAACAACGAAAGATAGGTGAGAATCACGGTATAATTATAAAAACCCAGCATGAGCATAACACCTTTCCAACGCGGAAGTCATTTTATCTTAAAATATTTGAATACGTAAAAATAAATTCATAAATTTTCTTCTTAGTATAGCACATTTTTTGTCAAAATGCAATGCTTTTTGGGCTTTTTATTGCCGGTAATTTTTGTTTCATTTCAGAAATCATTTTCAGCTTCGACCATTTAAAAGGGGATGCCGTACTTATAAATACGCCAGTCATTCTTATACTAACAATAAATCAAAAAATAAAGAATTACAGAGCGCAGACAAATTTAAATTTTAAAACCTGAAATATAGAAACAATTCAATATTTAGTTGTCCTTGAAAACCTTTAGGGAGCTTTATGTAAAAGCCCCCTAAATATATGGAAATTAAATAAAGCTATTAAAGGCAAATCTCAAATTTGATTTCTCCTCTGTATCGCGATTATTCTGTTTCTAAAAAGGCACAAAGTACCTCCAATGCCTCCGCCTCGTCAGGACCGTCCGCCACAATGCTGATAGTCATATCCTTCATGATCTTCAGAGAAAGCACGCCCAGTAAGCTTTTGGCATTGATACGCCGTTCCCCATATTCCACCCAGACCGAGCTCTGATAGGAATTTGCTTTCAAAACAAAATCAGTTGCGGGTCTAGCATACAAACCAATGGCATTCTTTACAGTTGCTTCTCTTGTCAGCATAATGTATCATTCTCCTTTTTATGCGATCTGTCATTTTAAACAAATCGTAATTCAAATTCTATGTAATTATTATACAGAATGAGAGATAAAATTGCAATAGGTTTGTTCAATTTTTTCCGATTTTTTTTATATTTTTTTATTCCGAATATAGAAAAGGACTGTGTAAGCCACTGCCACATAAAGAATTCTGCTTAGCTCAAAATCCTTAGGCAATTTCTATCAACTAATCTTAACAAAATCACATCTGGATTGAGAGCGATAAGGAATTATATTATATCTAAAAGGAAAAAAGCAGATGAAACTAAACATAGCAATCTGCGATGACAGTAAAACCGACCCTGAGTTTGCGTTGGACTTACTGAAAGCGTGGACAAAAGAAAGGTTGACGAAGGACATGCGGTTGATTGCCTGCAAAAGACTGGTTTTGGCGAACGCCCGTCTGAAATGGAGAATAGTATTCGCACTTATCCCTATAAGCGTCATGACAAGAATGATGTCAACGTATCCGGTGGTGAAGCACAAAAGATAGCGATTGCCCATATTATTTACAAGGAGGCTCCATTCATTATCTTTGACAGCCCACCGCAGCCCTTGACCCGATTGCATAAGCAGAGATTTACTCTAAATTCAATGACATTGCCGGTGATAAAACCGCTATCTGTATTTCTCACAGACTTTCCTCTTACAAGTTCTGCTATGAGATTGCCGTATTCGACCACGGCGCTATTGTGCAAACGGGAACGCATAACGAGCTTGCAGTCGATACGAACGGCAAATATTTTGAGTTATGGAACGCTCAGGTACAGAATTATACTGCGTATTTTTAATTTAATCAAAAGCAGAGCTGACCACCCGTGTCAGCGGTCAAGACGAACGGCAAATGAATGTACCGCAATTAAGTGTCATGGCATTTTGCGGTATTAAGGAAATTTAATCTACGATTGAGAAAATATACAGAGCAATCCATAGGATTTCAAGTTCGTAGCAAAACGAAAGATACGGTGAAGCACCTTAATCGGTGCTTCACCGTATCCTCAACATAAATACATAAGGACTTTCTTATCGAACTTGCCCATATGATCGTTCGCTTTTATCTGCATATCCGCTTCAATTAAATAGCCGCTTCACCGTTTTCACCGGTACGAATCCGAATCGCGTCTACCACGTCGTAAATAAAAATCTTGCCGTCTCCGATATTTCCGGTGCGAATACCATCCACAATTTTGTTTACCAGCACAGAAGCCACTTCATCCTTGACCACTGTTTCCACTTTAATTTTTGAAACCATTGTTTCATAGTACTTAACCCCTCTATAGACATAGGTTTTTCCCTGCTGGTTTCCGTGACCGGTAACATTGGTTACCATAATACCGGTAGCGCCGTTTTCGGTCAGAATCGCCTTTAAATCATCCAGTTTCTCAGGTCTTGTGATAATTTCAAGCTTTTTCATTGTTTTTGTCTCCTTTTTCATTTTACGGGACTGCGTGTAAATCCCTGACTTACGTCACTTATATGATAGCATTTTTTTGTGGACTTGTCAATAGTTTTTACCGACAGGCAGCCCAATTTTACGGCATTGCAGATTGTTTTACCCGTAAAAAGAAATACCGCAGACAAAGTAAATACTCTGCCTGCGGACAATCTTATCTTCGGCCTTCAAAGATAAGGGTACGGATAACGCCTTCAATTTCACCAATCTGCTGCTCCAGTGAAGATGGAATCTCCCCGTAAAAGTCCACAATCACATAACCTTTATCGCCCTTATTGCCACTCGCCATGTGCTCAATATTTAGATGATGTCCTGCCACAGCGGCAGTAATTCCCGAAATGACCGCCGGAATATTCTCATGCAGTACGCCTATCCGGGAACAACCGCCCCGCTCCACGCACAGCGTAGGATAATTCACGCTGTTCTTAATGTTGCCGTTTTCGGCAAAATCGATCAGCTCAAGCGCCGCCATTCGGGCGCAATTCTCCTCAGATTCCTGCGTAGACGCGCCCAAATGAGGAATGGTGACAATCCCTGGCACACCAATACTGTCGGCACTGGGAAAATCAGTTACATACCGCGCAACTTTGCCGCTTTCTAAAGCGGCCTTCAGATCGTTCAGATTCACTAGATCCGCTCTTGCTAAATTAACTAACCGAACGCCCTCTTTCATCTGCGCAAAGGTATCCGCACAGAACATTCCCTTTGTTTGGGGTGTGGCAGGCACATGAATGCTGATAAAATCACTGTTCCGATAAATTTCCTCATAGCCGGACGCCTTGCGCACGCTGCTGCTCAGCCGCCAAGCGGCTTCCACACTGACATAAGGATCATATCCAATAACCTCCATGCCAAGCGCTGCAGCTGCGTTCGCCACCAGTCCGCCGATAGCCCCTAAACCAATCACGCCCAGTGTTTTTCCTTCCAGTTCAATCCCCGCAAATTTTGATTTTCCCTTTTCTACTGCTTTTTCGGGCGATTCC
>CAZMTU010000132.1:0-5781 GCA_964569225.1 uncultured Lachnospiraceae bacterium | reverse complement strand
AATTGAACTGCGGCATGAAAAACGCCCCTGAAATGTCAGCTTTCCGATAAGGTAATCCTTATCGGAAAGCTGTTTTTTCTTCCACCTTAAATTTTGGACAAAAATGCTTCCACTACCAATTATAAAAATAGAGATGGAACAGTCCCCTTCAAAGCGCAACAAAATTTACTTTGAAAACGGAGAAGAAACGCGTCGGGAAGCAGTAAAAGTTAATTTGGTATTCGATTGATATTACAGCGATACAGAAATGCTTCTTAAAATTAAGATTATTGATAAAAGTCAGCGTTTTGAAACGCTGACTTTTACTTTGAACATGCGTGCTAATAAAATCTGAATAAGTCGAAATGCAAAGTGAAGACTGATTTTTTCACAATTGGAGTGAGAGTGCGGACAAATTCCCGGTTTTTCCAAGGCTTCCGAAAGGAGCTGAATCAAAATATATTCACAAGAAAAAATTGATGTCACTTTAAAAGTATATCACCAATGCGGTTCGGTAACTACCACCACACAAGTTCTTGGCTATCCGACCAGACGAACACTTTATACCTGGATCGCTAATGAAGGAGCATCCATGCCCGAACGAAAAGCATTGAAGAACATCAACAAAGCGAAAAATCCACGGAATCCTCCAATAAAAGTGAAAACAGATGCAATTTATCGTTGCTTTTCACTGAGAAATACGTTTATTATAAGTTTGTAACAACACACAATTTTCGCATTAACTAATTGTATAATTAATTTATATAATCTTTTAATTTTTATTTAATAATTTATGAATGAAGCAACAGTTTTTTTCATGAATAGCTATAGTTCAACTGTATTTTTCAAGGGGGTAAAAAAATGGACTGCCCCCCCAGTCCACTCCAGCTGCAGTTGAGCTTCATCCTTATCGTTCGTCTTTCTCATTCCATCTAAAAATGAATAAGTATATTCAAAAGCATTGTGCTCTCTTGGCGAAATTTCTTCCGATGACGTACTTGGTTCCACTTCACAGCTATTGGCGTTATTTGCCTTCGGTTCGCTTGAAGCTTCTGCTTTATCAGCGGTCAATCTATAAAAATTGCTGGTCTGACCGCCGTTTTTTCGCTCGTCAAATCTTGCCTGTTTGCAGATATATCCGGCTTGGCAAAGATCATTCAGCGCGCGTTTTACCGTAGACACCCCATAGCCGCACTCAGCGGCTATGGTCTTAATGGACGGAAAGCACATCCCTTCTCTGTCCGCATGATAAATCAGACATTGCAGCACAAGTTTTGCCCGTGGGTTTAAGTCAGAAGCAAATACATCCTGTAAATATTTAAACTTATTCATTTTTCCTCCGCGTCAGCTTATATATTCTTTTATTATTTCTCTATTTATTGAATCGTTTATCTGTCCGTCAAACAAATTCCGGGATATATCCGCAATCTGAACATCCGCCATCAACATGCCGCAATATGCTTTTAACTCAGCCGGCACGCCGGTCAGTATTTTTATGACAGGTAAATTTCCGCAAAGAGATACCGTCCGTTTGAAATTTTGGATTTCATATGGCAGCGCCGAACCGCACAAGATTCGTATATCCGCAGTTTGAAATGCTTCGGGAACGGTATACAGCTCTCCGAAGTCATAAATAATAAAATGGTAGTCACGGTCCAGTGTATCGGTTAAATAAAAATCTATTCCATCCATTGTAAAATGCCCTTGCGCTTCTTTAGCTTCATATAGTCTCAATATGACAGGCAAATGCCGATTTGCGTTTGCCTTTATATAACAGACGGACGCGCCGCGGGCTGTCAGCCAATACGCCAAATTGAAAGCGGTCACGGTAGTGCCGCTTCGCCGTTGCATTCCGGCAGCCGCAATCCGGATATTCTGAGCATTCCAGCTAATACTTTCAGAAAGCGCCGGTTCTGACCTTGCTTTTTGTATATGCTGATCCGACAGAAATTCCAACAGCCGCTTTGTAACCGCTTCGGATTCATCCGCTGTTACAACGTCAGTAATTCCGGCAGCCTGCAAGCGGGAAAGATAGTAGTCTTTATCATCGCAGCCGGTCAGCAGAACAATTATTCTTGCCGAAGCCATCATACGGAAGGATTGCAGCGCCACACAAAAATCCTCCGCGCTGTCGTCTGTACAGGCAGCGTCTACAACAAAATACCGGATAGCGGTATAATTGCGGAGTTCCCTAACCACAAAGCCGCGCAGATAGAAGCGCCCCACCAATTTTTTCACACTTATCTCCAATTCTTCTACCGCCTCATCAATCAAACGGCTGTGTGAATTCCCTGTCAGATACAGCAGCATATACTGACCCTCCTTCCGTTTGTTTCTGCACCTGTTCATTTGACATGCCTGAATTTGAAGCAAGCAGCAAAATAATCCCTATCACTACTACCGCAATGTAAAGAAACAGTTCTATCATTTTCTTTTTATTCATGTATTATCTCCTTGCTGTAGGGGAGACCTGCGGGGTTGGTTCCGGTTCTTGAAAAATATATCCCGCCGGATCAACCCCTGTACCGTTTTGAGTTAAGCGGATCTCAAAATGCAAATGGGTCTGGGTACTTTTACCGGAATTTTGATCCCGCCGGGGATCTCCGCCCATTAAGCCGATCAGCGCCCCCTGCTGTACCGACTGTCCCTGAAACATATAAATTTCACTCATATAAGCGTACAAGCCATAAAATGTTTCGGTTACGGTTTTTCCCGCGTTATCCGTTCGCTGTCCTGTATGCTTGATAATCAGATAATTTCCGTAATCGTTGTTTGGCTCGGTACAGACATAAACTACTTCTCCATCCGCAATAGCATAGATCTCCGACTGCCACACACTGCTGAAATCTGTACCGTAATGAAAGTCTGTACTGCCTTCCGAATCTGTCTGCTCGCCGTATGAATCAATAACAACCGCATTTTTACACGGCAGAGGATAGGCATCCTCTTGCGGAAGCGCGTCCGCGATCACCAGCACTTTATCGTCATTGTCCTGCTTGTACTGCTCAAGGAAAGCCGCATCATCCGGCGTGTCGGCAAATGCCGCCTGAAGCATTTCCAAAGGGTGCGTCAGCAGATACAATGGCATTAATAGAAAAACAACCAGCACCACAACCGCGATCAATAGGATATACAGCAGCTTTTTTCTCGATTCCTTATTCGCCGCCGCGCTTGCGGCAGCTTGAGCTAATATTTTCGCAGTTACCGGATCTATCGCCATTTGAATCACCTCCATAATTTTCAAAAACGAAAGGGTACGGCGGAAAAGCGCCGTACCCTGTTTTACCGTCCTCCGGCCGTACCCATATAGCCAAATTTGTAGGCTGGAATATCAAAATGAATATGCAGCCGCTTAGAGCCGATCATAAACAGCGCGTGCCCACGCCGTTTGCTTTCTAACAGTTCCATTTCCGCCTCAGTCAGGTTATATAGCTCCTTCGTTTCCTGTAGATTTTTTCCATCGCAGCCCATCAGCAATTTTATACACGGTATATCCAGCAGCGCCTGTCCGTACATTTTAATTTCAGGCGCCAAAAAATCCACCACTGAATGAGAAATGATTACCAGCCCTGCCTCATATTTTCTCGCCCGTTTTTCCACATTCCGGAGAAAAACCAGCGACTGCGGTACATTGGGATCAATCATCAGGTATGCTTCATCACAGATTAGGAGTACCCGTTCATTCCTATCCTTGCTCATTTGTTCCCAGC
This sequence comes from uncultured Lachnospiraceae bacterium, assembly GCA_964569225.1. Classification (GTDB taxonomy): domain Bacteria; phylum Bacillota; class Clostridia; order Oscillospirales; family CAG-272; genus CAKSQF01. The sequence goes on along the minus strand of CAZMTU010000132.1, from coordinate 2,092 downwards.
ACCAGGTCAGCAGGTTAAAATACTGCGTGCGCTTTACATTATCGCTGGTATTTTGCAGGGAATGCGTATCCAAGCATACACAGCGGGACCGGGTCTTAATGGAAGTATGACCGTTCCATAAAAAGCGGTCGCTTCCCTCCGCAATATCATTGAGCAAAAGAGACAGGTCACGGTACACAGCCGATGAATTCGCTTTCGCCTTTTCAGAAATCAGTTGGTACAAGTTTGAAAAAGTCGGAAAATCCGTATCCTTTAGCCTCGAAACATCGGTTTCCCATGTGATACTAAAATGATTGTACAATTCAATGACTGATTGTTTTAAAATTGCTTTCTGCATGTCTGACAATGAAGGCAGATAGAGACTAAAAACACCTCCAGCGTTTTCATATGCAGCGCCAGATCGCTCATGCCATGCCCTTCATCCTGATACAGTTTTTCCGTCTCATTTTCATCGTCACGGGGAGCCGGACGAATCTGCAAGGGATTGAGCATCCCGTTGGAGCCGCCTCCCGCATTTATCCAATCTCCGTTCAGATTCAGACAAAGGTCTTTATACTCCGATTCCGGATCAATTATCAGAAGCTTGGTCCCTTTCATATATTCCGCTAACATAATGTGTTTTACCGCGGTGGATTTTCCAACGCCCGCGACCCCCATTACCACCATGTTGCTGTTAGTTCTATCATTCCCGCGCTTCCATGTGTCGGCAATGATCAAGCCCCCGGTGGTGTCCTTGCCAAGATAATACCCTGAGCCATCGTTAAATCCGCTGGCTGAAAAAGGGAACCCACCCACAAAGGTAGACATAGGAATAATACGGGAGACAATATTCTCAACCGTACTGTTAGACGGATAGGAAGGCGCAATACTCTGAAAGGCTTCTTTTTGCAAATGGGACAGCGTTCTGGCTTTGCACTTCTGAATATTCAGCACACTTTCGGTTCTGCGGCAAACCTTGACAAACTGCTTCTCATCCTGCGCAATGGGCATAATGGAAATAGACATGAGGGCAACGGTTTCCCCTTCCTGATCAATCCGCAGCATAATACGCTCCCCGTCCTCCGCCGCCTTTTCCGCTCGCTGCCGGGTGAGCGGATCCTTCGCGCTTTCAGCCGTTCCCCTGTTTTGAATAATGCTTTTGGATATAGACGAAATCAGTGAACCGTTATCTATAGGCTTAATCCCAACCGATACAATAGTGGAGGGAATATTGGTAATTTTAGATAACCATCCGTAATCGACCTTTTGCGGGTAGCGGACTATGCCGTATACCTTGCCTTTGTTTTCCCCGACAACCAGACTGTTCCGCTTAAATTCCAGTCCCATAGGGGTAATTACATTGAGCAATGCTTCATTGACCGGAATAAAATCTTCCGTTTTATTTTTTAACAGCTTCAACCTGATCCCTCCTCGTTTTGATACGGCACACCGATAAAATCCAGTACCTTACCGCAGCCAAGCTTATGAATGCAGTATTCATACTGTTTAGGATGCGTAAACTGCATCCTTTGAAAGCGGTTTGGTTCCTTTTCATTCTGCATCCCAAACATACAGAACATGCAGCCGGAGCGGTTTATACCGGTCGTTTTCAGCCGTGTGCCGTTTTTGCTGTTTACCTCTACAATATCTCCATAAACAGGCGCGTAAGAAATTCCTGTCAGCTTTAAATACCGCAGAATATCCTGCTCTGTCCAGAAGGACAGCGGCTTGCTGATTGGATGTCGGCTGTCAAAGGCATTGCAGCCGGTTTGCAGCCAGCCTTGCAGCCGAAGCAGACTTTCACACGCCATTGTACCAAGAATCGCCTTCCGGTCTGTTTTCCGTTCATAGCTGTAAATGGGCGCTTTTTTCATATGATAACAGCATTTATCTGAAATCTTAAAAGGCGCGTCCAGCAGATATTGGTACTGCTCACAGTTATATATGGAGTAATTGCCATTCTTATCAAGCGCTTTGCCGTTTATTTTTTTAATACAGTGAGCTTATCCCCGACGTGCGCCATCTATTATTTTTGCCACTTCCTTTGAAATAACAGGATAACCGTATTTTTCAATTACTTCAAAAAAAGGATATTTGGGCCGCAGCCATTCTA
>CAZMTU010000131.1:0-5827 GCA_964569225.1 uncultured Lachnospiraceae bacterium | reverse complement strand
AACGTACCCGTGTGGAATGGGTATCGGCGGCGGAGGGCGCTAAATTTGCCGCTACTATGAACGATTTTGTGGCAACGATCACCAAACTGGGCGAGAACAAGAGATTGGAGGATCTGAGATGCAAGAAGCAATGAAAAAGCGAGCCATTGAGCTGCTTTCTACCGGTGCAGTTGATCGGGTAGTCGGTTGGAAGAAGGGCGAGTTCGCTTATGACATCACGCCGGCAGTATTCACCGACGCGGCGGATGTATGGAATCATTTTGTGTACGATGATTTTTGCGGTCCCAACCTGTCCAAGTATCTCATCGCGGAAAGCCGTAAGGAAGGCAAATTGCTGGTATTTTTAAAGCCTTGCGATACTTACAGCTTCAATCAGCTTCAGAAGGAGCACCGCATTGACCGGGATAAAATTTATGTGATCGGCGTGGAATGCAATGGCAAAGCCGACGTAGATAAGATTAAGGCGAAGGGAATTGACGGGATTACCGGTATTTCCTCAGAAGGCGCCAACTTTGTGGTGGACAGCATTTACGGTAAGGCCTCCGCACCAAAATATGAAGTAATGGCGGACCGCTGCCTTACCTGCAAGAGTAAAAAGCATATGGTATATGATGAGCTGATCGGTGAAGAGGGGGAGAAGCTGGAAAACGGCCGCTTTGATATGGTCGCTAAGCTGGAAGCCATGACACCTGATGAACGCTTTGAATTCTGGAGAGGGGAGCTTTCCCGCTGTATTCGCTGCAATGCCTGCCGAAACGTATGTCCTGCCTGCACTTGCGAAAGATGTGTGTTCGATAACATTGATTCGGGGATTGCAAATAAGGCGGCTGTTACTTCCTTTGAGGAAAATATGTTCCATATCATTCGTGCCTATCATGTGGCAGGGCGCTGTACCGACTGCGGTGAGTGCTCCAGAGTATGTCCTCAGCATATTCCGCTGCATTTGCTCAACCGTAAGTTCATTAAGGATATTAATGAGCTGTACGGCGAATATCAGGCGGGCGAGGACATCACTTCCCGCGCGCCACTGACCAATTATACCACCGATGATGCGGAGCCTTCCATCGTACATGAAAGAGGAGGGAAAGCATGAAAAAAATCGCACTTTCTAAACTGAATGACTTTTTTGCGGCTATTGCGGCAGAGGAAAAGCTCTACCTGCCGGTAGACGGTGAAAAGGGCGCTTCCTATCAGGTGTGGAAGGAAGGTGTAACTTATTCTTCCGCACTCAATACCAACCGCAGCGCTAAGGATTTCTTCTTCCCTCAAACTGAAAATCTGATGGATTTCAAGATGGAAGGAAAGAACATTGAAATTGTGGATACTCGCAGTGAAACCGAGGATTTTGTTGTTTTCGGCGTTCGCGCCTGCGACGCTCGCAGCTTCACTATTTTGGATAAGGTGTTCTTAGTAAATCCCGTAGACAGTTATTACGCGAACCGACGCGCGCATGGCACCATTGTAACAATGGCTTGTACCCGCCCCGCTGAAACCTGTTTCTGTCAGACCTTTGGTATAGACGCCGCAGAGCCTGAGGGCGATGTGGCTTGCTGGATGACTTCCGATGCGCTCTATCTGAAGGCACGTACAGAAAAGGGCGAAGCACTCCTTGCAAAGATCGCTTCTCTTACTGAAGAGGGCGACGAAGCGCCTGTGGAAACACAGAAGAACGCCGTTCACGAAATTCAGAAGAAGTTGCCGCTGGCAAATCTTTCTACTGATGCTTTCAAAGGCGATGTGATGCTGGAAAAGTTTAATTCCGAAAAGTGGGCGGAGCTGTCCCAATCCTGTTTGGGCTGCGGCACCTGTACCTTTGTATGCCCTACCTGCCAGTGCTACGATATTTTCGATTTCAATACCGGTCACGGCATCAAGCGCACGCGCTGCTGGGATAGCTGTATGTATTCTGATTTTACCAAGATGTCTGCAGGGCAGCCCAGGCTCACTCAGTTGGAGCGCTTCCGTCAGCGTTTTATGCACAAGCTGGTTTATTTTCCTATGAACAATAACGGGGAATTTGGATGTGTAGGCTGCGGACGCTGTCTGGCAAAATGCCCTATTCATATGAATATTGTAAAAGTAATGAAATCTCTGGGAGGTGAAGAAGCATGAACGAAACCCTGATGCCTAAAATCGGCGTAGTTACCGACATTCGTCAGGATACCCCCGACGTAAAAACCTTCCGGGTAGTTACCCCCGACGGTAAAAAGGCGTTTGAACATATTCCCGGACAGTGCGCTATGCTGTCTATTCCCGGCGTAGGAGAGGCGATGTTCTCCATTACTTCTTCTCCTACTAATACCGAATTCATGGAATTTTCTATCAAAAAGTGCGGATGCCTGACGGATTGGCTCCATCAGATGGAAGTGGGACAGCAAATCACCATTCGCGGTCCTTACGGAAACGGCTTTCCGGTAGATACTGCTTTTAAGGGCAAGGATTTGCTGTTTGTTGCGGGCGGTATCGGTTTGGCGCCCCTGCGTTCAGTGATTAATTACGTTCGCCATTATCGTGAAAACTACGGTCATATTGATATTGTATACGGATCCCGCAGTATGAACGATTTGGTGGATTATCAGGAGATTATCAACGAATGGTGTACTACCGAGGGCGCAGATGTTCATCTGACCATTGACCGTGAGCAGGAAGGCTGGGACGGTCATGTGGGGTTCGTACCTAACTATGTGAAGGAATTGGGCTTTGATGTAAATAAAACTGCCATTATCTGCGGTCCTCCCATCATGATCAAATTTACACTGGCTGGGCTTCAGGAACTGGGCTTCAACAAAACGCAGGTGTATACTACTATGGAACTGCGGATGAAATGCGGCGTCGGCAAGTGCGGCAGATGCAATATCGGCAACAAGTATGTCTGTAAAGACGGACCGGTGTTCCGCTGCGATCAGCTCGATGAACTGCCTAACGAATATTGATGGAAAAGAGGAAGCAAAATGGAAGAAATGGTTAATATTTACCTGTTTGGTAAAAAATACTCTGTCCCCGCGAGCCTGACAATCATGCGTGCTATGGAATATGCGGGCTATCAGCTTACCAGGGGCTGCGGATGCCGGAACGGTTTTTGCGGCGCCTGTGCTACCATCTACCGCATCAAGGGGCAGCAGGAACTGAAAACCTGCTTAGCTTGCCAGACGAAGGTAGAAAACGATATGTATATCGCAACGCTGCCCTTTTTCCCACTGGTAAAGCAGGTATACGATATTGAAAAGGTAAAGCCTACCGAACAGATTATGATGCAGCTTTACCCTGAAATTTATAGCTGTATTGGCTGCAATGCCTGCACTAAAGCATGTCCTCAAAGTCTGAATGTCATGCAGTATATTGCTTATGCGCAGCGCGGTGAATACGAAAAGTGCGCGGAAGAGTCCTTTGACTGTGTTATGTGCGGTATTTGTTCTTCGCGCTGTCCGGCAGGCATTTCTCATCCGCAGGTGGCTATGCTGGCAAGACGGCTCAATGGCAAGTATCTTGCGCCAAAGTGCGGACATTTGGCGGACCGTGTTCAGGAGATCAATGACGGCAAGCTTGAAGATCTGATTCAGAGCTTGATGCAGAAGCCCATTGACGAAATTAAGGAACTTTATAATACCAGAGAAATCGAGAAATAAGGGAGGGATCACAGATGTATACCAATGAAATGCTTGAATCAATGAAAAAAGTTGAGGCGGCAAGAGCCGTAAACGTTACCCTTGATCCCAGACGTATGACCGCTGAGGAAAAGGATACCCTCCTCAAGACTTATCACCCCGACTACAAGGAGGGCGAATTCACCACCTTGAAAATCGGTCCCAATAAGGGCGAAAAGGTCCCGCTGGAACTGGCAGCTATTCTGCAGGCCAACAGCCGGATTAATCCTGCCGATATTGATCTTTCTACCCCTGATTATGATGTAGATGTTCTGATTATCGGCGGCGGCGGTGCTGGCGCGTCCGCAGCTATTGAGGCGGATAACAACGGCGCAAAGACCATGATTGTTACCAAGCTGAGAATGGGTGATGCCAATACCATGATGGCAGAGGGCGGTATTCAGGCTGCTGATAAGCCCAACGATTCGCCCGCACAGCACTTCCTGGACGCTTTCGGCGGTGGTCACTTTGCGGCAAAGAAGGAATTGGTTTATAAGCTTGTTACCGAAGCGCCAGAAGCCATTCAATGGCTGAATGATTTGGGAGTCGAATTCGATAAGGATGCAGACGGCACCATGATCACTACCCATGGCGGCGGTACCTCCCGCAAGAGAATGCACGCCGCAAAGGACTATTCCGGTGCAGAGATCATGAGAACGCTTCGGGACGAGGTGCTGAACCGCGGTATTCCGGTGGTGGATTTTACTGCTGCAATTGAACTAATTTTGGACAATGAAGGCAAAGCGGCCGGCGCTGTTCTAATGAATATGGAAACCAAGGATATTCTGATTGCAAAGGCAAAGACGGTAATTATCGCTACCGGCGGTGCGGGCCGTATGCACTATCAGGGTTTCCCCACCTCCAATCACTACGGCGCTACAGCTGACGGGTTGGTTCTGGGCTACAGAGCAGGCGCAAAGCTGCTTTACGCGGATACGCTTCAGTATCACCCTACCGGCGCCGCATTCCCTCAGCAGATTTTTGGCGCATTGGTAACTGAGAAGGTGCGTTCTCTTGGCGCTATGCTAATCAATGTCAACGGAGAGGCTTTTATGAACCCGCTGGAAACCCGTGACGTATCTGCCGCGTCCATTATTCGTGAGTGCTCCGACCGCGGCAACGGCGTACATACTTCTGATGGCGTTGGCGTGTGGCTGGATACGCCGATGATTGAACTGAAGAACGGTGAGGGAACCATTGAAAAGCGCATTCCCGCTATGATGAGGATGTTCGGCAAATACGGTATCGACATCCGCAAGGAGCCGATTTTGGTATATCCCACCCTTCATTATCAGAATGGCGGGCTGGATATTGCCGACAATGGCATGACTGCCATTGAAAATCTGTTTGTTGCCGGCGAAGCGGTAGGCGGGATTCACGGTCGCAACCGTCTGATGGGCAATTCTCTGCTGGATATCATCGTATTCGGACGCAATGCGGGCAAGAACGCTTCCGCAAAGTCTAAGGATGTAACTGTAGGCGCTTTGACATTGGAGCATGTGACCCGTTTTGCTCAGGAAATAAAAGAAGCCGGTATCGAAACCGATCTGGTATCTCCCAAGCTGCTGCCCAATTATACTAAGCAGAAGTCGATTTAAGCGGGTGGCTCCCTTGCGGAAAGGAATATTAAAAAATGGACTATTTAGGTGAAGTGCTGCATTCCATGCTGTCCACGATTTTTATCGCTTTTATGATTGCCGCTGTTGGCTATCTGATAGGCGGTATCAGCATCAAAGGAATTTCTCTTGGAACGGCAGGCGTGCTGTTAGTAGCGCTGTTGTTCGGTGTGTTGGTACACTATGTGCCGACTTTTACCGTAGGCGCTACTACCGTCAATCTCTATAATGAATCAAGCTTTACACTGTTTTCAAATATCGGTACGGCGCTTTTCGTAACGGCGGTGGGATATATCGCCGGTCCGAAATTCTTCCGCACAATGAACCGTAAGTCGCTTGCCTACATTCTTATGGGCGTGATGGTGATTGCGGTCGGTACGGTTACTGCGCTCTTTATCATTAAGGTGTGCGGAGTGGATTCCGGTATGGCAGTCGGATTGCTTACCGGCGGTCTGACCTCTACGCCCGGATTGTCAGCGGCGACTGAAGCAGTGACTGACAGCGCAATGAGCGCCAATGTAACCGCAGGTTACGGAATTGCCTATCTTTACGGCGTACTTGGCGTGG
>CAZMTU010000130.1:704-5996 GCA_964569225.1 uncultured Lachnospiraceae bacterium | reverse complement strand
TACGCCTTTAATAATCAAATCCGATTTAATTCTAACGGTGAGTTTAATTTGCCTGTAGGAAAGCGCGATTTCAATAAGAAAATGGAGAAAAAGCTTGTAGAGTTCATTGATAGGATTCAAGCGCAAAACTGCACATTTACTTGTTGTGATTTTAGAGAATTTGATATTTCGGTGCTTACCTCACAGGATTTTGTGTATGTAGATCCCCCATATTTAATTACCTGTGCTACTTACAATGAGCAAGGTGGTTGGAATGAAGCGGCAGAAAAAGCTTTGCTTGCGTTTTTAGATGAATTACATAGTAAGCATATTCGATTTGCATTATCTAACGTTTTGCGGAGCAAAGGCAAGGAAAATATGATTTTAATTGAGTGGCTTACGAGAAACACCGATAAATACACGGTAATACCTCTTAATTACAGCTATTCAAATTCTAACTATCAGACAAAAGATAAAACATCAGCATCTGAAGAAGTGCTAGTAATCAATTATCAACAAAACTGAGGTGTAAATATGATAGTCGAAAGAAATCAAATATTTAATCTGATGGACACAAACGGTAGACGAAGCGATGTTCTAAATGCTTTAAAAATATATTTGGAAATTCTTGAGGAGCTGAAGGAAATTTATCCTACTGAAGGCTGGGGTACATATCCTTCTAGCCTGTCTCAGTTTTTGTTCTACGAAAAAGCGTTGGAAAAATCAAAGGATGTCTTTAAGGTCCATAGCAATTACGACAATTTTATTAGTGAATTAGGCGAAGCATATCAAGCATTCATTGATAGAGATGATCAATGGGTCGAAAACAATATTGCTAAGTTTGCTAAAGTCTTAGATGAAGCTATAGAAAAACGAGCTCGGCATTATACAAGTAACCTTGTAAAAATGGGATTTACCACTACTAACCGCAGTATTACTGAAGCAGGCTATTCCTATTTAAGAGGTTCTGTTGTTAGGGATGAATTAGAAGAATTATTACCTTTAGACAATGTAAATATTGCGCTTTTTAGACAGCTGTCTAAACTTAAGATTTTCAGTTCATCCAATAATGGAAAAAGACAGTTCTATTCCCCGTTCATTATGGCACTTATTTTGCTTTTAAACAATGAAAGCATTGACGAACATAGTTTTGAAGTTGTTGTTCAGGGACTTTCTCCATACAGCAGCGATGCTGTGAAAGAGGCTATTTGCAGCAACAAAATAAGTGTTGCTGAATTGGAAGAATCCATCCGTAACATAGATATTACCATTCCGGAAGATTTGATCGGAAAAAATGATGTTGAATTTGATGTTTTCAAAAGCATCTTTAAAGGTTCAAAAAGCAATGATTTAACATCAAAAACTTATTATGATTTCTTTTGTGCTCTAAAAGGCTTCAGAGAGTATAAAACTGAAGAAGCCTATGCAAATTTGATTAAATGTTTAGACCAAGAAAACGTCAGCTCTATATACAAAGCGTTTGGATATGGTAAAGCAATTTTTACTGCAGGAAATAGAGGCAACAGATATGATCTTGAACGGTTTATAGAGAAAAATGCAGACCATCCGTTGTTAGCTTCTGAGGATTTTGTGGGTGAATTCTATGCTGCTTATGCCAGATCCAAATGGATCGATGGAATAAAAGAATATTCAGACACAACTACTAGATTATTAAGTGCTACAGGTTTGTTCAAGTTTAAGAACTTACCAGAGCTGTCATATAAAGAGATTTTGTCTTTGATTTTTGATGTTGATCAGCTTAGAAAAAATATTTTCGGAGAAATGACAGACGAAGAATATGCTTGCTATGAAGAAGCAGACGATTCCTTTTTTGGTAAGAGTGTTTCGTTTGTAGAGATATTTAATTATTCTCATGATGATATTTCTGCAATAACAACTAACCTTGAAAAACTACTTGGTGTTAGTGCGGCAACTGACGTTAAGAAGCTTCTTAATGACCAGAAAAACACTGATTTTATTTCACATATCAATGACAAATATCCTAAAGAAAAGATTATGGAGCTTCTTCCGCTATTCTCTGATCGAAGGAAAGACAACCAAATCAAAAAAGAAGTTAACGATGCAGCTACCGTTCCTACAATATACGAATATATTATTGGGATTGCGTGGTACTACATTTCGAACAAAGAGTTTGATTTGTATAACAGTTTGAATCTAACATTAAACGCTGACTTTGAACCTGTTATTCACGCAGGCGGCGGTGATGGGGATATTGTTATTCACTATGAAGAAATTGTTGTTATGCTCGAAGTAACGCTTATGAATAAGCAGGCTCAAAAACGCGGTGAATGGGAACCGGTTTTGCGGCATTCTCTAAATCTTAAAGCTGCCAATGAACCGAAGGAAACTATCTCATTTTTCATAGCAGATGAACTTGATTATAATACAATCAATATTTGGAGAGCTGTTGCGGCGGTATCGCTAGAGTCGACCAACACGCACACAAAAGTAGATGGTGTTGTCATAATGCCTTTTACTAACAAAGAGATTTTAGTTTTTCTCGAAAAAAGCGTATATTACAAAGATGTTGTAAAGGCTGTTAAGGACTCCTTTAAAAAAGTACCGCAAATTACGGATGTTAAGTGGCACGAAGAAATAATGTCAAATCTAATTAGTTAAAATCAATGGATACAGGAGGCAATATGTTGGTGACAATATTTATTGATACGAATGTTGTTCTCAATATGTATCGTTCTAATTTGCAAAATGATATAAAAACTATAATGCAGTTTTTATATCAAAATAAGAAATACTTTATTATAACGGAACAATCTATCGATGAATTCACATGGAATCGTCTGCCTTTATTCGTTCTTTAACATTGTTTAAAAAATACGATGATTCTTTGAGAAGTTTTTGGAGCAAAGAAGCCTTATTGTTGAAGAAATACAAGATAAAATATTAAATCCTGAAAAAGATGTTTTTTAAGTTCAAAAAACTTTGTAAACCCAATAATATCATCTTTTCATCTAACGAAATTATTGATGCAGCGAGTCGAAGAAAATTTTCCGGCAGCCCGCCAATGAGCGATATATACACTTGTGGCGATGATATTATTTGAGAATCTTTAAAAGTTTTAACGATATGTTAAGATATTATAGCTGGACCATAGTCAAAAGAAAAAGAGACAAGATGAGCAGAGCCAAAATGAAGACTATGAAATGAAAATGCAAAGGAGGAATGAGCGACAATAATTAAAACAAGTGCTGTGTTGCCTTATGGCAGCGAGCAAATGGAATATCCCGAAACATGAACTGAAAGCATTGGCAAGATGCTTTCTTCCAGATATACAAGCCTTTTTCGGGAACGAGAATGGCAGAAAGGAATACGAGGAATAAAGGGAGAGGAACAAGCCAAAATAAAGGCACAGAGCGCCGATAAATCAGCGTAGAACGCAAGGCAGGGACAAAACTCCCTGCCTTGTGGCATTTATGCCTTGCTATTGAAATTAGGGGAATCGAAGAAAACAGAAAATCCGAACCCATCTCCAACAAGGAAAAGATTCGGATTTGTACTGTTTGGTGCGGATGACAGGACTTGAACCTGCACGATAAATCATCGGAACCTAAATCCGACGCGTCTGCCAATTTCGCCACATCCGCATAGAAAAAGGGTTGATGCGCAACCCTCTGACACGCTGCCTACCGAAAAGTCAAATCTCTTATATAGCCTTTTTAATTATATAACATTTTCAAGCATTTGTCAAGCATTTTTTAAGCCCGATCGGAGAAATCCGATCGGGCTTGTGTGCTTTCTTAATCCGCATTGAAGGCGACAAACGCTCTATAGGTCATAAATACGTCTGCTTTAGAAACCACTTCATATGGCGCGTGCATGGAAATAACCGGTACACCTAAATCCACTACATCAATACCTTTTTCGGCAATATATATAGCGACTGTTCCTCCTCCGCCCTGATCGACTTTTCCGAGCTCGCCGGTCTGCCATACAATTTTATTTTCATCAAACAGCTTACGGACAAATCCGACAAATTCGGCGGTGGAATCATTGGTACCGCTCTTTCCGCCAGCGCCGGTGTACTTGGTCATCACCACGCCGCCATTGATATAGCTGCTGTTCCTGCTTTCATACACTTCACCGAAGTTTGGATCGTATGCGGCATTTACATCGGCAGACAGGCATTTAGAGTTTGCACGAACAATATACTCGTTCACACCCAATGTTGCGGAGAGCTGCGCAATAATATCAGTAAAGATGATCGACTGCATACCGGTAGCACCGCCGCTGCCCACCTCTTCCTTATCCGCCAAAATCACCATCAGCGAGTGCAGCGGATTTTCGGCCGCCAATATGGCGGTCAGGGCAGGATATGCACATACGCGGTCATCATGACCGTATCCGCCGATAAGCGAACGGTCAAAGCCAATGTCCCGGCTCTTGAAAGCAGGCACAATGGAAAGCTCCGCACTGATAAAGTCAGTTTCTACAATTCCATATTTTTCGTTCAGCAGCTTCATCAGCGCCAGCTTAATGTCTTTCCCCTCTGCCAGCGGCTTAGAGCCAATGAGAATATTCAATTTCTCGCCGGGAATACCGTCCCTCATGCTGTGACTCATCTGATCCTTCGCGAGATGGGGCAGCAGATCATTAATGTAAAATACCGGATCGCCTTCCTCTTCACCGATCACAATATCCACAAAGCTGCCGTCCGCCCGAACTACCCGTCCGTGCAGCGCCAGCGGAATAGCGGTCCATTGATACTTTTTAATTCCACCGTAATAATGAGTTTTAAAGAAGCCCATGTTACCCTCTTCATACAGAGGATGCTGCTTTAAATCAATCCTGGGTGAATCAATATGAGCGGCAGAAATGCGGAAACCGTTTTCAGCGCTTTCGCTGCCTATAACAAAGAGAATCAGTTCTTTATCCCGATTATTGTAATAAAATTTATCCCCCGCCCTTACAGCAGCTCCAAAGGTATAGGGCTTAAATCCGCATGCCTCTGCCATTTCCACAGAAGTCCAAACGGCCTCCCGCTCAGTCTTACAGCTGTCCAGATAGGTCTTGTACCCCTCCGCATAGGAAGTCATTTCAGCTTCCGATGCTTCATCCAGCGCTTCATATACATTTTGAGCGCTAAATAAAAGCCGATCTTTCAATGCTTTAATTTCTTCAGGTGTCATCTTTTACCTCCGTTTTATATAACTCATTATATTTTTCAACCATTCCCCGCACTTTTTCCACATAACGGGCCGTTTCCGGGTATGGAATATGAACTAATTTACCGTCTTCCGCATAGGCTTCATCCTGAAGCCACTTTCGAACAATCGT
>CAZMTU010000130.1:0-694 GCA_964569225.1 uncultured Lachnospiraceae bacterium | reverse complement strand
CATTATATGCCGCAAATACAATGTCCCAATCACCGAAGGTCCTATACAGTCTGGACAAGTAATAGGTACCGTAACGAATATTGACCTCCGGATTGTAAAGCGCTTCGGTATCGTAATGCTCTTTCAAATAGCCCTGCATTTCATCAAAGGTCGCGGGCATCATCTGCATCAGTCCGATAGCACCTACAGATGACGTTGCGTCCGCTTTAAAATTACTTTCACAGTAGATAACCGCATATATGATCGCCTCATCTACTTCAAACTGCTCAGAGGCCAGCTCCACATATATGGCGTATTTAATTTTATCCGGATGTTCTTCGTCCTTTGGGAAATAAATCCTTTCATCCAAATACAGATCTGTCTGATGCAGCAGCGTTACCGCCAATACAATGGCAGTTAGCGTCAGCAAGATCAGCAGAAAGATCAGAATAATATTTTTCTGATTTCGTCCCCGTTTTTTCACTTTCATTCACTGTTGATCCTATCTACTATAGCTTGAATTTGCGGTTCAAGGCTGGTTACACCGTCATTATAAAGCAGTATATCTGCATGCATTTCAAAAAAAGAATCGCTCAGCTGATGGGTAAGCCTTGTCTTTGCCTGCGCTTCGGTAATCCCATCCCGCTGACAGATCCGACTAATCCGCAATGCATCCGGCGCTATGACCGCTATTACCAGCGCGCAAATCGTTTCA
>CAZMTU010000129.1:0-6232 GCA_964569225.1 uncultured Lachnospiraceae bacterium | reverse complement strand
GATAAAAAATATTTATCCGCGCATGGCAAAGCTGATTTTGAAGCTGCCTAACAGGGCCGGCAAGATCATTTCATGGTGTCTGGTTGTTTTTATGGTCTTTAACGCCTGTGTCACTTTGATCGCGGTAGGCAGGTGGGCGGCCCGTGTAGACGGTCAGCCGGCAAACAGCGCTTTTTGGGAACTGATTGACAAACGTTTTGACAATGATCGAATGGAGCGAATTTTCGCTAATATGAAGTTTTCGGAGTAATAAGAGTTTGCAAATCACTTTGGGCAGTTAAATAAATTAACTGCCCAAAATATTTGATTGGCGCAGAAAAAACGGGTTTGCCGGGAATAGCAAGAAACAGATAGGCAAAAATATAGACAGCCGCACGTAAAGCGGCTGTCTGAAACTATAATTTCACACCCAATAGTTTTTCCAACTGTTTGGGTGCGAATTATTTATTAGTAATTATGATATTTATATTTTCCGCTGACGGATAAACTGCCAAAGCGCTTCTGCAGTTGCCTCTTCTCCAAACGAGCTGTCAATACACAGGTCATAATTATGCGCGTCGCCCCATCGGCTATCGGATATATTCTGATAATAAGCTGATCTGGCTTCATCCGAACGCTTAATGCTGACAGCCGCCTGAGCTTCACTGTCTCCATACATCTCCATTACTTTTTTGATCCGATATTCTTTTGGCGCGTGAATAAAAATACGTACGACATTTTCGTGATGGCGAAGAACATAATCGGCGGCACGGCCAACGATCACACAAGAGCCGCTTTCAGCAATTCTTTGAATTACCCTGTCCTGTGCCGCAATCGCCTCTTGAATCACATGAGTACTAAGATATAGTTCATGAAGAATAGAAGGGGAATTGGCATTGATATCTGAAATAAATTCCTTATCCATTCCGCACTCTTGAGCCGCAAGCATGGTTGTTTCCTTATAGTAGCAGGCAACCCCCATTTTATCTGCCAACAGTTGTCCGATTCGCTTACCTGCTGAGCCATGCTCTCTGGCAACAGTTACAATAATACCGGGGTTGGACGCACGGATAACCGGAGCAGGGGATGCGGCGTCTTCGCTGCTTTTGACGTCTTTTTTTAGATTTCGGAAGAAATCGACAGTCAGACAAACCGCTACAACTATGGCAATCAAATCAGCTGCAGGAGCAGCAAACAAAATGCCCTTAATATTGAAAATATAGGGAAGAATAATCACCAATGGAACAAAGCACACAATATCCCGAACAAGAGAAGAAATAACCGCCTTAACAGGCTGACCTACTGCTTGAAAGAAGATTGATGTCATTTTGATAGTACAGGTAAAGGTAACAAGGGAAAGAAAGATACGGAAGGTCAGCCGTGCGAATTCATTGTACAGCATATTGTCCTTGCTTCCGAAAATGCCAATGATTAATTGAGGACAGATTTCAATAAACAGAGTAGAAATAATTCCAATCGCAAGTGTAGATAGCAGAATCAGACGGTAGGTTTGTTTTACCCGGTCATGACGTTTGGCACCGAAATTGTAGCCGAGAATCGGTTGACCGCCCAATACGATACCTACTACAATATTAATTATAATAGTAAATACTTTGGTTTCAATGCTAATAACAGAAATCGGAATATCAGGTCCATATTCAGATTTAAGTCCATATTTATAAAGCATAATATTGCAGGCCAATGAAATGACTACAATAGACATTTGAGTGATAAAAGATGAAATGCCGAGTTGAACCGCATGATTGAATACTCTAAAGTCAGGCTTGAAGCTTTTTAGCTTCAGTCGGAAGGTTTTGGTACGGGTAAAATAGATCACGCATACTATAAAGGACAAGATCTGACCCATAACAGTTGCATAAGCGGCGCCTGCGATTCCCAGCTTGGGGAAGCCCAAGTAACCGTTGATGAGAATGGGATCTAAAATAATATTTAACAAAGCACCAGAAATCATAGATGCCATGGAAAAAGCAGGACTTCCGTCCGCACGAACAACAGCATTCATCATGTTTGCCAGCATATAGATCGGGAATGCAGCCAGCACAATTATAAAGTAATCAACAGACATTCCGATGGTTGCATCAGAAGCACCGAACAGTCTTAAGAGCGGTTCTTTGAAAAGATAAAACAGCAGCATGAGGATTAAACTGACCGCAAAGGTTACAGTGATTCCGCTGCCAACACACCGATGCGCATTTTGTGTATCCTTTTTGCCTTGACAGATGCTCAGATAGGCGGCAGTACCGTCACCGAAACACCATGCAAATGCCTGTGCGATAATAAGAATAGGAAATACAATACCGGTTGCGGCATTTCCAAGATATCCAAGCTCGCTGTTACCTATGAAGATCTGATCCACAATGTTATACAGTGCACTGACAAGCAGCGACAGGATACAGGGAATTGAAAATTTGAGGAGCAATTTTGAAATTTTCTCCTCACCTAAATAATTGTTTTTTTCTGATTGCATGAATAATAGTCCTCCTGAAAAAATAAAAGGTTTATCGGAGTCTTTTTAAGAAAAGCTGCCTGAAAAAACTACAGCGCAAAAAAAGGGCGTAGAATTCGTTAGAATTCTACGCCCTCTTGCTGCTAACAAAATTATTATATCACAAATAATACAATTTGTCAAGAATTATTTTTTTATTAGTAATACTAAGGGTCTATCACTTTACAGATTAAAGGCAAAGAGTGTATTTTCAGCTAAGTCAACAAATATTTGAATTCATTGCTGTTTGCATAAGCGAGCGATACCATGCATATGCCGTCAGGATCAGTGCTGTTAAATTTAACAGCGCTAAGAAAGCCATGGAAAGCACATCAGTATTGGTGAAATAAGAGAAATATGCTGCCGTTGTAGTGAAACAAAGGAGGATCGGCAAAATAGTACTTTTAGGTGAAAGCAACGCATAAATCAGCGCGAAAATTTCTACCAGATAACCATATCGCTCATGCATATAAGGTAGAAAGAAACAAATAACTGTCAGGATCAACAAAATCGATGAAAATAACAATTCACGATTTTCCAGCAGCGTTTCTCTTTTGGAAAACAGCATGACAGCGATTAAAAGCAACATACCTGCCGTGAAGCAAATTCCTACGCTTCCGAAGATCTCCGCCACCGCGTTAATATTCATTAAAGCGTAAATATTGGGATATTTGTAGGTCAACGAATACGTATATGCGCTCGTCTGCCGAAAATAAATGGTCAAAAGTTCGCTTAAAGGGCGCCCTGCGATCCATGCAGGAACGATGCTGATAAAATAGATCAGCGGAATTTCCAAAAAATAGACCAACT
Source organism: uncultured Lachnospiraceae bacterium (assembly GCA_964569225.1). Classification (GTDB taxonomy): domain Bacteria; phylum Bacillota; class Clostridia; order Oscillospirales; family CAG-272; genus CAKSQF01. Next base: position 2,937 of record CAZMTU010000129.1, on the reverse strand, counting down.
TTACTCTCCGGTCTGCCGCCCATAATATCAATAGAATGGGAAGAAAGAAAATCGCCTGCAGCTTCAGAGAAAACGCAATTCCGTAGCAGATAAATGCAGGAATATTCTTTCCTTTTATCAATAAGTAGAAACTCCATACGACAAAAGAAACGTACATCACATCACACTGTCCCCACATTGCGCTGTTCAGAAAGACCGTAGGGAGCAAAAGCGTAAGGGAATATGCTATGACCGCATTACGCAGTTTAACCCCTTCCGGCGCGTACATCTGAACGATCAGCGCCACGCCTATCGCTAAAAAGAAATCAAAAAGCACCGAAAAACATTTGATAGCAGTCAACAGCAGCATAGGAAGTTTAGTGCAAAAATAAAGCAGATACATATAGAGAGGGGTATAGTCATAGAAATTGTCCGCAACTGCCCGAAATCCTTCCTCAATAAAATGATTGCTCCAAGGAGATAGAAAATAATAGTAATCACCTGACTCATAGGGAAACAGCGCATAGCGAAGCCAAACTGCAATAGCCGTAACCGAAATAAAAACGAGAATGTGCAGCGTACAATTTTTTTCCATATTTCCTTTGGGTTTAGTAAAGAGAAATTTTCTGAGTATTTCGTCCATAAGATTCGGTTTCCTCCCAAACAGCGTTTATATTCAATGATTAGTAAGTTAGTTATTAGCAGATTGCAGATTAAAGAAAGAAATAAAGAAATTATGATTCAAAAAACCCACCGCTCGGACGGTTGGACCGGGCAGGTGGGTTGAAACATTGACCGTTTAGTTACATTTCAATATATGCTTCTCTATCAGCGCCTACTGAAACATAAGAAATCTTGGTACCTACAGCTTTTTCAATATACTTAATGTAGTCGTAAGCAGCCTTGGGAAGGTCTTCTGCCCTGCGGCAGCCGGAAATGTCGCAGTTCCAGCCGGGAAGATATTCATAAACAGGTTTTGCCTTATTCAGTGCTTCACCGGTAGGAAAATCGATAATTTGCTTTCCGTCTACCTCATAGGCTACACAAACAGGGATTTGTTTGCAATAAGAGAGGATATCCAGCTTAGTCAGTGCGACTTCGTCAGCGCCCTGTGCAAATACACCGTATTTGGAGGCTACCACATCGAATCCGCCCACTCTTCTGGGACGACCAGTAGCGGCACCGTATTCGCCGCCCGCTTTGCGCAGTTCTTCCGCTTCATCCCCAAACATTTCAGCGGTAAATGGGCCTTCGCCTACACAGGTAGAATAAGCCTTCATTATACCGATGGTACGGTTTACCTTAAAATTGGGAATTCCTGCGCCAACGGGTGCGTAAGCGGAAATTACATTGGAGGAAGAAGTGTAAGGATAAATGCCGAAATCAATGTCCCGCAAAGCACCGAGCTGTGCTTCGAACATAATTCGTTTACCTGCCTTGGCAGAATCGGAAAGGTACTTACCGGTATCGCAGATATAAGGTTTCAGCACTTCGCCGTATTTTGTCAGCCATTTCATCATAGAATCAAAGGTAATATCTTCAAATACCCGATTGCCGTTTTCATCTACAATAGACTGGTAATCATAAACCTTTTCCAGTGTCAACAGCTTCCAATCAAGAATGACAGAAAGGCGTTCCCTCAGATATTCGGGGTGCAGCAAGTCTCCCATCCGAAGTCCTTTTTTCATGTATTTATCGCCGTATACCGGCGCGATCCCACGATTAGTAGAACCAAATTTTTTTTCTGCCAATCTATGTTCTTCCAGCTTGTCCAGATATACGTCATAAGGAGGACAAATGATAGCTTTATCGCTGATTTTTAAGTTGTCCGGCGTGATGACAACGCCGTTTTTTTGCAGTCTGCCGATCTCACCTACCAGATGCTCAATGTCAACGACCATTCCGTTTCCCATTACATTGACCACCTCCGGCCGAAGAATTCCGGAAGGAAGCAGATTGAGAATAAATTTTCCCAAATGATTGACAACTGTGTGACCGGCATTATTGCCACCCTGATAGCGGCAAACAATATCCTGCTCCTCAGAGAGCAGGTCTACCATGCGCCCTTTTCCTTCATCACCCCAGTTGATGCCCACAATAGCAGTTAACATGTTAAACCTCCATAAATGCCATTAGTATTAATATTATACAACACTTTTCGTCTGCTGTAAAGCATTTTTTTGATATTTCTCATTTTTTTTACAATCAGATTAGCCAGAAGCTTGTTTAAATAACCGTTTTATGCTATAATAATGCAGTAAGCTTTTATTTTCGGAGGTTACATATGAAACATCTTCTGGGATTACTGTTTATGATCTGTCTGCTGCTAAGCGCATGTGCTTATATCGGCGCGACCGATGAAATTCTGATTAGCGCGCTTCCAAACAATATGACCGTTTCTGCGGAAACCGAAGTTATGGCACAAAATGGAGAAACAGTCGTCTCCTTTTCAGCTACAGACGATACAAATTTTAATCCGCAGCCGACTGTTACCGTTTATATTTCGGAAACTGACAGTCAGCTGATTCTTAATACAAACAGTAAAAAGATTCATTTTTTTGAATCGTGCAGCTATGCCGGAAAAATCAAGGCAGAGAACAGGCAAATAGTCTCATCTGATTCATTGGAATCGCTTCTTTCGAGTGGATACAGTATTTGCAGTTGGTGTGAAAAGCAAGTTAAAAAAAGCTGACTTTATTTGTTTATTATAAAGACGACAAACGGTTCAAGAAGGTTTCAATGCCTGAGCGTATAAGAATTTGAAATAGAGGGAATAATCCTACACACATCTATGCAGTCTTTTATTAAGCTCTGAACCGGAGTTGATGGCAAGATTCAAGATAAACTCAGCAATAATTGCTATTGATTTGTTCACACAAATTTTATAAAATGGAAATATAAAAAATAAAGGAGATAAAAGTATGAAAAAATTCATTGCTACCGTTTTAGTGGCTACTT
>CAZMTU010000128.1:0-6244 GCA_964569225.1 uncultured Lachnospiraceae bacterium | reverse complement strand
CCGAAGAATCAGCACCTGCTCTTCTCTGGGCGTAAGCGTGTGCAGCACTTCAATCAGCTGTTCTCTCAGCATAGTCTGCGCTACCGCGTCAGAAGGTGCCGGCGTTTCTTCATCCATGACGAAGTCGCCCAGATGACTGTCCTCTTCCTCACCGATGGGCATCTCCAGAGACACAGGGTCCAGCGCGATCTTCATAATTTCCCGCACCTTATCGGGTGTAGTACCCATTTCCTTGGCAATTTCATCCACACTGGCTTCATGCCCCAATTCCTGTAATAATTTGCGGGAAACCCGGGAAACCTTATGAATAGTTTCTACCATATGAACCGGAATCCTGATGGTTCTTGCCTGATCGGCAATGGCGCGGGTGATCGCTTGGCGGATCCACCATGTGGCATAAGTGGAAAATTTATATCCCTTCCGATAGTCAAATTTTTCTACCGCCTTCAAAAGTCCCAAATTGCCTTCCTGAATTAAGTCAAGAAAAGACAGTCCCTTTCCTGAATGCCGCTTGGCAATGCTGACAACCAAACGAAGATTAGCCTCTACCAGTGCGTTTTTGGCATTCTCGCCTGCTTTGACCTTCTTTTTCAAGAAAGCAATCTGCTCGGTATCGCTTTCATCTGTTTCTTCCAGCAGCTCTGCGGCCATATTTCCTTCATACATGGATTTAGCCAGCTCCAGCTCTTTTTCCGCGTCTAACAAGGGAACTTTTCCAATCTCTTTCAAATACATGCGGACCGGATCGTCGATAGCCAGTCCCTCCTGAGCCAGCATCTTTTCCATTTTTTCAGCCGACTCATACTGACCGATTTCATTTTCGATCTCTTCCGCCTCATTCTGATTCATATAGCCGGTAATTTCGATATCCATGCCCTCCAGCGTTTCATAGATATGCTCCATTTGCTCGATATCAAAATCCTCGTCTTCAAATGCTTCCATGATTTCGCTGCTGGTCAGAGATCCCTGACTTTTGCCTCGCTCAATCAAATCATTTACACTGATTCGCTTCTCAGAGATAGAACCGTCTTCTACTACTTTCATATTCAATTCCTTTCCTTGCGTTTACCCTCTTGGGCGTAATCCTTATTTTTGGGTGCCATTGCGGCACTGTATATCAAAAGCGATCAGCCGCCGGTTTGAAATCCCTTGCTGTTACGGATCACTTTTATGCCTTTTTTGTCGGATAATATCCAAAATATCCCTATCTTGCTTCTCAGCCGCTTCTTTCAATGTATGAATGCAGTCATCCAGCACAGTCATTGAATTCTGCCTGAGCGCATTCCGCGAGAGCTTCATGCGGGTAATCCGGCTCATTTCATCTACCGTCAATGACTCTCCCAACACGCCTTCCTCTAAATGTCCGTCCGCCGCATTTTCCAGCAGAAGCGTATACACCTTTTTGCCGAATGCCGTTACAAACAGATCCGCCGAAGGAAGCTGATCCTTCTTTTTCAGTTCGGCAAAATATTCCGGATGCAGCAGCAAAATACCGAGAATCGCTTCTTCCGCAGACGCCGCTTTAGGATTCTTCACATAATCGGGATTAACCCGATCTCCATACCCTTCACTTTCTCTGAAAATGGATCTTTTTTCCTCCTGTTTTTCCTGACGGGTGCGTTTTTGAATCGCTTTTTCTACATCCCGCCTCAGCGCATCGGGTGTTACCTCCAACCTATCAGCCGCAATGTGAATATAGACTTCCCGCTTTGCGGCCGAATAAAACGCCGCAATAATTTCCACCGTTTTTTCCAGCGCCTTCACCCTTCCATCGGTGGTAGAAATATCATTTTTATCTAAAATTTGATCAAATTTAAATTCAAATTCGCCTTTCGAACGCTCCATTAGATTTTTGAAAGCGCCCGCGCCGAACTTACGGATGTATTCATCGGGATCCTTGGCGTTTTCTGCCTTTAAAATTCTGCATTCAACCCCCGCTTCTCCCAGTAGCCGGAAGGCTTTGGAAGCCGCCCTCTGCCCCGCCTCATCGGAGTCATAACAAATGATTACCTGCGAGGTATACCGTTTGAACAGTCGTGCCTGTTCGGGTGTGATAGCCGTTCCCAGCGTTGCCACCGCATTGGTAAAGCCCGCTCCGTGAAGCGCGATCACATCCATATAGCCTTCGCAAAGGATCATAGCAGAAAGGTCGCCACTTTTGGCAAAATTCAGCGCAAACAGATTTTTGCTCTTCTTGAATGCCGGCGTATCTGAGGAATTCAGATACTTGGGCAGCGAATCATCCATCACTCTGCCGCCGAAGGCAATCACATCGCCGGTAGTGGCAATGATGGGAAAAATCACCCGATTTCGAAAATAATCGTAGGGCCTTCCGTTTTTTTGACTGATACCACAGAGAAATCCGCTGGACATTTCGCTGTCCGTGTAGCCCTTTGACTTTAAATATCCGGTCAGCGCACCAGATTCATTCGGCGCAAATCCCAGTCCGAAATGCCTGATAAGGGGAATCGGCAGCTTTCGCGCCTCTGTAAGGTAGCGCAATCCTTCTCTGCCCTCCGGCGCAAAAAGCATTCGATGAAAAAAGCGGGCGGCTTCCTTGTTCATAGCGAGAATGCGCTCCCGGCGTGCGCCTTCCTCCTTTTCCCGCTTGCTGCGGGTAATGGAGATACCCGCCCGTTTGGCGAGAAATTCCACCGCGGAAGGGTAATCCAAATTTTCAGCCCGACGGATGAAATTAATGACGTCCCCTCCCGCACCACAGCCAAAGCAATAAAAGTTAGCGGTTGAAGTAAACACTGTAAAAGAAGGCGTTCGTTCACTGTGAAAGGGACACAGTCCCTGCAGATTAGAACCGGCTCGCTTCAGCGTTACATAGGAGGAAATCACATCCTCTATATTGCATCTGAATTTGATCTCTTCGATCACCGACTGATCAATAAGGGACATATCCTTCTCCTTGAAACAAATCATATTTCCGAAGCGGTTCAGAGATATTTCACACCAAGCTATTCCCAAACCTTCGGAATAAATAACTGCTTATACAAATTAATCGCATACCGGTCGGTCATTCCCGAAATATAATCGCAGACCGCACGTTCTACACCCTCATCCTCCGCTGTCTGCTGATATTCGCTCGGCATTTTCAGCGGATTTTTCACAAAATATTCAAACATATGCTCCAGCATAGAGCATGCCCGCTCTTCTTCCCCTTTCGCTTCGGGATTAGTGTATACCCGATCGAAAAGAAAGGCACGCAGCGCCATCGTCGCTTCATACAGTTCTTTTTCCATCCGGATTTCTCCATTCCGGCTTGCCTGCACCACTCCCCGAACCATGGTGTTGATCCGTTCGCCATGACGCTCACCCAAGGTCTGCCGCAGAAAAAGCGGAATATCCGATGTAGTCAGAATCCCCGCTCGAATCGCGTCGTCAATATCGTGATTGATATAGGCGATCCGGTCGGCAAACTTCACGATCCTGCCCTCAGGCGTTTCCGCCAAATCAGCGCCGGCGTGCTTTAAAATACCGTCCCTTACTTCATATGTAAGATTTAAAGCCTCCAGCTTGTCTACTACCCGCAGCGATTGCTTGCAATGGGTGAAATTCGGATCATAACAAGCTTGCAGCACCCGTTCACCGGCATGTCCAAAAGGAGTATGCCCCAAATCATGCCCCAGCGCAATAGCTTCCGTCAGATCCTCATTGAGCATCAGCGACCGGGCAATAGTACGACCGATTTGAGTCACCTCCAATGTATGGGTCAGTCGTGTGCGATAATGATCATGCTCCGGCGAAAGAAATACCTGCGTTTTGTGCATCAGACGCCGAAAGGATTTACAATGGGTAATCCGATCTCTGTCCCTCTGAAACTCTGTACGCAGATCGTCAACCGCTAAAGGCTTCAGCCTGCCCTTAGTAAAAGCCGACAAAGTGGCATAGGAAGATAAGGTGTTTTTTTCCCGCTGCTCTAACAATGCGCGAACAGTGGACACAAGACATGCCTCCTCTCATTTTCTCGCTGAAAGCAAACGCTTTAAAATATTCCTGCAATTATAATATACGCACAAAAATCAAAAAATCCTTTTTTTTAGTTAGAATTTAATAAAATGAAATCTAAAGGCGTATAAATGATATATGTGTACGGTAAAAAACGTCCGCCAAGCTATTTAAATAAAAAGCAAATTTTTAAAGAAAATATCCCTTGCAACGTCTAAAATTTCAAATAGCCCCATTTCTGCCCGACGATACTGCCGCTATATTGACCGCCGGAGAGAGAGATCAACCGCCTCAGATAAGCTTCTTCTTTTTCAGCGGGCAGTGAAACTATCAATTCAACTGTTTCACCAAAACTGCTTTCCTCTGTTTTCGCCCCAAATTGAGGGAGTTCATACAAAATCCGTTGATAAAGCGAATAATCCACCGAAAAGCGAATCAGGCTGTAAGCGATGCGCCGGACAATGCCCGCCTCTTCTACCGCCAGCTTAGCCGCGCCGGAATAAGCCCGCACCAGTCCGCCGGTCCCCAACAAAATTCCGCCAAAATAACGGGTAACAGTAATCAGCCCGTCTGTCAGACCGTTTTTTTTCAAAATATCCAATATCGGCAGTCCGGCGCTTCCCTGCGGCTCCCCGTCATCGCTGTACCGCTGCGCACCGTTTGATAAAAGATAGGCGAAAACCGTATGCCGGGCGTCTGAATAGCGTTTTTTTTCCCGCGCCACTAATGCCATTGCCTCCGCTTCATCCAATACAGGAAAGGCAGACGCCAAAAATTCGCTCTTTTTTTCAATTAAACGACCGTGACCTTCCCCGCCCAGCGTCAGATTTTCTTCCATAGCTTTACGCTCCATTTCAGGCATATATATTTACACCACTTCCGAGCCGAATGGCATCAGCGCCAGTCTTGCCTGCTTGAAGCACTGCAAACCGAAGGGAATTCCGATGATTGTAATGCAAAGCAACAGCCCGTTCAGCGCCGCTTCTGCCGCAAGCGCCAACCCGCCGAATATCAGCCAAATCAAATTCAACAGCATTGATCCGCCTCCGCCATGAAAACGAACGTTTTTCCCAAAAGGACAAAAGGCCAGCCCTGCCATTTTAAAGCACTGAATCCCTATCGGAATACCTGCAATGGTGACGCACCATATCAGCCCGACACACGCCCAACTGATCCCTTGCCAAAAACCGCAGCAGATAAACCACAAAATATTTCCCAGACAACTCATAGATTCCCTCGTTATTTCTTCAATTTATCAATATAATTAATGCCGCACAGTTTTTTTACTTTTCTATCATATGAAATTCGCTCCAGTGCACACGCGCCTGCGTATGCACTGACAATCATTTTTTCATCCAATCAGATACTTCCGCACAGGAAATCACTTTCCCAATACCCAATTCGCACCTTTCATTCCATCTAACCGTGCTTCAATTGTAATATATGCAGCCAATTTGATTCTTTACACCGATCCATGATACTCTGTAATGCTCTATTCCTTCATATATTTCTGAAACCGACCGCGGTTTTCCCCGTTCAGCAGAGCGACAACTCGCACGCAGTCATCCAAATACTCTACATCCTCTACCACAGACATCTGATAAAGCTTTCCCACAAGTCCTTGTTCAGTCAGCGGAATACGCAGAACGCACAGCTGCTTGTCACCCAGCGCCAGCTTTTCCAACAGATCAATAAGATGATCCATTCCACGTCCGTCCAACGCGGAAATGACCGCCGTATTTTCCTTATCGGCAATGTGCGCCGGAACAAAGAAGCTGTTTTCCGCCTTGTCGCATTTATTCAGCACATAAAGGATAGGTTTGTTCATTGCCCCCAAATCGAAGAGCAGTTTTTCAGTAACCTCCAATTGACTGTCTGCCTCCTCATCTGAAGCGTCAATGAGAATGAGGATTGCGTCGGCATAACATACTTCTTCCAACGTACTGCGAAAAGCACGAATCAGATGGGTGGGCAGATTGCGGATAAAGCCTACCGTATCAGTCAGCAGAATTTCTCTGCCGCTGGGGAGCTGGAACTTGCGCGTAGTAGGATCAAGGGTGGCAAACAGCTTATCCTCCGCTAAAATGCCTGCGCCGGTCAGCCGGTTCAGAAGCGTTGACTTGCCGGCGTTGGTATAGCCTACGATTGCGACCTTTACACAATCTGAACGGGAGCGCTTAGCGCGCTGCGTCATCCGGTTAGCCTCCAACTCTTTGATCTGTGCTTCCAGCGAAGCGATTCGACGCTGAAGATGCCGTCGATCAGATTCCAGCTTGCTTTCACCCGG
>CAZMTU010000127.1:0-6374 GCA_964569225.1 uncultured Lachnospiraceae bacterium | reverse complement strand
AGCAGCTTCAGCGCGGCTTCGGCTTCGTGCAGCTTTGATCCGTTGCCGCAGATATAGCTGACGCCCTCCAGTTTTGCCAGCCGTTCGGCGTCTATCTGAGCGTAACAGCCGGTAAGAATAATAAAGGCATCCGGATTGTTCAGGTGCGCTCTTCGAATGATCTGACGAGCCTTGCGTTCTCCTTCGGCGGTCACAGAGCAGGTGTTGATGAGATAAAGATCGGCAATATCTGAAAACGGGACTGAAACAAGCCCTGATTTTTCTAATTTTTCGCTGATGGCCTGTGATTCATACTGATTAACCTTGCAGCCGAGGGTATAGACGGCGAATGTTGCGCTCATAGAGATCTCCTTCTATGTAGTATGGACTTCGAACTGTTTTTTACTCTAAAAACCCTTATGCGGGGAACGACTTTTTCGCTCCCCGCATGCAGATGTTATGTTTTTTTGATTCGGAAAAGCTTGCGCAGAAACGGCTTTAAAAAGCCGGGCGCTTTTACGGTTACGATTTTCAAGTATATTCCTCCCATCGGGGCGGCGACTGGCGCACTGCCCTTACTGAAAGTATATGTGAATCAGCTTTTTTTGTCCCATTCATGCTTGGTTTTCAGAATATCGTAAAGCGCGCAGAAGCTTTCGTGACGGCTTTCGGCGATTCTGCCTTCCCGCAGAGCGGCGAGCACCTTGCAGCCTTCTTCCTTGGTATGGGAGCATTTGGTGTATTTGCAGCCGGTCAGCTCCCGCTCAATTTCCGGAAAAGTATAGGGCAGGTCATCTTTGCCGAAAAAATCAAAACGGGTAAAGTCAAGCATGGTAAAGCCGGGTGTGTCAGCCATCAATACACCGTTTGGCAGCGAAAATAAGGAAACTTCACGGGTGGTATGCCGTCCACGACCGATTTTCTCGCTGACCGAACCGGTGGTAAGACTTAAATCGGGAAAGAGTTTGTTCATCAGAGTGCTTTTCCCGGCGCCGCTGGGACCTGCAAACGCACAAATCGTTTCTTTGGGCAGTTGGACCAAATAGGCTTTAAGAGATGCGAGACCGCTTTCTTCAATCGAGTCGGTAATAAATACGGGAAATCCGGCAAGTCGGTAAATGTGCGCAATTTCCTTTGCTCGCTGGGGAAACAGCATGGCTTTGCTGATGACTACGGTCGTTTCGATAGAATGAAAATGGGCAATTGCGGTCAGCTTGTCCGCGGTATATAGATCAGGATCGGGGCGGGCGGCGGGAATAACAGCAAACAGCAGGTCAAGATTGGCAAGCGGCGGACGAATTAAACTGTTTTTTCGAGGTTCAATGCTGGCGATTGCGGCATTTTGATGTCCATCCAGCTCTACCGATACGCGGTCGCCTACCAGCGGGCTTTGCTCTTCACGTCGAAGAATTCCTCTGGCGCGGCAGGTAATTCTGCTTCCGTCATCAGCGGCAATTTCGTACAGTCCGCCTACCGATCTTACGATCCGTCCTTGTTTTTGCATAGAACCTTCCCTTTAAACGGTAATGAATAATAAAATTGTAGCACATTTTCGGAAAAAAAGCAAGTATTTTAATAAAACTTCTTGCATCGGACGAATAAAACATGTATAATGGATAAAAAACAAAGGGAATTGGTTTACTGTATGAAAATAGATTTGCATGTTCATTCATCTGAGGTTTCCCAGTGTGGGAAATTATCTGCGCAGGAAACGGTTAGACTGTACAAAGAAGCGGGGTTTGATGCGATTGTACTGTCCAATCACTTTAATCGGGATACGGCGGAGCATTTTGCCCGGCACGGACAGCCCGATTTCAACGCTGTTTATCATGAAGGATATCAAATTGCCAAAGATGCGGGGGATGCCTGCGGTTTGACAGTGCTTTGCGGCTATGAACTTCGCTTTGACGGAAGCAATAACGATTATTTGGTATTTGGCATGTCCAGAGAATTGGCTGCTGATTGGGATACGCTTTTTCGGATAGGACCGGGCGCCTTCGGCAGATTAGCGAGAGAGCAAGGAATCCTTTTCTATCAGGCGCACCCCTTTCGCAATCATATGAAGATTATTGATCCTGCCTATCTGTTCGGCATGGAGGTGAAAAATGGGAATCCTCGGCATGATAGCCGCAACGATATAGCCGCGTTCTGGGCTGAAAAGTTCGGACTGCATAAGATTGGCGGTTCTGATTGCCATGAAATCACCGACGTGGGTGTTTCAGGTATTGAAACCGATCTGTCTGTAACTTCTATGGAGGATTTGGTGGCGGTTCTGAGAGAGGATCGGTACAGTATTCTATGAACGAAGATTTACAGAGGGCCGAAGGTGTATTTGCCGCTCATTGGATGCAGCTTCGCAAGGCAGTGTTCAGCCAGCCTGTTCAGGAGGGCATTCTGCGGGCGGAGGCAAGACCGGTGGAAATGAAAGGAGAGCGGCTCTTTCAGTTAACTACCTATATGACCGACGGAAAGGCGATTCATCAGAATTATTCAGTGGCTGATGCGGTCAAGACGTTTGCTCGGCTGACCTATGAGGCGTACCGCCAGACGAATTTGCTGACAGAGGCAGGCGACTGTCAGCTGAAACATTCTAAAAAGGGCAAGCTGCTGATTTCCAATAAGATCGCTTCAGATGGGAACGCCGCGCTGCCGGCGGCACACGATCATGAGAAGCGTTATCTGATTGATGCCGCAAAGCATGCAGCGTTTTTATCCGCGCTGGGTGTTTGCGATCAGAACGGGCGGATATTTGATAAAAAGCGGGCAAAATACCGGCAGATCAATCGCTTTTTGGAGCTTTTGGACAATGTTTATGCCCAATTGCCTGCAGAGGGAATGCTGACCGTCTGCGATCTTTGCTGCGGGAAAAGCTATCTGACCTTTGCGGTCTATTATTATCTCACCGAACTGAAAGGAAGAAGCGTGAAGATGTTCGGTGTGGATCGTAAAACAGATGTGATTGAATTTTGCAGCGAATTAGCTTCCAAACTCAATTGCAGCGGACTGACTTTTTTGGCAATGGATATTCAGGATTTTTGCCCGCCTGCTGCGATTGACCTGGTGGTTTCTCTTCACGCCTGCGATATTGCCACTGACATTGTGTTGGCATATGCGGTAAAACAGCAAGCAAAGGTGATTTTGTCTACACCCTGCTGTCAGCATGAATTGTTTCATGGGATCAAAGCGCCGCAGATGAACTTTATCTTGCGCTACTCGATTTTGGGACAAAAATTCTGCGACGCGGCTACCGATGCGCTTCGGGCATTGAGGCTGGAGGCGGAAGGCTATCAAACCGAAGTGTTGGAATTGATTGATCCGGAGGAAACGCCTAAAAATGTGATGATTCGGGCAGTGCGGACTCATAAAATGACTCATAAAATCCAGCCGCACAGAAAGGAAGCAGCTATGCAGACTTATCGCGATGCGCTAAAATTGTTGGGTATGCGGCCTATGCTGGACAAGCTGCTGGACTCAGACACGGAGTGCTTTTCTGACGGACAAGAAAATGCATAGATAACGATGAGTCAGACTCTTCAAGCTTATTCCGAGGTCTGTTGAAGCGGTATTTACAGCTAACCGAAAAAGAGAAAAGTCAGATCGTAATGACTGCTCTCTTTTTTGTTTTTTGAATGGGTCAACGGGTAGTGATTCATTGAAGCGAACTGAACTATTAAGGTTTTTTGGAAGCTTTTTTTGATTTTGCATTAATTATATCACTACAAAAAGATTGACAAAAAATGTCGCAATTAGGTTGACAGAGCGGACAAATTGAAGTATAATAACTATGTATTGTTATTTTTCAAAAATACGGAGGACTTTTTCATGGGAACCAAATATGTGTTCGTCACAGGCGGAGTAGTCAGCGGGTTGGGCAAGGGCATTACCGCTGCTTCGTTGGGCAGACTCCTGAAAAACAGAGGCTATAAGGTATCGCTTCAAAAATTTGATCCTTACATAAATATAGATCCGGGCACTATGAGCCCTTATCAGCATGGGGAAGTGTTTGTAACCGATGACGGCGCTGAAACCGACTTGGATATGGGTCATTACGAGCGGTTTGTGGATGAATCTATGTCCAAGCTGTCAAACGTAACCACCGGCAAGGTTTATTGGTCGGTTATCACTAAAGAACGTCGGGGCGATTATTTAGGCGGGACGGTTCAGGTGATTCCTCACATTACGAACGAGATTAAGGATCGGGTTTATATAGCGGCTCAAAACACCGGCGCGGAGGTGCTCATTACCGAAATTGGCGGAACAGTGGGCGATATTGAATCTCAGCCTTTTCTGGAAGCTATCCGTCAGGTGCAGCGTGATGTGGGGCGGGAAAACTGTCTGTTTATTCATGTAACGCTGATTCCCTATATTTCCGGCTCTAAGGAGCTGAAAAGCAAGCCCACCCAGCATTCGGTTAAAGAACTGCTCTCTATCGGCATTCAGCCTGATATTCTGGTTTGCCGTACCGAAACGCCGCTGCCTGAAGAAATTAAGCACAAGCTGGGACTGTTCTGCAATGTGTCTCCTGATTGCGTCATTGAAAATATGACTGCCGAAACTCTCTACGAGGTGCCGCTGCTGTTGGAAAAACAGGGGCTTGCTAAGGTGGTTTGCCGGCACTTAGGGTTAAACAATCCGGTTGAACTGTCCGAATGGGAGGCAATGTGTCAGTCTATCAAGCATCTTTCCCGCAAATGCAAAATCGCTTTGGTGGGCAAGTACGTGGAGCTGGAGGACGCTTATCTGTCGGTAGCGGAATCGCTGCGTCATGCCGGTTTTGCTAATAATGCCGATGTAGAGATCGGTTGGATCCAGTCGGAAAATCTGACCGATATGAATGTCGCCTCCTATTTGGAAGGATATGACGGCGTCATTGTGCCAGGCGGCTTTGGTGATCGGGGTATTGAAGGAAAGATCAGCGCGATTCGCTATGCCAGAGAGAACGATATTCCTTTCTTCGGCATTTGTTTGGGAATGCAGCTAATGGTGATCGAGTACGCCCGGAATGTTGCCAATATGGATGGCGCCTATTCTACCGAATTTGATCAAAACTGTAAGCATCCTGTAATTGATATCATGCCTGAACAGAAGGATATTGATCAGAAGGGAGGCACTATGCGGCTGGGACTTTATCCCTGTAAGATCGCGCCCGGAACACTGGCTGAGGCGGCTTACGGCGAGCACTTGATCTATGAGCGCCATCGGCATCGCTTTGAGGTAAATAATCAGTACCGTCAGAAGCTGATTGATGCGGGATTGGTCATTTCCGGTCTTTCACCCAATGAGCGGCTGTGCGAGATGGCAGAACTGCCGGGCAAGCGCTGGTTTTTGGCAGTACAGTTCCATCCGGAATTTAGAAGCCGTCCTAACCGTGCGCATCCCCTTTTCCGTGACTTTATTGCCGCTGCTACAGCTTATGGCGAAGAGAAATAGCTTTGTATTTATGAAACGGGCTGCCGTATTTTATCATGCGGCAGCTTGTTAAAGGCTTTTATGGGACGGAATGGGTCCGATAAATATTCACTGGAAATGGAATGGAACGAGATAAAACATTTAATCAGCGCTTATCCACAAAGCGTTGATTTAGCCGAGTATGGACTATTGGCGTTTTCATAGAAGCAGAAAAACGTTAAAAACTTCAAAAAATTGCAAAAGGGGGTTGACAAATCGGTTCAAATGTGGTATGCTACTAAGGCAATCAAATGCGGGTGTTGTTCAATGGTAGAATTCCAGCCTTCCAAGCTGGCTGCGTGGGTTCGATTCCCATCACCCGCTCCATTTTTTTCAGCCTTTTGGCTGACAGCCCCAAATCTGCTTCCGTAGCTCAGTTGGATAGAGCACCTGCCTTCTAAGCAGGTGGTCGTGGGTTCGAATCCCCCCGGGGGCGCCAATTTGATAAACTGCGGATCATTTGCTTTTATATAAATGGTGGGCGTAGTTCAGCTGGTTAGAGCGCCAGGTTGTGGCCCTGGAGGTCGTGGGTTCGAATCCCATCGCTCACCCCACTACAGCAAATGTTCGCTGTCTATATAGCTTTTCCAAAATGGAAGAGCCGCTGTGAAGGTCGGTCGGCAGATCGGCCTTCACGCAGCATTTAATTTGTATCTCAGTATACGCAGCGGATGTTGGCAAGCATCTCACAGATGGAACATTTCACTCTAATGGTCCATCTCCCTGTCTTTAACCGCAGGGCGCTTATGTTTGCGGAGTCTCATTATTCCTAACTGCTGTCATGGCCGCTCCACCCACTGCCGGTGGGTGTACACACAGTTTTTGTGTGCGGGCTTACGGGCTTTTGGCTCGCACAGTCAGATTCTTGTTTTCGTTAGGTTGCTGTATACCTATTCACTTGTCAAAGAACCAAAAACAAAAATCCTGTGCGCTTTTTTCGCCACAGG
>CAZMTU010000126.1:0-6637 GCA_964569225.1 uncultured Lachnospiraceae bacterium | reverse complement strand
TCATTTACCGGATAGCTATTATCTGCTGGCATCTAAATTGACCGGATCAGAATTTACAAATTGAGGTGATATGATTATGAAGATAGAATTCCGTTCCAACAAGGGAGAACTTCTGAGATTGGCGTTGCATACGGTGATCGTTTCAGGCGTATTGTTTACCGTGCTTTTTGCTCTGATTTTAATGGCAGAATATTTTGTGGCTCTTTTGTTGGTAGAAATCATACCTGAAGATATTGCAAAAATAATAGGACTTATATTATTGCCGCTGATGGTCAGTTCGCTTATATCGTACATTTTGTTAAGGCCAACAAAGCTGTGGCTGTACTCAATTCCTGTTCAGCTTGCAGTTTACAGTTTACTTTGGTGGTTGCTGAGAGGTAACAAAGGATGGGATTGGTATGTAGCAGCTATGCTGTTTGTTTTTGCCGGAGAAGCAATTGGAGTCGGGATTCGTCTTTTAGTAATCAAGCTGAAAAAGTGCAAAAGCAAGCCAAAGCCGACGGAATAATTTCGATCAAGTCAAAAAATAAAATTTGGCAGCTGGAAGCAGCAGGGCAATGCCCTGCTGCTTTTGTGTGTATTTGAGAAAAGAATGAACGGGGTAATGTATAATTTAACCAGAAAGTAAATCACTGATTGGAAAAATAGAACATTTAATCAGTTAAGGATAGAATGTCCTCATTTGCCGAATAGCTATTATCTGCTGACATCCAAATTGACCGGATCAAATTTTGAAAATTGAGGTGATCTTATTATGAAGACAGAATTCCGTTCCATCAATTGGGAACTTGTGAGATTGGCTTTGCAGACGGTGATCGTTTCGGTGGTTTGGTTTACCGATCTTCTAATTGTGGTAGGATGAGCAAAAGTAGATGTGGCTTTTTTGTTGGGAGAAATCATGCTCGAATATATTGCAAAAAAAATAGCGCTTACATTATTGCCGCTGATTATTAGTTCGCTCATATCGTATATTTTGCTGAAACCAATTCTCTCCCCAAAATAACAAAAAAATGAGCCTTACCGAAAAAACATTTCAAAATTTAGAAATATTCGGAAGTCTATATTCTAATTGACAATGCCCTATAGTGGTAATATTTTCACTTATATTATGTAGGGCATTTTCCAGCCATTATAATATTTAAGATACAAATTAACTGCGACTATAAAACTAAATATACATTAATCTAAAAGTGGATATCTGTACATTTTTTCTACTAAATAGCAAAACTCACTCAAAGATTCAAGTTTTTTTCAATAAGAATATATGAATAATGCTTTAACCTTATTTATCAATTTTTGATAACGTACTGTCTTGAATCATTTTGGTTTAGTATCTCTTGAATTATCACATGCTTCTACTATAATATTGTCAGCATAACCAATTAACAATTTACATGTCTATCATGACAATATGCAATCGAACTTGGAAAAATGGGGTAAACTTTCTTACTTAAAATGCAGTTTCTTCATCGTAAAAAGCAAAAAAGCACCCGAAATCAATCAATTTCAGGTGCAAATTGGTTGCGGGGGTGGGATTTGAACCTCACGACCTCCGGGTTATGAGCCCGACGAGCTACCAGGCTGCTCTACCCCGCGATATTTCCTAACAGCTTGTTTATTATAGCATACATGATCGATATTGTCAACCCTTTTTTTAAAAAAGGGTTAAAAAAATTTTGACAGATTTCGGGGAATTTTGATAATCCTAAAAGCAGCTATCGCCTAATGGAAGGGAAATACCGCTTGCCGACCGTTTATTACTATAAACGGTCGGCAAATTAACTCATCGTCTGGAATTGTTTCGACTGACCAGTAAAAATAGACGCAGAAGCTGCATGACCGTAACTGCCAGCGCGGCGACATAAGTCATAGCGGCAGCAGAAAGTACCTTTTTGGTTTGTTTAATTTCATCGCTGTCCAAAAGTCCGCATTGATCTACAGCCTCCAGTGCCCGGCGGCTTGCGTCAAATTCGGTAGGCAGGGTAACTAACTGGAAAAGGGTACACAACCCGAAGCAGGCAACGCCCGCATAGGCGATCCAGCTAAACTGCTGCCCGTAAGCGGATAAAATAATGCCGAGAAGAATCAATGGCATGGCTAACTTGGAGCCGATATTGGTAACAGGCACAATGGCTGAACGAATTCTGAGGGGCGTATATCCGGTAGCATGCTGTACCGCGTGCCCCGCTTCATGAGCGGCTACGCCAATGGCGGCGGTAGAACAGTTGTCGTAGGTGGATTCTGACAGACGAATCACATTCGCTTTGGGGTCATAATGATCGGTCAGTTTGCCTGCTACCCGTTCAACTCCGATATGAGAAAGTCCATTGGCAGAAAGCACTCGCCTTGCGGCTTCGCTGCCGGTCATTTTTCGGCGGGAAAGCGTTTGGGCGTATTTTTCAAAAGTGTGATTGACCTTAAAACTGGCATAAAGCGAAAAGAAAACTGCGGGCAGTACAAGTATAACATAGGTCCAGTCCAAATAAAAAAAGGGCATAGTTTTATTTCCTTTCCAAGCTATTCTGATAATTACAGCAGTATATTTGTGAAATATGATATTTTATTATTCCATAGATTTGTAAACTGAATGTGAACATTGAAACGATCTGATAAAATATAAAAGAAACAGGTAAGCTTCAAAAAATTTTCGGTAATTGTTTTTTTTTTCGACTTTTTAAAAGAAAATACGAACTGTAGGTCATGGAAAAATTTACCTAAATAGTATAAAATTAAAACATGTTTTTAATACCTTATCGCTCTTTTAACCTTTGGGGGAAACGCAAATGAAACAGGTTCTGAAGGAAATCGAAAGCGTGGGAGTATCCGGTAAGTCAGTGTATGGCAGAGGAAATCCCGAAGAGGTGGTCCGATCTGCGGTGCTTGGGGTTAACACTGTAGGCTTAAAACTGCATGAATGGACCGCGTTGAAAAAATATCTACATCAAACCATGAAAGGCGTTCGGACATAACAATGATACTTACATATTCAGTTTTTTCAGAGGAAATCGAGACAAAGGAGTTGGGAAAATACAGGACATATGGAATCATTGCTTTAGATGACCAAGGCAACATTCTGAAAGCGGTACATGACGTATCCTGCGATCTGTCCAAGCTGGAACCGCTTGTGGAATTGTGTAATCGCTTTCAGCTATCACTATGTCATTTATGCGACGTTGTGGAAGATTTTATGATTTAAAAACCGTGGAATTTTTTTGCCCGTTCAAAATTTTGTCATGGCTTCCGTACAGCCGCAGGTTTGAGCGCAAAGGCCGGCTTCTGTTAAAAGCCGGCTTTTAGCGTTTAACGGTTATTTCCCATTAAAAAAGTTGCGTTTAACAGAACCCGAAAAGGTTTGACCGATCCATGGGCAGTTTTGAGATTTACTATGGAGCATGCCTGGAACAAGGGTATACTCACTGTTGAGATCCAGCAGATTGAGATCGGCACGGCAGCCGGGCTTTAATCCCGCAGGTAATCCTAAAATAGCGGCGGGTGCTTCTGCCAGCAATTCGATCAGCCGATAGATATTTATTCGGTTCGTGAGTACTAATTCGCGCATTCCCAATGCAAAAGTCGATTGCAGACCGATCATGCCGAAGGCGGCGTCTGCGATCGACTGATGTTTTTCATCGGTTGATTCGGGCGTGTGGTCGCTCACGATGCAATCAATTGTACCGTCAGCAAGGGCGGTGAGAACAGCCTCCCGATCTTCAGCGGAACGAAGCGGCGGATTTACTTTAGCGAGACTTCCGTAAAACGGAAGGTCTGATTGCGTCAGAGTGAAGTATTGTGGGGCGGTATCACAGGTAACTTTTACGCCTCGCGCTTTCGCTTCCCGAATAAGCTGTACCGATAGGGCGGTGCTCACCAGTGTGATATGCAGCCGGCAGTTTGTTTCGGCGGCGAGTGTCAGCGCCGCCGCCAAGGGTACTGTTTCGGCGGCAGGGGCGATCGGATGGCAGTGCAGCACGCGGGCAATGGGCTGATTGACGGCTCCGCCGGCGGAAAGAATATGATCTTCGGGGCGGAGGATCAGCAGCGCGTTTCGTTCCGCGCACGCTTTCATGGCATGATAAAGCAGGGCAGGCGGCGTGTGACCGTCATCATAAAAGGCGGCTGCCTTATGCGCATTCAAACGGTCAAAGTCACACAGCTTTTTGCCCTGATTGCGGACTGTGAGAAAAGCGGCTGCCTTTAGTTCGCAGCTGCTTCGAGCGGCGGCATTGGAATAAATGTAATCCAGTGTTTCTTCCGCTTGCCAGTTAGCGCCCGATTCATCAGGAAGGGCAAGCAGCGTACCGTAGCCGCCTTTTACAGCGGCAAGGGTGGCGGTTCGAATATCTTCCTTATACATTGCGCCCGGTTCGCAGGTGTGCATATGCAAATCTACAAAGGCACGGCAGGCATAAAGTCCGGCAGCGCGGATTTTAGTGAGTAAACCAGAATAGTTTGCCGGAACAAGATTTTTGCCGATGTCCAGCAGCTCACTGGGGCGGCCGCCCGATTGGTGTCGGAAAAGGAGATCGCAGTCTTCTGCGGTGCGTTTTTGGCAGTCGATCAGTCGAACATGACTGATCAGGGTGCAGTGTTCGGCAGGCATAATATGTACCCCTTTCCTCGGACGGTCCGAATCAGTCGGATGCCGGATGGCTCGTCCAATTTTTTACGCAGATATCGAATGTAAACCTCTGTCATATTGCTGTTTCCCTTCCAAAGCTTGTCTATTTCTTCTTTAGAGACGCATTCGCCGGAATGTGCCAAGAGCAGCCGGAGAAGGGAGCGTTCTCCCCGAGAAAGCATAACCGGCTGCCCGTTCAGTAGAACACCGCCTTCGGTCAGCAACAGGATAGGATGATCAGAGGGAATAGAAACGGCTGAAATTTCCAATGCAAAACGACTTTTGCAGAGAGAGATAAAATCATTCATAAGAAAAGGTCTTATAAGATCGGCGGAGCTGGCGGGATCGCTTGAAAAGGTAACCGCCCGTTTGACAAGCGGCGCTTCAAAATCGTCCAGATCAACGATCAGTGAGGAATGGATCGTTTCAGGCAGTACAGAAAGCAGTTTGGGCTGTGCAAGCCCTGCCTGTTTCAGTGCGATTTGAAGCGCACGGGCAAATATTCGGTCTCGGCTGACAATCCACACGTTCTTTTTCCCTTCTTTTCTGCATAAAATCAGTATAGCTGTTCGGGCGCGCTCGGCTTTTGGAGCGCGCCGCGGACAGTTTGTGTTTATATTTTAACCGATTCTGTGATGAAAATCAAGGGCTTTATGAAATTAAGCCAACACTTTCGGATCGACCGTTCCGGCGCTCTGTTCCCGCGCCAGACCTGCGGTTACGGCATGGTCTTCCGCAGCGCCGGAAAGAGCCGCAACAGCCGGACTGTCAACAGTGGGCAGCGTCACGTCCGGAACCCGAACGGGCGATGCGGGTTCAGGTACCGGTAGTCCGAAGGAGATGGTGATGGCATCATTCACCTGCTGCATAAGGCGGTCATCCAAATGCCCCATTTTTTCTTTCAGACGGCGTTTATCCAGTGTTCTGATTTGTTCCAGCAGAATTACCGAATCTCTGGCGAGGCCGTAGCAGCTTTCATCTGCTGTTTCACTTCTTGCTACATCAATATGAGTGGGCAGCTTGTTTTTAGACAGACGGCTGGTGATAGCTGCCGCAATAACAGTCGGACTGTATCGGTTTCCAACATCATTCTGTATAATAAGTACGGGACGGAGACCGCCTTGCTCCGAACCGACTACCGGTGAAAGGTCTGCGTAATAAATGTCGCCGCGTTTTACGGTCATGGTTCTATTCATCCTTCCAATTTCTAAATTGATTCCTGTGCTTATTTTTCCCGCATGAAGTGCCATCTTAAACACGCTTTTTGGAATTTACAAAATATTTATTCTTTTCCAGTATATGCCGCTTGCCGGAATCCGGTCAGCTTGACTGTGCTGTATGAATCCAGTTTGAATTCTGTTTTATTTTTGTAAATTATGGGCGGGAAAAGATTGACAAAAGGCTCAAAATAGGCTAAAATAAACGATGGAGGAATGTCCAAATATTCAATTAGAAGGTGTTTTTACAATGGCAAATGAATTTGCTGCTAAAAATGGCGGAATTTCGGTAGAAACCGAGCATATTTTCCCGGTTATAAAAAAATGGCTCTATTCTGAAAAAGAAATTTTTTTGCGGGAGTTGGTTTCAAACGCCTGTGACGCCGTAACTAAGCTGAAACGTCTGATTTCGCTTGGCGAGATCGAGGAGGGCGATGAAGCGTATAAGATTACCGTTTCACTGGACAAGGATGAAAAGACTTTGACCATTTCGGACAACGGAATCGGAATGAGCGCGGAAGAATTGGAAAAGTATATTTGCAATATTGCTCTTTCAGGCGCTATGGAGTTCATTCAAAAATATGAACAGGGGGACGAAAAGAGCGGAATTATCGGTCATTTCGGTTTAGGCTTTTATTCCGCTTTTATGGTGGCGGATACGGTAGAAATTTATTCAAAGTCTTATACCGATGCGCCGGCGGTACACTGGAGCTGTGATGAAGGGGGCAGCTATGTCATGGAGCCTGCAGAGGCGCGTGACAGAGGTACGTCGGTGGTGCTGCATCTTTCCGAAGAGGGAGAG
>CAZMTU010000125.1:0-6777 GCA_964569225.1 uncultured Lachnospiraceae bacterium | reverse complement strand
CTTTTAATTTATAATAGACCAGCAATGCAGCGGAGGACGCGGTCTTTTCCAGCGCCGGAGTAAGCGAAAGACACGGCTTTTTTCTTAAAGGATGGGCAATGCAGCGGATTTTAATCAGTTCCGATCGTTCTTCTGATATTGCCAGACGAAGGATCGCCAAAAAAACGAAATCGTAAGAAAGAGTAAAAGGCAGTATCCGATTTTTTTGCTTCAATGCCCGGCAGAGTCCGCAGTACACTGCCCTGTAGTATTCATATTCCTTGACCTTCAGTTCCCCCGGCAGCGGTTTGATATATCCAAACATATGCTCTGTCTTTTCCGGCACATAATGGTCCGGATGCTGTTCCCCTTTCAGTCCGCAACAGTGCGCTTTGCCTTATAAGAAGTATCATTTATTTTAATAGACGAAGTTATACGGGCAGTAACCGAAAGATGAATAAATTGTAAATATTCTTAAAACCCGATAATTAAAAGCGGTACAACCGATCACATTATTTCTTTTTGATTTAAACAGTCCAAACCGATCTTTCTGTCAGCAATCTAACTTATTTTATATAAAATGATTGTATTCGAAAAGCACAAATCAAGCATTGACAAATCTGTTCAAAAGTGCTAATATGATGATCATAAAAGCGTTCCTTGACTCTTGACAGAAAGCATCCCAAACTTCTGCCTTTATTTTATGCGAGGTAGCTATGATGAATTCAATATGCGGAATAGATTGTACAAAATGCCAATTAAAAGGAACCTGCAACGGATGCGCAGCAACAGCCGGACGCCCGTTTGGCGGAGCATGTATAATTGCCGCATGCTGTCAGAACAGAGGATACAGGCACTGCGGGAAATGCTCCGATCTTCCTTGTAACCTCCAAAAGCAGCTGATCGAGGAATTTAATTCGCTCGGCATTGAAGATATGGAAGAAGTTACAAGCCTTAATGCACTCAAAGGCGATTTCATCAACCTTCTATATACGCTTCCGAACGGACAGGCGATCAAACTGTGGAATGACGAAAGAATCTATTTAGGCAACCAAATCCGTAAAAAGAACAGCACCAGATGCTATGGGCTTACAGCTGACGAAACCCATCTTTTAGTGTGTGAATACGGCCGCGGCGGCTCTGATGCCGAGATCATTGTTTACAAAAAGCGAAAATAATATTTAATGGTTGATTTCAAATATGAATTTTGCCGCAAAAGATTAAAGTGCATATGCCGATATGCCCTAAAGCGAACAAGTTATGGTATCAGAATAAACAGCAGCAAAGCCTATCACATTATGTGATAGGCTTTGTTTGCTGTGTCCGCCTATTTAGCGGCAGTTATCAGTGCTCTGGTTGTTTGCCTGATTGTTGGCTTGATTATTGCCCTGATTAGAGGTCTTGTTGCTTGCCTTGTTGTTGGTCTGGTTATTGGTCTTGTTGCTTGTCTGGTTGTTAGTCTGATTGTTGGTCTTGTTGTTGGTCTGATTATTGGTCTGGTTGTTAGAATTTTGATTCATTTTCAAAAAATCTCCTTTTTAATGATTTACAAAACCAGTATTGTCTGCTATAATAAGATTTATACAAAGAAATTTCTAAAAAAAGGAGATTTGATATGGCTCTGAAAAAATATCCCCTGAAGCTTTCCCCTGTTTGCAAGGAAATTATATGGGGCGGCACTAAATTAAAAAGCGAATTCGGCAAGGTCTGCGATCTCGATAAGGTTGCGGAAAGCTGGGAACTAACCGTCCGTTACGACGGAATGAACACGATTGCTAACGGCGAATATGCCGGCATGACGCTGGGTGAATACTTAGGGGATGCTGCCGAGAAATTCCCGTTGCTGATTAAACTCATCGATGCCTGTGACAAGCTGTCTATTCAGGTACATCCTGATGACGCCTATGCACAGGCAAATGAAGGTGAATTCGGCAAAACCGAAATGTGGTATATTGTAGACGCCGAGCCGGGCGCTCAACTTGTTTATGGACTGGAAAACTATGATAAGGAAACCTTTGCCGCAGCCGCTAAAGACGGTACGCTAGAAAAATACCTCCATTATGTGGACGTACATCCCGGCGATGTATTCTTTATTCCCTCCGGCTGTGTACATGCCATCGGCGCTGGCATCCTGATTGCAGAAATCCAGCAGTCTTCCAATGTAACTTACCGTGTTTACGACTACAATCGCCCCGGCAAGGACGGCAAGCTTCGTCCGCTGCATGTAGAAAAAGCGCTGGATGTTATTGTCGACTATAAACCGGAAGAAATCGAAGCTATCCGCTATTCCGACGGCAAGTTTGAAGGCGCACTGGCTAACTGCAAATATTTTCGCGTGGAACACTATACAGGCAACGTCACCCTCAGTACCGACGAAGGCTTTATCCATGTGCTCTGCCTCTCCGGAGAAGGGACTGTCGGCGGCGAGCCTATGAAAAAGGGCGACAGTTATTTTCTCCCCGCGGGTATGGGCAAAGTGGCTGTAACCGGCAGTGCTGAGATTATCACCTCGTTTGCGAAATAACTGTGGTTTATTACAGCGGAGCATTGCTCCACTCCCCCTCAAGGAACCTTTTTGAAAAAAGGTTCCTTGACCTCCCAAAACTTTAAATAAAGCATTTTTGCTTTTTATTAAAGTTTACGGAAAGAGACCGTACATTTCAGCGAAAAATTTGTTCTAATAGAACATTATCTCGTTCCTGAAAGGAGCCTTTTTGAAAAAGGGTTCCAAGAAATCATAAACAAAGCTTTAGAAGGAGAGTTTGGGAAAATCCCTAAAAAAGGGATTTCTCGAAAGAAAATCGTAAAAATTATGGCTGATAATAAGAAAATGGTTGAGCAGATCACCTCAATGGATGAAGATTTTGCCAAATGGTACACTGACATTTGTCTGAAGGCCGATCTGATCGCTTATTCCAGCGTCAAAGGCTGCATGATCATTCGCCCCTACGGTTATGCCATTTGGGAAAATATTCAGAAAAATTTAGACAGTCGCTTTAAAGAAACCGGACATGAAAATGTCTATATGCCCATGTTCATTTCCGAATCGCTTCTGAACAAGGAGAAAGAGCATGTAGAGGGCTTTGCTCCCGAGGTTGCGTGGGTCACTCACGGCGGCAATGAACCGTTGACCGAACGGCTCTGTGTCCGTCCGACCTCCGAAACCCTCTTTTGTGAACACTATGCCGACATTATAAAATCTTATCGAGATCTGCCTAAAAAGTACAATCAGTGGTGCTCGGTAGTTCGTTGGGAAAAAACCACCCGTCCTTTCCTGCGTTCCCGCGAATTTCTCTGGCAAGAGGGACATACCATGCATGCTACTGCCGAAGAAGCAAGAGATGAAACCATTCAGCAGCTAAATGTTTATGCCAACTTCCATGAACAGGACTTGGCCATTCCGGTCATAAAGGGAGCTAAAACTCCCTCCGATAAATTTGCCGGCGCGGAGGATACTTATGCTATTGAAGCGCTGATGCACGATGGCAAGGCATTGCAAGCCGGTACCTCTCACTACTTTGGAGACGGCTTTGCGAAAGCGTTTGACATCCGTTTCACTGACAAAAACAATCAGCAAGCCTACCCTCATCAAACTTCGTGGGGTGTGTCCACCCGAATGATCGGCGGCATTATCATGACTCACGGCGACAACAATGGATTGGTATTGCCCCCGGCAATAGCGCCCATTCAGGCGGTCATTATTCCCGTTCAGCAGCACAAGGAGGGCGTCTTAGACGCCGCTTACGCGCTTCGGGACAGACTGACCGCCGCCGGTCTGCGGGTAAAATGCGACGATTCCGATAACACGCCCGGTTGGAAATACGCTGAATATGAAATGAAAGGTGTTCCGCTGCGCATCGAGTTAGGACCCCGTGACATTCAATCCAATCAATGCGTGGTGGTTTCCCGCGTAGACCGTTCCAAGCAGTTTGTTTCTTTGGACGGTATCGAAGCCACCGTTCAGACACAGCTTACAGCCGTTCGGAACGCCATGTACAAAAAAGCGCTCGAAAACCGCGAAAAACGCACCTACCGCTGTAAATCTATGGAAGAAATCAGCGATGCACTTCGTGAAAATGGCTTCGGTTTTGTAAAAGCAATGTGGTGCGGTTCGGAGGAATGTGAGGACAAGGTAAAGGAAACGACCGGCATAGGTAGCCGCTGCATCCCCTTCGAGCAGGAGGAAATTTCCGATGTGTGCGTCTGCTGTGGTAAACCTGCTCAAAAAATGGTACTTTGGGCTGTGGCTTATTGATTTATAAAAAACAAACGTAAAGAGGTCTGCCGCGATTCGGCAGACCTCAAACTAACGCCCAAATCCCACCGGGGCTTTGCCCCAAACCCTATTTAGAGGACTTTTTAAAAAGTCCCCTAAATACCTTCAAAAACATTTAAATAATTAACATATTTCTACATTTTAAATTTTAAAACTTGAATTTTTCTACACACTGAGGTCTGCTGAATTGCGGCAGACCTTTTTACAGCCATTTAGACCACAAAGAAAGACAGCACAGTCTGAAATTTATTTTCCGAAGCGTTCCTGAACAGCATACCAGAAAAAGAGCGTAAGATCGTGCGCCATAAAAAGTCTTTCGCTGAGATTCTCATCGCCGCTGCGCAGACGGCTTTTCAACAGGACCGGCAGCTTCATGCGAAAGCGCATATTCTGTTCGGCTTCACGCGTAATGCGGTAACTCATTTGATAACCGCGTGCGTTTGAAAAAGCCTCAAAAAGCAAAATTTCAAAGCGATTTTTCGGTGATAGCGCAATGAGCCGAGATAAATCAGTCTGATAATCCGCGTCAGCATTTTCATCATCGGTGAAAAAAGGCGGATACGGAAGCGTGAAGGCGGTTTCCATAAAGTACATATCGCCATTCTGACAAACTGATATTTCCATTTGCTTTGCCGGCGCGCACTCGCAGCAAAAAAGGATCAGATGCAGATAGAGGGTGAAAAAGGATTGAAGGTCAATTAACACACGGGGACTGCCCTTCGGTGCGTTCCATGAGGAATACCCGGTAAATTGACTCTCAAAATCCAACTGATAGCCATATTTGCTCATAGGCTGCTCAATGGCCTGCCGCAGCATGATCAAGGCATCTCCCAGTTCAAACAGCCACCCGCCCTTTTCCTCAACAAGACAATCCACGATTTTACACAGCCGTTTTTCCATCCGATTAAACTGCGAAACAGCGGGCTGTTCTGACAGCTTCAATGATAATTCATCTACCGATTTTACATATTCACAAATTTCCCGCCCGGCAGCGCATACGGTACCGTCCAGTTCGGCAAACATACCGCTCACCGATCCGGTCTGAAGCAGCGATACAAATACCCACAGGCTGCACTGCATACCCTGGCGCAGATAGGGCATAACTAACGCTCTGGCATTGCGATCACCGGTACGCACTGTTAAAACGCTCGGCTTTTTCCGGTTGGGAAGCTGATCTAATTCATTTCGCTCAGTCTGCCCTAAATGGGCGCGCATGCTGGTATGACGTCTGGGCAGCCGAATGCTGCGCACAGCGGCGGTATTTTTATAGATTACAAGCCCCGCTTCATCACAGATAATGATCGGCGTATTCAGCTTTTCCAGATTTTCCGGAATTTCAGCAAAATTCATTTTTCTTCCCTCTCTCAGTTAAATTCATTATAACTCCCAGCAAAACAATTGAATCTAAATAAAAATCCACAAAATAGCTATGCAATTTTATTATGATTGTAACAAATTTGAAAATGTTCTTCAAAAGGACTTGCATATTTGGAAAAAATAGGGTACAATAAGGATTGCAAAAATATTTTCAGTAACTGGAGGATTTACAAAATGTCTGTTAAAGTTGCAATTAACGGTTTCGGTCGTATCGGCCGTCTGGCTTTCCGTCAGATGTTCGAGGCTGAAGGCTACGAAGTAGTTGCCATCAATGACCTGACCAGCCCTAAAATGTTGGCTCATCTGCTGAAGTATGACACCGCGCAGGGTTCTTTTACCGGCAAAATCGGTGAAGACAAGCACACTGTCGATTCCACCGAGGATTCCATTATTGTAGACGGCAAAGAGATCAAGATCTACGCTATCAAAGATGCTAAAGATTGCCCTTGGGGTGAATTGGGTGTTGACGTTGTGCTGGAATGCACCGGCTTCTATACCAGCAAAGAGAAGAGCCTGGCTCATATCACCGCTGGTGCAAAGAAGGTCGTTATTTCCGCTCCCGCCGGTAATGACCTGAAGACCATCGTTTACTCTGTAAATGAAAAGACCCTGACTGCTGATGATCAGGTGATTTCTGCCGCTTCCTGCACCACCAACTGCTTGGCTCCCATGGCGGACACACTGAACAAGACCTATCCCATCGTTTCCGGTATCATGACCACTGTTCATGCTTACACCGGTGATCAGATGATTCTCGACGGTCCTCAGCGTAAGGGTGATCTCCGCCGTGCACGCGCGGGCGCTCAGAATATCGTTCCTAACTCCACCGGCGCAGCTAAGGCCATCGGTTTGGTTATCCCTGAACTGAACGGCAAGCTCATCGGTTCAGCTCAGCGTGTTCCTGTTCCCACCGGTTCTACTACCATTCTGGTCGCGGTAGTAAAAGGCACCGATGTAACTAAAGACAGCATTAACGCCGCTATGAAGGCTGCCGCTTCCGCTTCCTTCGGCTACAACGAGGATCAGATCGTTTCCTCTGACGTAATCGGAATGAAGTACGGTTCTCTGTTTGATGCTACTCAGACCATGGTCACTAAGATCGACGACGACACCTATCAGGTACAGGTCGTTTCTTGGTACGACAA
>CAZMTU010000124.1:0-6912 GCA_964569225.1 uncultured Lachnospiraceae bacterium | reverse complement strand
GTCCGGTTTCAATCACAGGGAATGGTCTGAAAATCTTATCAAAGTAATTCATGACCGTATGCTTCCTCCATAGACAGAACAGTTTTCAAACTGCTTTCCTTAATTATATTATTATATTACAGCGTAAAAAAATATTTACTGCTCTAAAGAGATTTACAGACGGATTTTACAGTTCATCTAAAACCTTTGTAAGTCCGTTTTACTGTTCAAAGCGTAATTTCCGACTAAGCGTTTTTTGTATACGCGCTGACCATATGCGATTATTATAGCATATTTTTTTAAATACGCAAGAATAAATTTGATTTTTTTTACAAAAAACTTGAAATATTCATCCGGTTATGTTATGATAGTAATATATTTGCAACAGGAGAATATCCATGAAACCTTTTGTAACCTTTTTGGGCGCCGGAAATATGGCATCCGCCATAGCCCGCAGCCTGCTTACAAATCCATCTCCGAGATATGAAATCTGTCTGTACGACACAGACCGCAGCAAATACCGCCCTTTCGCCGCCGAACCGGTCCTCTTAGCAAAAAATTTAAAGGAAGCGCTTTCATTTGGAAAACTGATCTTTCTGGCGGTTAAACCACAGCATCTGCCCGGATTGCTGACCGAAATTGCTACAAGCAATATTGATCTCACCGGCAAAACCTTCATTTCCATAGCGGCTGGCATTTCCATTGCCAAGCTTACTGAAAAATTAGGAGATATTGCCATTGTTCGCGCCATGCCCAATACGCCTCTGCTTGTGGGCGCAGGTGTAACCGCCCTTTGCGCGAACAGTCTTACCGATGAGGATGCCTACCGGCAGGTAGAAGCTATTTTTGCCGCCGCAGGACAAGTCATCCATTTGGAAGAAGCTAAAATGAATCAAATCATTGCCGTTACCTCCAGTTCTCCGGCATATGTGTTCCTTTTTATCAAGGCCATCGCTGATGCTGCCGCCGCAGACGGATTTTCCGATCTTTCTCCGGAGGTATTATGGCGGCTTGTAGCCGATGTGGTTTCCGGTTCTTGCAAACTGCTGACTGAAAGCGGCAAATCACCTGACGACCTGATTCAAATGGTTACTTCCCCTGGAGGCACCACCGAACAGGCCAACCGTGTATTGAAAGAAAAGGGATTTTGTCAGATTATTGCGGACGCAATGGCAGCCTGTACCCGCAAGGCGCAAATCATGCAGAATAGCGACAGTCGGAACAGTCAATCAAAAAGCTAAACCTTCCTGGTCTGAATAACAGAATTCTTCACTGTAAAAGCAGATTCATAGAAAAACACGTTTTTTCATACACTGTACCATTTGAAAGAGGTGTTTTTCGTGAAATCATCTTTTAGTGGACTATGGAAAACCGTGCGGCAAACCGTTTCCCGCTGTTATCCTCTGCCTGCGGCGCTGGCAGGCTACGCCTGCGGTATTCTGATTGCCGTACAGCCCGGTATATTGCCTGATCCTGCGGGTACCTACACCGCGCTATCCCTCCGAGACGCCCTCTCCGCCGCCCTATCCTCAGAACTGCCGTTTTGGTTAGCGGCACTTTTTCTCGCCTTACTCCGCCCCGCGCGAACGGCAGGCGGTTTATTGATCGCAGTGAAAGCCGCCTGCTGCGGTTTCGCAGCCGAACGCATCCTAATCGCCTCCCCTCCCTCATTTTCTTATTTTCAGTATGTAGTCTGCTCGGTTTTATTGCTTTCACTCTATGCCTGCCTTATCAGGCAAGCGGTCTATTTTACCCGAGGCAGCCAAACGATACCGCAAGCAGGCGAATTTTTAGTCCAATCTCTTTTTTACATCGGCAGCGCACTGCTGCTTATGCCTCTAAGATACATCACCGGCTTCTGACCTGTAATTATTTAATGAAAGGAAGTCTGAGCTTGAGTAAATACGATGGATACCGTCCACGACTGGACGATCTGGAAGAAAAAACTACAAAGAAAAAGAAGAAATTCAACATTTTTGACCTGATGTACAATAAAAAATCCAATGAGGATGCGATTGCGGACAAAAATGTTGAACGGAATTTCAAATTTTTCTTTACTCTGTTCAAACGAAATGCTACAAATATTTTTTATATCAATCTCATTACCGTTCTCTCAAACTTTCCCATTTTTCTTCTGCTGCTGGCATTCAGTGAAAACCTGCACCTGAAGGCAATGGCACCTGCAGACGCGCTTTTTGCGCCGATTTACGGCGCTTTCCGATTAGGGGTCAGTTCGCCTAATGCCGCCGCCATGTACGGTTTGTACGGTGTGAATTCCTCGGTTGCGCTCTGGACACCCGCCGCCAAAGCTGTACTAGTAATCGGAATTATCCTTTTGCTGATCACCTTCGGTCCCAGTATGATCGGAACCACCTATCTGCTGCGAAACATTGTAAAAGGCGAACCGCTCTTTTTACTGCGGGATTTCAGATATTCCGTTAAAAAGAACTTCGGTCAAGGGGTCATTTTGGGTATTCTGGATCTGCTGATTTCCTTTCTCTTGGTTTACGATATTTACTTTTTCTATTTAAATGCCGCAACCTTGCCGGGAACCATCTGCTTCTGGGCGAGCATTTGTCTGTTAGTCATTTATTTTTTCATGCGCTTTTATATCTACATGCTGGCGCTGACCTTTGATCTTAAAATCACAAAAATATATAAAAATGCTTTGATTTTTACTATTTTAGGCTTTAAACGGAATATCGTTGCTTTTCTGGGTATCCTGCTGGTTATTTTTCTCAATTACTCACTGGCAATTATCTGGCTGCCAATCGGCATTCTGCTCCCCTTCATTTTCACGGTCACCCTCTGTGCTTTTATGGCAAACTATGCCGCATGGCCGGTAGTCAAAAAATTAATGATCGATCCTTATTATCCGGATTACGATAAACCGTCCGATGCGGACATATCTGATGTGAACGTAGTCGAAAACGACAGCGCGGAAGCATGATGCAGAAAAAAATGTGTACAAAAAGTAAATTTCCGGCTTTTGCTCTTTATTTTTTCGGAAGTTTATGCTATAAATATAAAAGTCTATTGAATATTTAGTTTAAAATAAAAGGAGCTTTCCAAATGAAACGATTTATTGCCTCCGGCACCGCGCTTGTGCTGGCAACCGCGATGCTGGCTTCCTGCAGCGCATACAAAAATCCCGAAAAATATATTACGGTCCCCGAATTATCCTCTATTACCATCAGCCAAGCCAAGCTGGATGAGCTGCTGAACGAGCAGATCGAAGAAATTCGGGAAAATAACCGTGTAGAAGACTATAAAGAGGTAGACGATGCCGCAGCACTGGGCGATCAGGTCAGTATTGACTATACCGGACGCGCTGCTGACGAAAGCGTCACACTTAGCGAGGAAGCGCTGAGCGGTATGAAAAGCACCGAGCCTGCTGATTTGATTTTAGGATCCGGTTCCTTTGTAGGTGCGTACACTGATTCGGACGGTAATGAGCTGACAGCGGGTTTTGAAGATCAGCTAATTGGTCACAAAGCGAGCGAGGAAGCCTTTGAAATTACCGTTACCTTCCCTGACGACTACAGTAATTCGGATGAATTGCAGGGCGTTAAAGTTATCTTTACCGTAACTATTCACACCGTGTCCCGCCTGACTGTTGATAATTCATCGCTGGTTTCCGTGGATTATACCTTTACCGCTCCTGCCGAGGAAGACGAGGAAAACGTGGAAGACGAGGAAGATAGCGATAATGAAACAGGTGATAACACAGAAGCATCCGACACCGATCTCTCCGCACAGTCTGACGAAGCTGAAGAATCTGATAACAGCGAGGATACTTCCACCTCTCCTGATGTTTCGCTTGATGACGATGAAGAAGAATCAAAATCCTTCTCCGATCTTTTTAAGGATTCCGATTTTGAAATAGATCTCAGCGAAGAAGCGAATGATGAGTCCTTTAATGACATCTTTAAAATTGCAGATTTTCGAGACCTGTTCATAGGCGCGCATAAATATGACGAAATCGAGCAGAAGGTAACCATCCCCGACGATGTTGCTGACGATTACAAGGATTACGCCGGCAAGGAAATTACCATTACCTTTAAAGTAACCAGCGCCACTGTTCTCCCCGAATGGAATGACGAATTAGTTAAAGATTATACCGATGAAACCTATACTAATACGGCTGATTATGAAGCGTATTTGATGAAAAGCATCAAATCTGATCAGGCATATGAAGCGGTTTCTGCTGCCGTTACAGTAAATGAATATCCAAAAAGCGAAACTAAAAAGCTTTATAAGCAATATGTGAACAATTTGCTGGAGCAAGAACTGGGCAGCAGCTTAGACAGTTTGACCGCCTCTGAGCTCAAAGAAAAGATCGACGACGCCACTTATGAATCAATCTATTCTTCCGCTGCAACTCAATCGCTGGCAGCTGTAAAAGAACGGCTGATTATTGAATATCTCTGCAACTTGTTGGACATTACACTCTCCAGTAAGGAATACAAAGAAAAGCTGGAAGAAACCTATCAGGATTATGCTACCAACTATATGTACTATTATTATTACTATTACGGAGTGATGTTCGCTGATAAAGACGATCTGGAAGCTTACTACGGCAAGGATTCACTGGAGCTTCAGTTTAAAACCGAAAAGCTGTTGGAGATACTGCCCGACTACTTAACAGTGGTAGATTAATAAAGAAAACACCGCCTAAATTTATACTTTAGGCGGTGTTTTCTCATGCTTAGCCACCATACGTTCTTGCTTTTTATTGACAGTCAATTTAATTTTATTGCAGATTTAACTTATTTTTCAGCAAATAACGGTTGATAACCAAAAGAATCAGCGCTACGATGCACATCATTGCCGCACATCCGAGAATCACAAAGCTTCCCCCGATAATATTGCTCCATACAATTGCGCCAAACGCAACGCTGAACAGAACAATGAACTCAAGAATAAAGCCTATAAAGAAATTCAGCACCATATAGAGTCCGATGCCCGCCAGTAATTTGTGCTGTTTGGCCATCACGCCGCCCAATGTGAGCGCCAGATAAAGAATACTCAAATTTGCGGCCACCAACGAAAGCACCAGCAAGAGTACCGCGAAAAGCCCGAAAATCCGTTCCCCCGAATTGAAAAACATGCCGATCATCCGCCCGGTCCCTGCTATAAACTGTTGGAAAGTTGTATTTGACTCTGCCAGAATACTCGGAAGATACCATGCGAAAACAAATATAAAATCTACCAATGTCACGATTCCAGAAAGCAGTAGCCACAGAAAACCGCTGAGAAATTTAGATCCCAGCAGACGGCCGGTCGATACAGGCAGCGTAAAGGTCAAATACCCTTCATCTGAAATAAAATTCTTATAATAGCGAACCCCTATCATAATGTAAGCACCATAAATTGCCGCCATCATAATAATCATCATCAGAAAAGAAAGTAAACCTGCCCCTAAATTAAACAGAGTTGCGATAAAACCGTTCATTTCATATAATACACCTGAATATCGGATCATCAGCCAAGTCATCAGCCCGAATACACAGGAAGCCAGCATGGATGCGCCACACAACGGAAGAACGCCTTTCCGAAGACTTCGATTATCATACTTGAATATTTTCAGAAACATTTGAACACCTCCTTAAAATACGCATCCAACGTTAAGCCTTGATTTGTGCGAACATTGTCAACGGTATCCTGACAAAGAATCTGTCCTCTTTGAATAAATACAAAGCTGTCTAATACATTTTCCACATCACTGATCAAATGCGTAGAAATCAGGATCGTGCTTTCGCTCTGATAATTTTGCAGAATCGTCTGCAAAATATAATCGCGTGCGGCGGGATCCACACCACCGATAGGTTCATCCAAAAGATAAAGCTTGGCTTTTCGTGCCATCACCAGCACTAACTGTACCTTTTCCTTGGTGCCCTTAGACAGCGTTTTCATCTTCGCGTCAATCGGCACCTGAAGCAATTTCAGCATTTCTTCCGCTCTTGTACGATCAAAATCGCTGTAAAAATCCTGAAAGTAACTAAGGCATTCATGCACCCGCATCCCGCTTTCCAAATAAGTGCGCTCCGGCAGATAGGATACTACCGCTTTGGTTTCGACTCCCACCGACTTCCCGTCCACAAGAATCTTTCCTTCATTCGGCGTCAGCAAGCCTGCAGCCAATTTAATCAGCGTGCTCTTGCCGCTCCCGTTAGGACCCAACAACCCTATAATCTGTCCCTTGGGCAACGACAGGTTTATCCGGTTCAATGCCACCATACCGCCGTACCGTTTGGACAATGAATCACACTGCATAATTATGTCCATACATCTTCTCCTCGCAGATAAAATAAATTTTTTCACTTCGCTCGTTCGGTTATCAACTGTCCTCGCAGTCTGTCACCTTCTTTTCGGAAATCTGCTCGCTCAACAGTGCGGAAACTTCCGCTTTTGAATAGCCAAGCCGCTCCATATTCCGCAGGTAAGATTCGGTGGACGCCTCTGCCAACAGCTTTCTCTGCCGTTCGATTAGTTCCAAATCACCGGTAACACATCTCCCTGCTGTTCGGTTAGTAGTCAAAATGCCCTGCCGTTCCATCTCAGTCAATGCTTTTTGCATTGTATTGGGATTTACAGCCGCATCTAATGCCAGCTCCCGAACCGCCGGAAAACGGTCGCCTGCCCTGAATTGCCCGCTGACAATCGCGTAAGTAAGCCGTTCGCTGATTTGCAGATAAAGCGGTCTCTGACTGTCAAATTGCCATGCCATTTTACTCCTCCTTTCTAATCTGCTTATTTGACTTTACTTGGTGTTATATTCTCAAACAGCATTCACCTTTTGTATTAGTCATCTAATACAATTATACACGCGATATAACATTTGTCAAGGGGTTTTTAAAAATTATTTGCGAAAAATATTGATTTTTGCCGAAGTATTTAGTATAATGAATCAAATAAACTTTTTTATCCTTG
>CAZMTU010000123.1:0-7079 GCA_964569225.1 uncultured Lachnospiraceae bacterium | reverse complement strand
CAAGGCGACTTATCTGCGCCGTCACGGAAATCCAGGCGGATGGTTTGCCGATGTGTCCCGCAGCGGCGGCGGTCCTTTGATTGACTTGGGGGTTCATGTGATCGACTTGGTCCGGTATCTTATGGGAGGACCGAAACCGGTGTCGGTGTACGGCGCTGCCTTTCATAAACTGGGTGACCGTCCGGGCGTAGCGCGTCATCCCTCGGCATACCGTTCGGCGGACGCTGCCGATAATGATCCGGTAACGGTGGAGGATCTTGCTTCGGCTATGATTCGCTTCGATAACGGCGCTGTGCTGCACATTGAGGCGGCGTTCGATCTGAATTTGAAAAAGGACGAAGGGAAGATTGAACTGTTTGGCACTAAAGGCGGTGCAAAGCTGGATCCGGAACTGGAAATGTATACGGAGATCAATCATTACCTTGCGGATGTAAATCTGAATGTGCCCACAGCGCTCTCTTTTGACGGACTTTTTCAAAACGAGATCAATCATTTTGTGGATTGTATTCAGGAAAAATGTGAATGTATCGCACCGGCAGAGGATGGCGTAGAGCTGATGAAAATTCTGGACGCTGTATATGAATCCGCCCGCACCGGTCATGAAGTGGTTATTTCTCATTAAGACGGTGGAATGCGCTTGAAATTTGCATTGACTTTATTAGTGAAATCAATGAAAAAAGCCGCAGCGCCGCTTGATCGGAGGGAAATGCTATGGAAAAAGAATTGCATAAGGGGCATCGCCGACGGATGGTATCCAAATATGAAACGGGCGGCGCCGATGTTTGTGCCGATCACGAACTGTTGGAAATGCTGCTTTACTACAGCATTCCCCGATCAAATACAAACGAAACTGCTATTTTATTGCTCAAACGTTTTGGCTCAATACAAGCGGTGTTGGACGCCTCTATTTATGAACTGACAGCAGTGCCGGGTATCGGAGAGAAGAGCGCGCATCTAATCCGGCTGTGCGGCGATCTGTCGGCAAGAATGAAAGCTTCCGAAATGCCTAAGCTCTGTCGCTTTGCCAATCTTTCCGAGATTGGTGAATATTTGGTGGGAAAGCTGAACGGATTGCGGCGAGAGCGGGTGATGGTGGTACTGCTTAGTACGTCCAATGAATTGCTTGCCTGTGAAACACTGGGGGAAGGCAGTGTCAATACTGCCGATGTAAGCATTCGACAGATTTTGGAATATGCTATTTTGCGTAAAGCCTCCAAACTGGTGCTGGCGCACAATCATCCCGACGGAGATCTCACCCCCTCGGACAGCGATGTAACAGTGACCTTGCAGCTTCACAGGGCATGTATGTCGATGGATCTGGAGTTATGCGAGCATGTGCTGGTAGCAGCGGGGGAATATCGCCTGATTATGAAGCAGATGCGAGAAACAAGGCTGACATAAAGACATAAAAAGGAACATAAGGCGTCGCCGCGGTTGTTTTTCCATGAGTAAAACGGATAGATATCTTTTTGAATATCTATCCGTTTGTTCTTTTCTGTATAGCGGTATTTTAGTGAAATGAGGGTAAAGCATTTAATCCTGATAATCAAATTCTATATTAATGGCGGTAAACGCTTCGTTGCCTAAATTGCCGACTTGAACTTCGTACCATTCCTCTTCGCTGCCGCGATAGTAAATGTGTAAAAGCGCTTCATCGTACTTAAATACATAATTGCCGATGGTGGTTAGGCTTTGGGGCAATACAATGGTTTCCAGCTTATCGCAATATTTTAAACTTTGATAGTCAATAACCTCAATTCCTTCTGCTAAAATCAGCTTTTGGATATCGCTGCCCATCAGCGCTTCTTTGCCGATAGTTGTGATGGGTTTTCCTTTTACAGAGGAAGGAACCGACAGTTCATCGCCGTAAAAGGAATTGTAGCCTACAAGGCTCAGCGTACCGTCTCCATTGTCAGATAAAATCAGTCCGTCAGGCTGTAAGGTAGTGTGCCAAAACAGCATAAGTCCTGCCATGGCGGCAACAATCAGGAATGTGACCGCTTGCTCTGTAAGCTGCATCCGCCGCAGGCGCTTTTCACGGCGCGCGATGCGGGACTGTGCCTGCTGCTCCAACTTTTTCACGATCTGGCGGTTATAGGAAGCCAGCAACGCGGCATATTCGTCTGAAGCGAACCGAAGTGCTTTTTGATAGAAAAATTCATTGTCAAAGGGTGCGTCCAGCGTGGGCAGATCTTCTTCATATTCCAGCCCTAACTTGTCCAGAAGAAGATCGATCTGACTCATAGCTATCTCATCATCGGTGTGATAAAACCCTTCATCTTTTAGGCAGTATTTGTAACTCTCGCAACGCTTTTCGATTAGTTCAATACAGGCAGTCAATTCGCGTTCCAACAGAAGCAATTGCGTATGGTTGTGGGTGAGCAGGGCGTTTTCAATTTTTACGCATTTGTTGCTGATATCGTTTTCAAGTGCCTGAAGCTGAACGCTGTAAATAGGGTCCAGTCGGGCAAGCAGATCAGCTGTTTTTTCCATGGTATGGTTAAGCGATTCGAATTCGCATTTCTGTATGGCGTTTCTCAGCAGAGCAGCATAGTAATCCAGCGATTTTTGACCGATTTCGCCGCCTTCATTGGAAGGAATAGGGGGCGGCGTATCCTTGGGAGCGGGCGCTAAAATGATAATCAGCTCAACAATCGGGATCAGCGTGTATAAAACCGCAGGCAGCGCGAGGTTGATGCTGTGCAGATTGTGAAAGGCGCCAAAGCCTGCCGCGAATGCGAACTGACAAAGCAGCCCGCCGAAAACAAGATCGCTTCTCGCTATCGGAAACAGCTTGCAGATTCCCCGCACGGCATGGTCCCCGTCGATATAGAGTATGATCAGCAAAAAGAGCAGGGCAATGGCAGAGAAAACGGCGGTGAGAAAGAAGAATAAATCCGAGTCCTTGCGCATAAACCACAGAAATAATCCAAGAACACCGGATAGAATCAACGATTCCAGTAAATAGAACAGATTTTGATTTTTTTTCATGAATTCAACCTCATATTTTAGAAACTAATCCACTCTTTTATTTATCTTAACATATAGCAAAAGAAAAATCTACCGAGAAATGTGAACAAGAACAAAATCGAAAATAGCATCGTTCAATTTACAGTTTATCGGACAGGGGATAGACTCGAAATCAAAACTTATTTCAAACGGGAAATGCTTTTAGACATATCTTTAAGAAAAAAACAGTAAAATAAATGAGGCAGGTATTGACAAACTGGTTCTGAAATGCTATAATAAAAAAAATGCAGTGATGGGAAGAGTAGCCCGAACGCGACATTGCAGCGAGCCGCAGGCGGTGGAAGTGCGGTATAGCGCGTCGGAGGAAGAACATCCCGGAGCAGCCGACCGAACGGTTTGGAAGCAGCCTTTTTTGAGCAGCACATCTGTAGGGTGCTTGGGGCAAAGCAAAAAAACTTAGTAGATTCGGACGCAGCGGAGCGTTATCGCCGCAGGACATGATTTGTGTCCGGAAAGTGAGCCGTAAGGCTAATTTGGGTGGTACCACGGAAGCTGTCTTTCGTCCCATAGAGGGGAGAAGGGCAGCGTTTTTTTATTTTTCCGACAAATACATTGATTCTTGCCGGAAGTTTCCGAATATATGAGAGGAATGATGATCATATGAAACGAACCAGATATTGCGGTGAGTTTGGTGAAGCGGATGTGAGCCGTACCGTTACCGCCTGTGGGTGGGTAGTAACGAAACGGGATATGGGCGGTGTCATATTTGTAGACCTGCGGGACAGGGAAGGTACCTTGCAGGTAGTATTTGACAGCGCGCTGTTGCCTGCTGCTGATTTTTCCGCAGCGGAAGGGCTGAAAAATCAGTCGGTGATTTCAGTTACCGGGAACATTCGGATCCGGAATGAGGAGACCTACAATTCCAAGCTGAAAACCGGTACGGTTGAGTTGGCGGCAGCCTCATTGGAGCTGCTTTCTCAGGCGGATCCGCTGCCTTTTTCACCGGACGATTCCGGTGTGCGCGAGGAACTGCGTCTACAATACCGCTTTATTGATCTGCGCCGTCCGCAGATGATTGATAATCTAAAATTTCGACACAAATTGCAGCTTGCTGCTCGGCGATATTTGGATAACGCTGGCTTTATCGAGATAGAAACTCCCATGCTCTGCAAATCTACCCCTGAGGGGGCAAGAGAATATCTGGTGCCCAGCAGAGTATCCCCGGGCAGCTTCTACGCGCTTCCCCAGTCGCCGCAGATCTACAAGCAGCTTTTGATGGTAGGCGGTGTGGATAAATATTATCAGATTGCCCGCTGCTTTCGGGATGAGGATCTGCGGGCAGACCGGCAGCCGGAATTTACGCAGGTGGATATGGAGATGTCCTTTGCCGAGCAGGAGGATGTGCTTTGCACTGTAGAAGCGCTTCTGAAATCAATTTTTAAAGAAATGAAAGGGCAGTCGCTTACAGCGCCTTTTCAGCGGATCACTTGGCATGAAGCTATGGATGTGTATGGTTCGGATAAACCTGATCTTCGCTTTGAATTGCCTATTGTGGACCTTTGCGACATTGTGAAGAACTGCTCCTTCGGTGTGTTCCGTAAGGTATGCGACGAGGGTGGCTTTGTGCGGGCCATCAATGTAAAGGGCGGTGCGTGCTTTACCCGTACCGATATTGAGAGTTTCACCCAAAAGGCACTTTCCTATGGCGCCAAGGGGATGGCATGGATTATGGTACGTCCTGACGGCAGTATAAACTCTATTTTGGAAAAATATTTTACGCCAGATGAATTTCAGGCGATCCTCACGAAAATGCAGGCTGAAAATGGAGATTTTATTCTCTTCTGCGCGGATAAACTGGATGTAGTGCGTAAAACGCTGGGCAGTCTGCGGCTGGACGCGGCGGATTATTTTGGTCTGCGGAAGCCTGATGAATATAAATTTTTGATTGTGACCGATTTCCCTCAGTTTGAGTGGTCGGAGGAGGAAGGCCGTTTCCTTGCGACGCATCATCCTTTTACCATGCCCTATGAGGAAGACTTGCAGTATCTTTTCACCGATCCCGGCAGAGTTCGGGCGCAGGCATACGATTTTGTGCTTAACGGTGTGGAGCTGGGCAGCGGTTCAGTGCGGATTCATAAGCGGGATGTGCAGAAGCTGATGTTTGAAGCATTGGGCTTTGATGATGAACAGATCGAAAGCCGGTTTGGCTTTATGGTCAATGCGTTCCGCTACGGTACACCTCCTCATGCAGGCTTTGCCTTTGGACTGGACCGGTTGGTGATGCTGCTGATCGGTGCGTCCTCCTTAAGGGAAGTTATCGCTTTTCCAAAAACAAAGGACGCTTCCTGTCCCATGACTGAAGCGCCTGCACCGGTAGACGAGAAGCAATTGGAGCTGCTGAAGTTGGTTTGCACTGACAGAGAAGTGCCGGCGGCGATTTCTGGCGGAAAGAAAAATTGTACATCGGGCGCTTTTGATATAGATCGGATTGCTGATCTGGCAAAGCTTTCCTTAACCGATGACGAAAAGAAGAGCGCGGCTGTCGATATGGCTGCCATTGTTGCCTTTGCGGATGAGCTTTCTGACGCGCCTACCGATGGAGTGGAGCCGGCGCTTTTTGGCGGAGATCAGGTGAATCGGCTGCGGGAGGATGAAGCCGGGCTTTGCTTTGATCGTGCGGCGCTGCTGGCTATGGCGCCTGCCAAAACAGATGAATATATTCGGGTTCCCAGAGTGGTGGAATCTTGAAACTGTGCATCGTAAATGGAGATAGATTATGAAACTGACTGAACTGACTTTGGCGCAGCTTTCCCGGATGATCGGGGCGAAAGAAATTTCATCCAAAGAGCTGACGGAGGCTTATTTGAAGAAAATTGAAGCAACCGAACCTGTCGTTGGGGCCTACTTGTCTGTTTGTGCTGATCGGGCGATGGAGCAGGCGGCAATTTGTGATTCGGCTGCTCAGCGTTCGTCGCTTCACGGAATTCCTATGGCATTGAAGGATAATCTTTGTACGGCGGGCATTTCTACTACCTGTGCCTCAAAAATGCTGGAGCACTTTTCGCCGGTATATAACGCTACTGTTGTAGAAAAGCTTTTTTCCGCAGGCGCGGTAATGCTCGGTAAGCTGAATATGGACGAATTCGCCATGGGGTCTTCCACTGAAAACTCGGCGTTTAAGCTCACACACAATCCTTGTGCACCTAATCGGGTGCCCGGCGGCTCCTCCGGCGGATCGGCGGCAGCCGTAGCGGCTGGAGAAGCGCCCTATACGCTGGGATCGGATACCGGCGGTTCCATCCGCCAGCCCGCTGCCTTTTGCGGTGTGGTGGGGATGAAGCCCACTTATGGCAGCGTGTCCCGTTACGGATTGGTGGCGTTTGCTTCCTCGCTGGACCAGATCGGACCTGTTACCAAAACGGTGAAAGACAATGCGTTGGTGCTCGATGCTATTTGCGGCTACGATCCTATGGATGCCACTTCGGTAAACCGCAGCTATGAAAGCGCTCTTTCAACCATTGAAGCGGGCGTGACCGGAATCAAAATCGCTGTTCCCCGTGAATTTTTCGGGGAGGGTATTTCAGCGGCGGTGAAAGAAACGCTGCTGGAGGCTATGCGAACCTATGAAAAAATGGGGGCAAAGGTAGAGTGGGTATCCATGCCTTCGCTGAAGTATGCGCTGTCGGCATATTATGTGATTTCCAGCGCCGAAGCGTCCTCCAATCTTGCCCGTTTTGACGGAATCCGCTATGGCTATCGGGCGGAGGGATATACCGATTTAGACGATCTCTATAAAAAATCCCGTTCCGAGGGCTTTGGAGCGGAAGTTAAACGTCGGATTATGCTGGGTACCTTTGCCCTATCCGCTGGCTATTACGACGCCTATTATAAAAAAGCACAGCAGGTGCGGGCGCTGATCCGTCAGGAATACGCCGGTGTGTTTGAAAAATACAATCTTATTCTTTCACCTGTAGCGCCTACCGTCGCTTATGAATTAGGCGAGAAGCGCAGCGACCCGTTGGAAATGTATATGGGTGATATGTACACGGTACCGGTAAATATCGCGGGCAATCCGGCACTGTCCCTGCCTGCGGGCTGGTGCGATGACG
>CAZMTU010000122.1:0-7079 GCA_964569225.1 uncultured Lachnospiraceae bacterium | reverse complement strand
GAATACCTCATCGGTCACACCAAAAAAGAACTTACCGGGATCTTCCCCTTTAAGACACTCTGTTCCTGTTTCCAAATCAATAATTTTTACTGTTTCTCGACCCTGCGCACGCGCAGAAGGCACCAAAGAACGCTCAATACGGTAACGCTTGCCTTGATGGGAAAATTCCAGCGAACCTTCCGCACTGTCCGTTTCCCAGTTCTGATATTTCCGTCGTTCCGACAGGCTTCCGCCTTTTGTTTTAGAGGACAACCCGAAAAAGATGAATTTGATAAAGGTTCCGATAGTGGTCTTGCCCGCCTCATTACGTCCTTCGATCAAATTGACCCCCTCGGTGAAGGAACATTCATATTCCTTTACTCCACCGAAATGACCAATGGTTATTTTCTCAATTACCATTTCAGTTTTCCTTTCCTATGAGTTTACACAGCGCCCGCAAATCCGGCACTTCAAAATTCACCCGCATCCCAGCAGGCAGCGCTTTCCTTCTGCGATTCACATAACAGCAGTCAAAGCCCATGCCGATAG
This sequence comes from uncultured Lachnospiraceae bacterium, assembly GCA_964569225.1. Lineage (GTDB taxonomy): Bacteria > Bacillota > Clostridia > Oscillospirales > CAG-272 > CAKSQF01. The sequence goes on along the minus strand of CAZMTU010000122.1, from coordinate 6,551 downwards.
CGCCTGCCAGATCGCTGGTAGGCGAATCGCCCGCTACCAACACATTGTCCCTGTCAAAGTCCGGAATTCTTCCAATGATTGCATCAAAGTACCGCTTGTCCGGTTTTTCATAGCCGATTTCTCCGGAGATGAAAAAATCGGTAATATAGCGCATCACAGGTGACCGAGCGAAACGTCCCCGCTGCACCCGATCGTTTCCGTTAGTAATAAAATAAATGCGCATCTGTTCGGACAGCGTTTTCAGCGCTTGCTCTGAATCGTCAAAGAGATATGCGCAGGCAGCGAGATTCGTCAGGTAGCATTCATTCATTTGCTCGGCATCGCCTGTCTGTCCGCTCTCACAAAGCCAACGGCGAAAGCGCTCGGTAAGCAGCGCTTTTTTGGTAATTTCACCCCGCTCCAGCATTCGCCATAAGCTGCTGTTGATGGCAGAATAGCGGGCATACAATATTTCATCGGTCTGAATACCGCACTGAACGGCCGTTTCGAAAAACGCCTGATGTTCCGCTTTTTCAAAATCGAACACCGTATCGTCCGCGTCAAGCAATAAAATCTTATATTTTTTCACAGTTCGGGCAGCTCCCCGCCGCCCAATACGGACAATCCGCTGCGCAGTGCCATAGCCGCTACTTCCCGTTCTCTGGCATCGCTGCTTCTCAGCTTGGGCAGCAATTCCCGGAAGTAAGCGCCTCGAATAGTAGGATCACCGGCAAGATAATCATAATCAAAAAGAGGGATCGTTTCATCTGCCACCTCAAAATAAGCAAGTCCCTCTCCCATGGTGTGGATGGCTTCAATCGGTACCTCCAGCATAGGCGCAATATCGCCGCATACTGTCAAACGAAGCAGCGTTTCTTGCCCATATCCCCGTTCCGTCAAAAGCGACCGCGCCGCGTTCAGAATCGTTTCAGATTTTTCGGCACCGGTTACATTCAGCACCTCTGTCATGTAACGCTTCGAGGACAGCTTGACAAATTCAGGCCGGCAGACAAATCCATCGGCGTTCTTTTCCATTTCGACCGAAATAATTCCCCGCCAGTCAAGTTCTCCGAAATCGCGCGGCTCCATCGAACCGCAGTAGCCGTACCACTGATCGCCTTCACAGGTAATCTCATGCTGATTGTGAATATGCCCCAGCGCAATATAATCAAAATTAGTAGAACGGATATCGGCAAGGGTAATGGGACAGTCCTCCGCGTTTTTTTGCAGCATATTGCCGTGCGCCACCAGAATATTGATAGCGTCGGGATCGTCCGCCATTTTTTCTGTAAAAGGACAGTAATCCATGGAAATAGAAGTAAAGGCGTAGCCGTATACATCCACTTTTTGCCCTCTGATATCGGGAAAAGATACCTTGGATAAACTTTCCGACCGAAATACCGTTACATTATCGGAAAAATCGGTTTTAGTCCATATACTGTCCGGGGCATAATAATCATGATTACCGGGCGCAATGATAAAACGGGTATCAGGCAGTGACGCAAAGGACGATACCACCAAATCCACCGTACTTTTAGTAACAAATTTTCGGTCGAACAAATCACCGGCGATCAAAACCAAATCGGCTTTTGTTTCGCTCGCGTAACGGATAAACCGGCGGAAGGTTTCACGGAGCTGTTCACGGCGAAGCGCCGCGCTGCCCGCATCCTCCAATGAAAAGGGGCTGTCGAGATGAATATCGGCAGCATGAATGACTTTCAACAAATCAGTGACCTCCTTCAGAGGGATCTTTTTTTCTATTATACAACATATTTTGCTTTTTTTCAATAGATTCAACCTGCGAACTTGACTTTTTTTCACCATTTGCTTATAATAATAGCGAGTATAATGAGAAAGGTATGATCATATTATGGCATCTTATAGAAGAGGAAAAATCAATGAAGCAATTGCTCAGGAACTGTCCGCTCTGCTCCGCACTGTCAAAGATTACCGGTTGGAAAATACTGTCATCAGTATCACTTCAGTAAACTGCGCTCCCGATCTTTCGCTTGCAAAGGTTTACTATTCCTATTTAGGCGGCAGTTCCCCCAAAGAAATCAAACAGGGGCTTGTCAGCGCCTCCGGGTATCTCCGCAGCGGACTTGCCCGCACACTGGACCTGCGTCAGACCCCTAAACTCATCTTTGAATACGATGATTCAATGGAACACGGCGCTCATATTACAGGCATTCTCCGTAAAGTGGAAAAGGAACTTGCCGAAGCGGACGCCCGAGATGCCCGCATAGCGGCTGAAAAATCCGCGGAAGAAGCGGCAGCCGAAACAACATCGGAGGACGAAAATGAATAACATCACACTTGCCGAAATCGCCGGTCGGCTGATGGAAGCGGAGCGCATTCTGCTGCTTTCTCATACTTCCCCGGACGGGGATACTATAGGGAGTGTTACCGCGCTTGCCAGAGCGTTAGAGTCCTGCTCAAAGCAGGTCGTCTGTCTTTGCGACCGTCCCATTCCTGAGCGAAATTTGTTCATCTGCGGCAAAGAGCGCTATCTAACCGACTTAGAAACAACTGACCGCGATCTGATCGTTACCGTAGACGTGGCTTCCGCTCAAATGTTGGGCGGTCTTGCGGAAAAATTCTCAGGTCAGGTAGATATCCGGATTGATCATCACAACAGCGCTGAGGATTTTGCCGCTTTCAATTACGTGGAACCGAACAGTGCGGCTTGTGCTGAAATCGTCTATCAATTAATCACCCTGCTGCCTGTTCAAATGACCCCCGACATCGCGGGTCCGCTTTACACTGCTCTGCATACTGATACCGGCGGCTTCAAATTTTCCAATACCACCGCCCGTACACACCAAATTGCCGCGGCGTTGATGAATGCCGGCGCGCCCGCCGAGGACATTTGTGAAACACTTTACGAAAATGTTTCATTGGATTCGCTGCGCGCCAACGCCCTCTTCCTCGAAAAAATGGAACTTTATCGGGACGGAAGGATACTGCTGCTCCCTATTACCCTTGCGGACAAGGAAAAATACCGTTTTACAGACGAGCATTTGGAGGGACTTGCATCCCTTACCCGAAAAATTTCCGGTGTACAGTTAGGCGCCGTTCTCCGGGAAAAAGACAGCGGCGGCTTCAAAGTTTCCATGCGCAGCCGAAAAACGGTCAATTGCGCGGAGCTTTGCGCATTGCTGGGCGGCGGCGGACACATTCGCGCCGCCGGCGCCACCATAATTGTCGAACGCTTCGAAGACGCCAAATCCACTCTACTTTCTGTCCTTCAGAACGCATCCATCGAGGAGGACGAAGCCCATGCCGGTTAATGCGTCAGAGCCGTCCGGCATTCTGATTATTGACAAGCCGGCCGGTGTGACCTCACACGATATTGTAGGACTGATCCGTCGGCTCTATGGGCTTAGACGGGTAGGACATGCCGGCACGCTTGATCCTATGGCCACCGGCGTACTGATCGTACTGGTGGGACAGGCCACAAAGCTGTCTGAACTGCTGTTGGAAAAAGAAAAGACTTACGAAACTGTCCTGCGGCTGGGACTTACCACCGATACGCAAGATATTACCGGAAAAATCCTGTCTGAATCATCTGTTCGTCCAACTATAGATGAGCTGCGGACAGTATGCGGCCGCTTTACAGGAGAAATCCGTCAAATTCCTCCCATGTATTCCGCTCTGAAACAAAACGGACAAAAGCTATACAATCTGGCACGGCAGGGCATCTCCGTAGACCGAAAAGCCCGCTCTGTGCTGATTCATTCACTGGAGCTGCGCTCTTATGACTCCAACGAAGCCTGTCTTCGAGTAGTTTGCTCCAAAGGTACTTATATCCGCACGCTTTGCCATGACATAGGAGAATCACTGGGCTGCGGCGGTTGCATGGCTTCTCTGCGGCGTACGGTTTGCGGTCCTTTTGATCTCTCCCATGCGACAACGCCTGATCAATTAAATGCCCTCTCCTATGAGGAACGGCTAAAATTATTGGTCTCCATTGAGAATGCCCTGTCCGGCTACCCCACAGTTTGCCTGCCGCCCTTTTTTGCCAAACTCGCCCACAGCGGATGCGAAATCTACCAGCGCAAGCTCGGCACTGATTATCCTGACGGCACGCTCCTGCGACTCAATGATGCCAACGGCTTCTTTGCGCTTGCGGAGGTCCGCTCCTTCCCCGACGGAAGCGCGCTGAAACCCATCCGGCAGTTTTAAATAATCCATTCATTTTTAAAAGGAAACTTCTTAAAGAAGTTTCCTTTTAAAAATACCAAAATCAAATTACGATGCCTTTTTTCTTCAATTCTCACATCAGAAGGATTAAAAAAATTTCTTTCCCCTAAAAGCGTCTTAGTAATAGCGACTTTTGGAGAATTATAGTTCCTTTTTCCCCAAATCAACTATGCGAAATATGAGACACAGTCTTACAAATAACATGGTCTACAGATGTGGCTGTAAAAAAGCAAAATTTGTTAAGCTTTTCTTTTGCCCCGCCTTTTGAAAAAAGCAGCCAAAAGCTTTTATACAAGTTGTTGGTGATTTGGACTTTTCTAAATCCAATTTTTCATTCTTCCTTCAACCGCTCAAAATAATCGACTAAAAAATGAAAAAAACATTCAACCTCTGAATTATCAGTCTTATTGCAGTTATAAGAAAGCACCAAATCTCTCATACAGAGAGGTTTTTTTATAGAAAGCAATCTGGCAGAATGAGTATTATGAAAACTCCCCCATGAATATTTCGGCCAAAATCCTACACCGCATCCGGACGCTACCAAATTCTGTACTGTAGACGGTGAATCGCTTTCAAACACTACTCGGGGAATAAACCCCTCTTTAGCGCAGAATTTATCACAGATCGACCGGAATTCCTTGGTGCCCGCAAGACAAACAAAGCCCTCTTCCCTTACTTCTTCCAATGAAATTTCTTCCTTTCCCCGAAATTTCTCGCTATCCGGCACCGCCAGCAGTACAGGCTCGGTAAATACATACTCACTTTCTTCATCCTCTGCCTGATAGAAAAGCTTGGTAAACAGGTTAATATCGCAAAGCTCCATCTCATGATTCTGCACCAGTTGAAATTGAACCGGATGCTGCTTCTGGTATTCGATTACGGCAGAGGTAATTATGGCAGACGCTGCCATGACATTTACACGAATGGTTGTACGCTCTACGCTGGCCATTCGCCGCAGTTCACCCGGCAGCTCATTAATGGTGGCAAGCAGCGGTTTCACTTTTTTCTCCAAATACCTGCCGTATTCAGTCAGCACAATGTTGCGTCCCCGCATTACGAACAGCTTAACCCCCAATTCGTTTTCAAGGCGATGAATCGCCTGTGACAGCGCGGGCTGTGCAATGTGCAGCTTTTCCGCTGATCGGGTCACATGCTGGCTTTCTGCTACCTCACAGAAATATTTCAGCTGCATCAGTTCCATAGGATCATCCTCCTATAATTTCAATGTTATTATATTTATAAATATTATATATTTTACATTATCGAAATTCTATGCTATAATGTAAACACATTGAAAATAAATTAACAATCTCAATTGACTAAAAAGGAAGGTCTAATTATGGCAGAAATTTTAGAAACAATGATGTTGGTTTGCTTCGGCTTTTCATGGCCGCTGAACGTCTATCACAACTTCAAGTCAAGAACGGCGAAGGGCATGAGTTTATATTTTATCCTATTGATTATGCTGGGATATGTAGCGGGCATCTGCGCTAAGCTTATCAATCACAATTATTCTTATGTGTTGATCGTATATGTGCTTAACCTGCTCATCGTCAGCCTGAATGTATTTATTTACTTCCGTAACCGGAAGCTTGACAAAAAAGGGAGTGTTCAAATTGGTAGCAAAAAAATCAGAGTGTGAAGATTACGCAAGGTACAATTCCCTCTGCAGAAGCGGTGAAATTGTACTTTTCGGTTCGTCCTTTGCAGCGGATCTGCCTCTTACCGAACTGGCACAAGACTTCAACATTGAGGAAAAGCTGTACAACCGAAGCATTCACGGATTGACGGTTTGCGAGGCTAAGGATTATCTCAAGAACTGCGTGGAAGAGCTTGCGCCCCGAAAGGTATTCATTAATATCGGAGACGCTGATTTGGATGATGCGGACTTTAATCTTGAGCAATTCATTTCCGAGTATGAATGGCTGCTCTATCAGATCCATAGCTCTGTAAACCGGGTTCGTCTGTATATTATGTCCGTTTGCTCCAAAAATGTCCACGCCGCTGAACTTAATCAAGCGCTTCGTGAACTGGCTGCCAAAACCGGCTGCACTTATCTGGACGTCACCCGCTATGCTTTTCAAAATGACGGAAAGCTTCGCGTTTTCCGCGCCATGCGTAATTTTTTCCGCCCTGCTCCATTAACCTTTGCTGACGCAATGCAATATTGCTAAAAATCAAACTAAAACGCCCCGCCGCTTGGCGGGGCGTTTTAGCGTACTGACATACTTTATGAGGAAAGCACTTTTGAAAAAACGCGTCTCTCCAGGCTGTCAAAAAATATAATTATTTAGCAGCTTGCGCAAAAGTTTTGATCGACCTTTTCTCAAAAGATCGTGGATTCTTAGGGCGAAGCCCTAAGTCGCTCT
>CAZMTU010000121.1:0-7304 GCA_964569225.1 uncultured Lachnospiraceae bacterium | reverse complement strand
CTTGTGATTGTATTCATGCCTCTGATCCTGATCGGAGGGCATTTGATCAATATCGCGCTCAACCTCTTGGGGACCTTCGTGCATACTAGCCGCCTGCAATATATTGAATTTTTTGGTAAATTCTATGTGGACGGCGGAAGACATTTCAAACCCTTGGCAGTGCATCCCGCGTATACGGGCATTGTCATGGATGAAATAAATAAACAAATTAATGAATGAATTTTAGGAGGAACAAAACAATGTTTACAATGTTAATGGAAGCGGCACCCACTGTAACAGTAAGCGCATGGAGCCAAATTCTCAACGCTATTTTTTCAGGTCCCGGTCTTACTTTGATCGGTATTTTTCTGGCAGTTGCCCTTACCGGTATTGGCAGCGCTAAGGGAGTAGGGATTGTCGGTCAGGCCGGCTGCGGCTTGCTTACTGAGCAGCCCGGCATGTTCGGTAAAGTACTTGGTCTTCAAGCGCTGCCCATGACGCAGGGTATTTACGGATTGCTGACTGCTTTCATCGTAATGATTCTTGCCGGCTTTATGGATGGAAGCTTTACCGAGCTTTCTATGATGGACGGGGTCTATTATTTGGTTGCCTGCCTGCCGATAGCGGTAGTGGGCTTGGTATCCGCTCTGCATCAGGCAAAAGTAGCCGCTTCAGGCATTATGCTGCTGAGCAAGCAGAAGGATAAGCTGGGACAGGCAATCACCTCTGCCGCACTGGTAGAAACCTATGCGATCTTTGCTTTGCTGATCTCCTTGATGCTGGTTATTTTCAAGAAATAATCGGAACAGTTCATTCTGAGAATTTGCACCGCCAAGGGCGGATAACCGTCTTTGGACGGCGGAAAGGAGTACCATGAACGGAATCGATAAAATGACCGCGCTGATTTTGTCCGAAGCGGAAGCAGACCGTACCGCCCGTTTGGATAAAGCTGAAGAAGAAGCTAAGCGTGTATTGGAAAACTATTGTCATCAGGCTGCGGCATTAAAGGCTGCAGAAGCAGATAAGACGGATCGGGAAACAGCGGCTGTACTGGAGCGCGCGCAGGCCTCCGCACATCAAGCTGAGCGCAATATTTTATTAAAAAACAAGAGCGATTTGTTGGATCGGGTCTATGAAGGCGCACTTGAAAGACTCTGCCAATCGGAGGGTGAAAAAGCACCCGCTTACATTGCTATGCTGGATGCCATTTTTGACGCTGTATTGGCAGAGCAGCTTGCGGTTGAAAAAAGTGAAATCGAAAATGATCTCTATGAAGAGTATTTTGCGCCGAGTGAATATGTTTTGTTGCTGAATCGGCGCGATCAGGAAACAATTGGAAAGGTCTTTTTGAGCAACTGCGGTAAGAAACTGAAAAAAGCAGGCAAGACCGTTTCGATCGGTCAAAAAGCCCCTTCGATTAAAGGCGGATTTATATTAGTGTGCGGTGATGTAGAGTTAAACTGCTCGTTAGAACTGTATATGAATCGGATCCGGGGCATCACTGAAGGCGAAGTATGTCAAATTTTATTTGCGTGAGGGAGAGCGTTATGCGTCAAACCAGATCAGAACAGGAATATCTGTACAGTGCCTCCCGATTTCGCGCCAAAGCCGCTAAGCTGCCAAGCAGTGAACAACTGCTTAGGATGACGGATGCTAAAGATACAGCGGAATGTGTCCGGATGCTGAATGAAGCGGGGATTATCATCCGTAAGGATGAAACGGGAAAGCTGCTGATCGAGCAATCGCTGGACGAGTATTTGAAGAATTGCTTTGATGAAGTGTCAAGCTGCATTCCGGAACCGGATATGGTAAATATTTTTCGTTTTCCCTATGACGCGCATAATGTAAAGGTATTGTTAAAGAGCCGGGTAAGGGGAATCAACCCGTTTCCGCTTCTTATGAGTATGGGCACTCTTTCACCGGAGGATGCAGAGTTAGCGGTTAGGGAGGGGGATTACAGTCGCTTTTCACCTGAAATCGGAGCGGCCATTCCCAGCGCCATTGCTTTATACGCTCAAACTTCTGATCCGCAGTTATTGGATGCCGTTGTTGACGCCGGATGCTTTGCGGATATGCTGAGGGAAGCCAATCGATATGGCTGCGCTTACCTTACTGATGCAGTGCAGACAAAGATTGATACGGTCAACATTTTGACGGCTTTACGGATTCTAAGAATGGGCGGTTATGCGTACAGCTATTATTCCCAGCATTTTATTCAGGGCGGTAAGCTGAGTGACGAAATGATGAAGGGAGCCTTTGAAGGTGGAGAGCGTGAATTGATTGCGCGGCTCGCCCATACCCCCTATACGCTTTTGTGCGATACTTTTTCGAATGAGAGCGAAGCACGGCTCAGTGCTTGGGAGCAGGCGTGTGACCGCTGTTACCGCCTCGTTATTCGACAGGCAGACAGACAAATGGCAGGTGCGCAGGTGCTTTTTGCCTTTCTTGCTGACCGGGAGAATGAAGTGAGGAATATTCGGATTCTGCTGACTTCCAAACAGGCAGGATTGCCTGCACCGCGCATTAGGGAACTTCTGAGAGGAACAGGCAACTAAAATAACGGCTATGAAGGCGAAAAAGAGAGGGAGCGGCTATGTTTAAAATCGGAGTAATCGGAGATAGCTCCAGTGTATTGGGCTTCATGGCGATCGGATTTTCGGTATTCCCGGTATTGGATAGTGATGAAGCGCAGAGAACGCTGACTAAGCTCGCGTCTGAGAATTACGCCATTTTATATATCACTGAACAGTATGCGGAAGCGTGCGCTGATACCATTGCCAAATATAAGGACAGCCCTCTGCCGGCGATCATTCCTATCCCCGGTAAGGGCGGCGCAACAGGTTACGGTATGGTCAATATCAAAAGATCGGTGGAGCGTGCTGTAGGCGCAGATATTCTGTTTAAAGACGAAAAATAATCGGATACGGCCTCCAGCGATCAGGAGAGCGACTGATTTTGCGTCAAATGTTTTGCAGGAAAGGGTGGATCATACTATGATAGAAGGAAAAATTGTGAAGGTTTCCGGTCCTCTGGTTATTGCAGAGGGGATGCGGGAAGCCAATATGTTTGATGTGGTCCGGGTTGGAGAGGACAAACTGATCGGCGAGATTATCGAGATGCACGGTGACCGCGCGTCTATCCAGGTGTATGAGGAAACTGCCGGACTCGGACGGGGTGATAAGGTATATTCTACCGGTGCGCCCTTGTCAGTGGAACTGGGGCCCGGCATTATATCCAATATCTATGACGGGATTCAGCGTCCTCTGGAAACTATTTTCTCTATGTACGGTTCTAATATTACCAGAGGTATTGATTTGCCTGCGCTGTCCAGAGAAAAAGTATGGCATTTTGATGCGTTGCTGAAAACGGGCGATAAGGTAAGTGCCGGCGATATTTACGGCACTGTGCAGGAAGGCGATGTCATTCTGCATAAAATTATGGTGCCGCCTAAAAAGAAGGGGACTATTCTCTCGCTGAAGAGCGGTGACTATACTGTTACCGATGTCATTGGTCAGCTTCAGCTTGAAAATGGAAGTGTCGAGGATATTACCCTGATGCAGAAATGGCCGGTGCGAATTGCGCGTCCCTATCAGGAAAAATTACCTCCTAATACGCCTATGGTCACTGGACAGCGGGTAATTGATGCGCTGTTTCCCATTGCGAAGGGCGGGACCGCCTGCATTCCCGGTCCTTTCGGCAGCGGTAAAACGGTTACACAGCACCAGCTCGCCAAGTGGTCCGATGTGGATTTGGTCGTTTATGTGGGCTGCGGTGAGCGGGGAAACGAAATGACCGATGTTCTGCGGGAATTTCCCGAATTGAAGGATCCTCGTACCGGTAAATCGCTGATGCAGCGCACGGTGCTCATCGCCAACACCTCCGACATGCCGGTGGCAGCCCGCGAGGCATCAATTTATACCGGTATTACCATTGCGGAATACTTCCGGGATATGGGATATGCCGTTGCCGTTATCGCCGACTCCTCCTCCCGTTGGGCAGAAGCGCTTCGGGAAATGTCCGGCCGTTTGGAGGAAATGCCCGGCGAAGAAGGCTATCCAGCTTATTTAACCTCTCGGTTGGCTCAGTTTTATGAACGGGCAGGATGGGTAAAGTGCTTAGGCAGCGATGGCAGAGAAGGTGCGGTTTCCGCAATAGGTGCGGTATCACCTCAGGGCGGTGATATTTCTGAACCGGTTACACAGGCAACACTTCGGATTGTGAAGGTTTTCTGGGGATTGGATTCATCATTGGCGTACCGTCGGCATTTTCCGGCAATCAACTGGCTGAATTCATATTCATTATACAGAGATCGTTTGGAGCCTTGGTTTGCTGAGCATGTGTCGGCCGATTGGAACGATAAAATTGATGAAATGATGAAAATCCTGCAGGAAGAATCCGCGCTGGATGAAATTGTGAAGCTGGTAGGCGTAGATGCGCTTTCGCCTGATGATCGCCTTACGCTTGAAATAGCCCGCAGTGTACGGGAAGATTTCCTGCAGCAGAACTCTTTTTCTGATTACGATTCCTACATGAGTTTGAAAAAGCAGAATGCCACCATTGATCTGATTCTTTCGTTCTATCATAAAGCTCAGAAGGCGCTGGCTGAAGGAGCCGATGTGGAGAAGATTGCGGAACTGCCTGTCAGAGAACGAATCAGCCGCGCAAAAGAAGCCGGGGATGATCGGTATGTACAGGTTTACGCGGAAGTAGAAGCCGAAATTGACAGAGAACTGGCCGAAACGGTTAAATTGGCGGCAGGGGAGGATGACTGAGATGGTTCGAGAATACAGAACAATAGAAGAAGTAGCCGGTCCCTTGATGCTGATCCGTCAGGTGGAAGGCGTTAAATATGATGAATTAGGCGAAATTGAGTTGCCCGACGGTGAAATTCGCCGCTGCCGGGTGTTGGAAATAAATGGATCAAATGCGCTTGTTCAGCTTTTTGACAGCGCCGCCGGCTTGAATTTGGCAAACAGTAAGGTTCGCTTTTTAGGTCATGGCGTTGAATTGCCCGTGTCGCAGGATATGCTGGGAAGGGTATTCAGCGGAATGGGAGAGCCGATTGACGGAGGTCCCCGAATCATTCCCGAAAAAACGCTGAATATCAACGGAAGTCCTATTAATCCCGCCGCGCGTCTTTATCCGAACGAATTTATTCAGACCGGAATTTCGACCATTGATGGTTTGAATACGCTGGTCAGAGGACAAAAACTACCGATTTTCTCCGGTTCCGGCATGCCTCATGCCAATTTAGCGGCACAGATTGCCCGACAGGCAAAGGTGCGGGGAACAGATGATAAATTTGCGGTGGTATTTGCGGCTATCGGTATTACTTTTGAGGAAGCCGACTTCTTTATTTCTGATTTTAAAAAGACAGGCGCCATTGACCGAACGGTGCTCTTTATTAATTTGGCTAGTGACCCGGCAATAGAAAGAATTACCACGCCACGTATGGCGCTGACTGCCGCAGAGCATCTCGCTTTCGATTGCAATATGCATGTGCTGGTTATTTTGACCGATATTACTAACTACTGTGAAGCACTGCGCGAAGTTTCAGCTGCCCGCAAGGAGGTTCCCGGACGTCGGGGCTATCCCGGTTATCTTTATACCGACTTGGCAACCATGTATGAACGGGCGGGCAGAAAAGAAGGTTCTGCCGGATCAATCACCATGATTCCGATTCTGACCATGCCGGAGGATGACAAAACCCATCCTATTCCTGACCTGACCGGTTATATTACCGAAGGGCAAATCATTTTGTCACGCGAGCTTTACCGGAAGGGCATCCTGCCGCCGATAGATGTACTGCCTTCACTTTCCCGTTTGAAAGATAAAGGCATCGGTAAAGGCAAGACGCGGGAGGATCACGCCGATACGCTGAATCAGCTATTTGCCAGCTATGCCAGAGGAAAAGAAGCTAAGGAGCTGATGGTAGTATTAGGGGAAGCTGCACTCACGCCGATCGATCGGTTGTATGCCAAATTTGCTGATGAGTTTGAAAAACGGTATATCAACCAAGGGTTCTATGAAAACCGCTCGGTAGAGGAAACGCTGGACATTGGATGGGAATTGCTTTCTATCCTTCCGAAAAGCGAACTAAAGCGTATTAAGCCTGCCTTTATTGAAAAATATTACCCCGATAACCGGAACAAGGCAGAAAATGACGGTAATCAATCCCCTGTATCGGAATCTGCATTGTCTGACTGAGGATGCTGAAAGGAACAAGCAAAAATGGCTGAAATTCGGGTAAATCCTACCAGAATGGAAATGAAAAAGCTGCAAGGCCGTCTGTCTACCGCCAGAAAAGGGCATAAATTGCTCAAGGATAAGCGGGATGAACTGATGAAACAGTTTCTGGATCTGGTTCGGGAGAATAAATTGCTGCGGGAGCGGGTAGAACAGGGACTTTCCGGCGTACATGGCAGCTTTTCAGTCGCGGCGGCTGTTTCATCGCCTAAAATGTTGGAGGAAGCGCTCATGCTGCCAAAAAGAGAAGGCGAATTAGAGGTTACCTCCAAAAATCTGATGAGTGTCAATGTGCCGGTTTACCATTTTAATATGACCGAAAGGGGAGGAGCAGGCGGTTATAATTACGGCTTTGCCTTTACCTCCGGCGAACTGGACAGCGCCGTCAGAGAACTGTCCGATCTGTTGCCCGATTTGATTCGACTGGCGCAGATGGAAAAATCAGCGCAGATGCTGGCAGAAGAGATTGAAAAAACGCGCCGTCGTGTAAACGCGCTGGAATATATTATGATTCCTCAATATGAAGCTGCTATTCGGTCGATTAAAATGAAATTGGAAGAAAATGAGCGCGGTAATACGACTCGGCTTATGAAAGTGAAGGATATGGCAGTTAAGCGAGAGTTGAGCGTTAAAAAGCGAAAAAGTGCAGAATCTTGCTGAAGACAGGCATAAAGAACGCGCACTTTCCATATAGTGTAACATCACGCTGCAAGAGCGCTGCGGCGAATATGGAAAGGATGATACTTCATGTTTGTTTATTCGGTGAAAGCGTCCAGTATTCGGTTTATTGCGATTTTGCTCCTTTCAGTCAGTGTGCTGACAGCGCTGATTGTATTGGTGCCCGCATATGAACCGATGTCTGTTTCTGCTTCCGAAACGATCAGCTACAGCAAAATTAAGACCAATGACGATCGGGTGAATTTTCTTTCTCAATTTGGATGGAAGGTATCCGATCAGGCCGTAGAGGAATGCGCAGTCACCATTCCGGATGAATTCGATGCCGTATTTATGGAGTACAATAATCTCCAGAAGGAAATGGGATTGGACCTTGCACGGTATAAGCGCAAGGAAGTTATGCG
>CAZMTU010000120.1:0-7322 GCA_964569225.1 uncultured Lachnospiraceae bacterium | reverse complement strand
CCTAAGAACCCACGACCTTTTGAGAAAAGGTCGATCAAAACTTTTTTGCAAGCTGTCAAACAATTATAGTTTTTCGAAAGCTTTAGGGGACTTAAAAAAATCCCCTAATACATTCAAAAGCGTTTAAATATTGACTTGTTTCCATAGTTTTAGATTTTTAACCCTAAATTTATCTGCCCGCTGAAGTCTTCAGCTCTTTTTCTTAAACCGCCGGTGATCTGGTTTTGTTCGGTCCGATCAAGCGTCTGATTCAATCAAATCTCTCACCCGAAGCGTTACGCCGCAGTCAGCCGCGATTTTACGGCAAACTTCAATCGCTTCATCAGAGATAGTCTTGTCAACCACCGAAAAAATCACTTTCGGTACATACCGCACAGCCGCCCTTGCAAAATCTTGAATGGCATAATAGGCTGCTTCGCCGTAAACACTGTGACAAATGTGTTGATAGGACCGCGCGTCTGCTGTATTCAGGGAAATGGAAACACAGTCGATCAACCCTTTGAGTTTGGGCGTTATATCCCTTCCCGCAATCAAATTGCCTTGCCCATTGGTATTGATCCGAATAGAGATTGACGCCTTTTCCTTTACCCTTCGAGCCACCTCTAAAATATCGTCCAGCCGCATCATGGGTTCACCGTACCCGCAAAAGACCAGCTCGCTGTAGCGGCTAAGCGTTCTGCTAAAAATACTGCCGCAAATTTCTTCAACGGTAGGTTCCCTTTCCAGCCACAGGTCCCCATAAAAAGACTCTACTGTAGAACGGACACAAAATTCACAGGCATTGGTACAGCGATTGGTGGTATTGACATAGAGTCCGCTGCCCACTTCATATGTGATCGTCATAATTTGTCCTCGATTCTGAAACATTTTTTCGCGTTTTCCACAGTCAGCCGGGCAAATACCGTCTCCGGCATTCCCCGCAGTTCTGCCGCCCGCCTGCCGGTATAGGCAACAAGACCGGAGTGATTGCGTTTTCCCCGAAACGGTACCGGCGGAAGGTAGGGCGCGTCGGTTTCTACCAAAATCCGATCATCGGGAATCGCCTTAACCACTTCCGCTATCCGGCTGGCATTTTTGTAAGTAATCACCCCGGAAAAAGAAATATACCATCCACGGCGCACGAGCTGCATCGCCATTTCCGCGCTGGCGGAACAGGAATGAAGTACGCCTGTTACCTTAGGATGGGCGGTCAATAGGTCAAATATATCTCCATGGGCTTCCCTATCGTGAATAATAACAGGAAGACCGACTTCCTCCGCCAGCGAAAGCTGCGCGTCAAGCCACTCCTTCTGTACTTCCTTGGGCGGATTTGATTCCCAATAATAATCAAGCCCAATCTCGCCGATTGCCTTTACTTTTGGATGCCGGATCAAAATCCGAAGAACATCTATTGTTTCCGGCAGGTTTCCTTCGTCGTTAATATTCTCCGGATGAATGCCCACCGAAGCATAAAAACGCGGAAAACGTTCCGCAAGTTTAATTTGAGCCTCTGAAGAGGTCAAATTGACAGCCGCTCCCATAATGGCGAACACCTCTCCGGCAAACAAGCCCGCAAGCAGCGCGTCGCGCTCCTGCGGGCTGAACTTTTCATCATCGTAATGAGCGTGGGTATCAAACCAACGCAATGTCTTCTCCTGCATATATCCACTCCATCCGCTATCATGCAACCGCGACACAAAAACTATAGCGTTTTCTTTACCAGTTTGGCGTTTTTTCTCAAGTTCAGCCTCATGTGCCCGATTAATCTTTTAACCGCTCATCCGCCGAAGCTTTCCCAGCACCATCTGAAAATAATCGGGCAGTTCGCTTGTGAAATAAAGCGCTTTTCCGGTCGTAGGATGAACAAATCCTATTGTTCCGGCATGAAGGCACTGTCCCTTCACCAATTCGGCATTCTGTTTTTCAAAAGACGTGTGACCGGCGCCATACAGGCTGTCACAGAGCAGCGGATGACCGATAGACGAAAGATGAACTCTGATCTGATGGGTCCTTCCGGTTTCCAATATGCACTTTACATAAGAGAAACCGGAAAAGCGCTCTACTATTTCCCAATGGGTCAGAGCAGGCTTTCCATCGGGCACCACCGCCATTTTTTTTCGATCCACCGGATGACGTCCCACTGGAGCGTTCACAGTCCCCTTCTCATCCCGAAACCGACCGACAGCCACCGCTTCATAGGCACGCAGAAAACTGTGCGCCTGAATCTGCTCCGCCAGTGCCAAATGCGCCCGATCGTTCTTAGCAACCATCAAAAGACCGCTGGTGTCCTTGTCAATCCGGTGAATAATTCCCGGACGGATCACACCGCCGATTCCCGACAGCGAATCCTTACAATGCCAAAGCAGCGCGTTTACCAATGTTCCCGAATAGTGACCGGGCGCAGGATGCACCACCATTCCCTTAGGTTTATTCACAATGAGCAGATCATTATCTTCGTAACAAATATCCAGCGGAATGTTTTCCGGCAGAATATCACATGGCTGAGGAGGGGGAATCAAAAGCGCAAGACGGTCGCCTGCTCTGACCTTGGTATTTTTTGAAATCCGCTTTCCGTTCACCTGTGCGCAGCCTGACTCGATCAGCTTCTGTACCGCCGACCTTGAAAGCCCGCTGCGTTCTCCTGCTAACAGTACATCCAGCCGCTGTCCCGTTTCGCATTCCTCCGCGATCCATTCCAGCAGCCCTTCCGGCAGCTCCTGCATTTCTTCTCGCATTGGCTGCGCTTCCTGTGCACAATCGACGTTCATAAATGGTCATTCCGGTCAGTCTCTTCTTCCGGCTGACCGCCTTCGTTATCAGCTGGCGCTTCTTTTTCCGGTTCATTCGCCGCAGACACTGTATCTCTGTTTGGATCCGCACCTGTGTTCTGGACGTTCACATGGGATTTTCTGCGTTCCTTGATTTCGTCCCGAATGACCAAAATGAAGAAAAGAACCGCTCCGATACAGACAAACGAATCCGCAACATTGAAAATCCAACTCCATACCTGAGGAAAAGCACAAAAATCAAGAAAATCGATCACAGCACCTTTCCCAAGCTGTTCGCCATTGAAGATACGATCAATCATATTGCCTACGCCGCCCCCCACAATCATGGAGAAACAGCAGCCGTATGCCCAACTGAGTTTTCCGGAAAACAGCACCATACAAACACCGATCGCTCCGATGGCGAGCGTGGAAAAAATCAAAAAAATCCACCGGTTATCTGCCAGCATTCCAAAGGCGGCGCCTTCATTCAAAATATAGGTAAATCGGAAAACACCGTCAATCAGCGATATGCTCTCATTAAGCGCCATCGTATGAACCACCCACCACTTGGTAAGCTGATCAAGCAGTATCACCGCAAGCATCACCGACAGAAAGACTGCCGACTTATACAGACTGATTTGAATTACAGACCGAGTACTTTTTGGCATCTCTTGCATAGAAATCCTTCCGAATCCTTCAAACCTTCAGTGGCATACATCCAACAGCGATCGCATTTTTCGCCGTCCGCACCTTCTACCAACACCGAAATCCCCGACTCACCGACAAATGCGGCATCAGGCGCCGGTTCCTCACTGACCGAAACGCCGGATACAATGAAGATGGATGCTAATTCATCGCCAAAACCGCGCAGCAGCGCGCAGATATCGCTGCCGGCGTACAGGGTAAGCTTAGCGTCCAGCGACTTGCCGATCAATTTATCGGCACGGGCAAGCTCCAACGCTTTCATCACATCGTCCCGCAGGTCAAATAGGGCATTATATTTCGCTTCAACCCCATCAAAATTCCATGCAGGATTCACCTCCGGCAGATAGGAAAGCATTACATGACGGCTGTCCTCGTTTGCTGTATGAGGCATTGCCTCCCACAACTCATTGGCAGTAAAGCTGAGGATCGGCGCCATCAGTCTGGTCATTGCGCTGAGTACAATATACATTGCGGACTGCGCGCTTCTTCTGACAGCGGCATCCTTTTTTTCTGTATAAACCCGGTCCTTGCTGATGTCAACGTACAGCTTAGAGAGATCGTTTGTACAGAAATTATTCAGCGCCTGACAGATAATATGGAACTCATAGCGATCATAGGCTTCCCTTGCCACCTTGATAAAACCGTTGAGCCGGGCAATAATCCATTGATCGATGGGCAGCATACAGGAGGGATCTATCAGATCACGGTCAGGCGAAAAATCATCGCCTAAATTTGCCAAAAGAATGCGGGCAGTATTGCGGAATTTGCGATAGGATTCGGAAAGCTGCTTGAAAATAGCATCCGAACAGCGCACATCCACTCGGTAATCAGAGGACGCTACCCACAAGCGCACCAGATCCGCGCCGTACTTTTTGATCATTTCCTCAGGGAGAATTGAGTTGCCTTTGGATTTATGCATAGCCTCGCCCTTGCCGTCTACCACCCAGCCATGAGTAAGAATCTGACGGTAAGGCGCGGCTTTTCCGGCAGCGCCCACAGCACAGAGCAAAGAGGACTGGAACCATCCTCTGTACTGATCAGCGCCCTCCAGATAGAGATCAGCCGGCCATTTCATTTCAGGATTTCCCTCCAGCACCGCAAAATGTGAGGAACCGGAGTCAAACCAACCGTCCAGCGTATTGGTTTCTTTGGTAAAGTGACTGCCTCCGCAGAAGGGACAGGTAAAGCCTTCGGGCAACAGCTCCGCAGCCTCCTTCAGGAACCACTCATTAGAGCCTTTTCTGCTGAAAACATCAGAAACTTTTTCAATCGTCTGATCGGTGCAGATCTCTTTTCCGCAATCCGCGCAATAGAACACCGGAATAGGCAAGCCCCAATGCCGCTGACGGGAAATACACCAGTCAGCGCGGTCACGAATCATCTGAGCGATCCGTTCCCCGCCCCATGCAGGCAGCCAATCCACCTGCTTGCAGGCATCTACCGCCTGCTCTTTGAAGGCGTCTACCGAACAAAACCACTGAGGAGTTGCCCGGAAGATAATAGGCTGCTTGCAGCGCCAGCAGTGAGGATACTGGTGAACAATTTCCTCTGAAGCGAAAAGCGCGCCGCTCTCCTTCAAATCAGCCAAAATAGCTTCGCCTGATTCTGCATAAAACATACCCGCAAATTTGCCCGCGTCAGCGGTCTGATAGCCCCGATCGTCCACCGAAACAATCACATCAATATTATAGCGGCGGGAAGTAACATAGTCGTCCGCACCGAAACCACCCGCCGTATGCACGCAGCCCGTACCGCTGTCCATTGTAACATAGTCTGCATTGGCGATAAGAGAAGTACGGTCAAGAAAGGGATGCTTGGCCGTCATATATTCAAATGCCTTGCCGGGCAGCTCCTTAACTACCTTATAGGTTTCAATACCCCCCGCCTTCATAGCCGCATCGCAAAGCTCACTGGCAACAATATAGTACTCACCTGCAGCGGAAACCACCGAATAGGCGGCATCGGGATTCAGCGCAATTGCCTGATTGCCCGGCAGCGTCCATGCGGTTGTGGTCCAGATGACAAAATAAGTCTTGTCAAGCTCGCAGCAATCGGCGAGAACGCCTTTATCGTCCGCTACTTTGAATTTAACGTAAATGGAGGTACATTTATCCTCTTGATATTCGATCTCCGCCTCCGCCAGCGCCGTTTCGTCATGAGGGCACCAGTATACCGGCTTCATTCCCTTATAGATATAGCCTTTTTTGAACATTTCACCAAACACTTTGATTTCAGTCGCTTCAAACCAAGGCGCCATAGTGGTATAAGGATGCTCCCAATCAGCCAATACGCCCAGCCGTTTAAAGGAATCCATCTGAATATGCACATATTTATCGGCAAATGCGTGGCACGCGGAGCGGAACTCAGGAATAGACATTTTCTTGCGGTCCAGCTTATTCTGCTTAATGATGGCAGACTCAATCGGCATACCATGGTTGTCCCACCCGGGAATAATCGGCACCCGATGTCCGGCCATCATCTTGCTGCGGTTAATAAAATCCTTCAAAATTTTATTCATCGCCGTCCCCATATGGATATTCCCGTTTGAAAAAGGAGGGCCGTCATGAAGTACGAAGGTTGGTTTTTCCGCATTCTTCTGATTGATTAAGCGATAAAGGTCAATTTTCTGCCACTTCTCCAGCATTTCAGGTTCACGCTGCGGAAGATTCGCCCGCATAGAAAAATCGGTTTTTGGCAAATTCAGTGTCTGTGTATAATCCTTAGGCATAGTTCCCGTTGTCTCCTTTGCACTTATGTTCAATGTTATCTCAAGTCCCCGCTGTAAGGGGCATTTATTTTTTTTCATTTACCGGTTTACCGAAAATAATAGTTTCCTCTTCGGTTACTTCCAATGAAACATTCTGTGTTCCCGAAGCCGTCCGCGCCTGCTCCGTAGGATGATTAGGCATTTCCAACGTCGGCTCATCGACTTCTTTTCCGGCTTCCGCATTCCTGTCGGCATTCATCAGACTATCCAGCATGGAATCATCAATTTCCACCTTCGGCACCGCTCCCAGTCCTTCAGAAGGATGCGCTTTAGCGGCAGCCTCCACATCGAGCACCACCTGCCCGATTACCTTAGAGGTATATTCGCCGGCGCTCAGCTTCCACTGACCTCCGCTCTCTTCTTCGGGAGAAATTTTTTCCAAAAATTCAATATGCTGCTGATACAATGTAAACATTCTGGATTTAAATTCCGCCACCTGAGTTTTTAACGCCTGAAGCGCATCCTGCTGATTTTCAATTTCAGTCTGAAAGTCAAGCAGGATTTTGCTGCACTTTTCCTTAGTGCTCTGCAAAATCAGTTCCGAGCGGTCATCCGCTTCCTTCATGATCCGGTTGCTGGCATTCTGAGCATTCACCAATGCCCGGCGTATCGCATCCTCATTTTTTCTGAACTGATCCAGTTCCGCTTCACTGGCGGTATATTTTCTCTCCAATTCATTATAAGCTCTGTACAGCTCAGTATATTTCTCAATTACAAAATCAATATGTTCATCTACTTCAGTGGTATTATATCCTTTAATTGCCGTCTTGAACGGCTTGTTTTGCAGCTCATACGGGGGCAGCATTCAGTCACCCTTCTTTCATATTGTAGCTTTCAATCAAATCAGGTATAGCGCAATGCTTCCAGCCTGATTCTGTCCTTTTTGGTTCTGGTAAGCGTTTGAATCTTAAATTTTCCCACCGCGCGCACGGAAATGATCTGCCCTTCCGAAATCGATTCAGACGGGCAAGTACAAACCCGATAATCGAGCGTAACATCGCCCCGTTCGGTCACTTGCTTCGCCTTTTCTCTTGAAATTCCGGCAAAAGCGGATACCGCGCAGTCCAGACGCCCTGATGCAATCACACCGTTAAAAGATGTAA
>CAZMTU010000119.1:0-7326 GCA_964569225.1 uncultured Lachnospiraceae bacterium | reverse complement strand
ATCTCGTTACTTCTATTTTTGCTTTTTTAGTCTCATATCATTGACAAAACTACATTTTCGGAAAAACTGTAAATCCGGCAGCATCCGCAATCAAACGTTCTATAAATAATATCCATGTTATCATTTCCCCATCAGCGTGTGTTTCACTTGAAGGTCCTGTCAATCCATTAAAAGTCGGTCCGCTCAAAAAACGGACCGACCTTTTGGTTTATAAGCATTATTTAACACACGGTTATTTTTTTCCCCATACCGAAAAAGCAGTGGACCGTCCGCCAAAAGTTTCGGTCACATCGTTGACTGTAACAAAGGCCGTTTCATCGGCATATTTTACAATCTTTTTTACTTTATTAATCTCAAAGCGATTTACTACACAGTAAATCAATGTTTTGCCGTTTCTGGAGTAGGCGCCCTGTGCTTCCATAATAGTAACGCCTCTGCCAAGCTCATCGGCCAGAAGCATCGGAAGCGAGGTAGTCTTTTCAGTGATAATATAAACCGCTTTGGCTTTATCCAAGCCTTCCACAATGAAGTCGACCGCCTTAATGCCCACCATGTAAGTTATAATCGAGTAGAGCGGCACCTCCCAGCTGGAAAAAATCAGTGCAGTAACGGTATACAAAATCACATTATAAATCATTACGAAAGTGCCCACTGTAATGCCGATTTTCTTGGCAAAAAGCACCGCAATGACCTCGATTCCATCAATAGCGCCTCCAAACCGAATGACAAGTCCACTTCCAATACCGGATAGCAGCCCTCCAAAAAGCGCTGCAAGCAGCGGATCGCTTCCGGCAATAGGCGAACCGTTGGAAAAATCAATAGGCAGAACATTTTGCAGAAGCAATGAGGAAACCGAGTACACCGTAATGGCATATAGCGAATAAATTACAAATTCCGTGCCTAATTTTCTAAAACCCAAGAGGAAAAATGGAAAATTCAAAACAATAAGGAAAAATCCCAATCCAAAAAATTCAGGTGTAAGCTTATCGATCAGCATAGCGGTTCCCGAAATGCCGCTGTCAAACAGATTAACAGGCGCTAAAAGCAATGTAACCCCCACCGCATTGATAATTCCTGCCGCAGTCAGCAGCGCGAAATGATTCCATTTTAATTTTTTCATATTCAGTTTCCTCTGCCAATGATACCGGGGCTGTTCCGCCCCCAAAATCTTTAAATAAGTTAATTAAATTATAACAAAAAAATTCAAATGAGTCAATGTGAAATTCTTCTGAAAAAGCATTGTTTTGTTATTTTTTTTGAGTTAAAACGAAAAAAAGCAAGAAATAATTTGTTTGCAAAAAAATTGGACCATTGCTTGACAAACGGACAGCCTTATGATATGCTTAATCTACAAATCGCCGTCTGACAGTAAATACTGTAATATTCGTTTTCACATCGTCAGGTTTTAGAAGGTATGCTGTCCGAATGTTTTATGGAGGTCTCTTTGAAGTTATGAAGGTACGTAATCCTTTTCGTACGCTGTCCCGTTTTGAATGGCTGCTTTGGATTACTTCTTTATTTTTTGTATCGGGAAGCTGTTTATTTGCTGAAACCGTTCAGCCTATGACACTTGCGGCATCGCTGATCGGGGTAACGGCTCTAATCTTTATAGCCAAAGGAAATGTATTAGGACAGCTACTCACAGTGCTTTTCAGCCTGCTCTATGCCGCCATTTCACTGAAATTCCGCTATTACGGAGAAATGATCACCTATTTGGGAATGACTGCCCCTATCGCTGCCCTATCAGTCATTTCATGGCTTCGGCATCCCTACCAAAACAGCGCTGAAGTAGAAGTGCATCGCCTAAGCAAGGGTCAGATCGTTCTGCTCATCCTGCTGACAGTGGCTGTCACCGGAATATTTTATTTTATTCTCGCTTTTTTCCATACGGCAAACCTGAGAGTCAGCACTGTTTCAGTTGCTACAAGCTTTTTGGCGTCCGGACTGATGTTTCTTCGAAGCCCTTATTATGCGCTGGCCTACGGCGCAAATGATTTGGTGCTCATCGGGCTTTGGGCGCTCGCCTGCACGCACTCGCTCGCTTATCTTCCTATGGTCATTTGTTTTCTCATGTTCTTTTTCAATGATCTGTATGGCTTTTACAGCTGGCGGCGAATGAAGCGACGACAGGCGGCAGGTGAATAAGCCGTCCTTATGGCTCATTATATTCCCAATGCGCTTTGCAGTATGTCAATTCTGTAATTTGTATACCATTGACCGTTTCAGCACATTTTTTCCTGTTTTGCATAGGCTGTTGTTAGAAAAACGCAGAGCAAGGAGAATAGTCTATGAAACGATGTGTACCGTTGGAAACAGCAGCGAAAACAGTCTGCGATCAAAGCGCTGTTCCGCCGCTTATTTTTACGCTTCCGCCTGAACAGGGACGAAACGTACTTGAAAAAGCGCAGGATACACCGGTATATAAATACCCTGCCGACATTTCTGTCTGTAAAACCGATACCGGTAAGTGGGGGAAAATTCCAGTATATATTGTTTCGCCACAATGCAAGCCCCCGATTCAGCATGTAATTTTCTATATACACGGAGCGGGGTGGGTATTCGGCAGCTTTCACACACATGAAAAATTAGTAAGAGAACTGTCAGCCCGCACCGGTTCAATGATCGTATTTCCGGAATACACCCGCGCGCCTGAAGCGAAATATCCAGTTGCAATCGAACAGTGCTATTTTGTTTTGTCGCACATTTGGGAACTGATCGGACAACAGTCCGAAGTTCTTCGCAGTACGCTGACCGTCGCAGGCGACAGCGTAGGCGGCAACATGGCGATTGCCATGGCGCTGATGGCAAAAAATCGGAGCGGTCCCGCTATTCAAAAACAGCTTTTATATTATCCGGTCACTAACGCCTGCTTTGACACACCGACTTATCGTCAGTTTGCTGTAAATTATTATTTATACCGCGCCGGAATGCAATGGTTTTGGCAGCAATATACTACCTGCGAAGCAGACCGGAATCAAATCACCGCTTCCCCTCTGCGCGCCAATACAGCATGCCTGAAGGAGCTTCCTGATACCATGATCATTAACGGTCAGGCGGATGTGCTGCGCAGCGAGGGGGAAGCTTTCGGTGAAAGACTTCGCTGCGCCGGAGTGGAGGTAACAGCTCTGCGGATTCAGGGTACGATTCATGACTTTGTCATGCTCAATGCATTAGATCAGACCAACGCCTGCCGCGCTGCTATGGATGCGTCTACCGCATGGATCAACCGTAAAAATCAGCGCTCTATTGAACAAAATAAGCTTTGACAGATTGAACGCTTGCTATTGCGCAGTGTATTGAAAAGACGTTTTTGAGGCTGTCCCCCACGCTTCGCATAGTCCCTTTTAAAAATCTACGCCACCAATTTTTCAGGGAATTTTTTAAAGTTTTCAAAATGGGTGTAGAGCAAAGTTCTCCCCCAAATTTATCTTCAGTCAAAGCACAGCAAGCGGTACCGCTTGCCGTGCTTTTTCTCTATGTCGTTCTTTTTAATCGATAAAAGTATCTTACCTAAGTATTGAATTTTCAGTCCTTTTATGCTATGATAGGGCATAAAAGCTGCATATCGCGCAGCCTCTATCAGAAAGACAAGGAGCACATATTTGAAAAATGAATGAAAAAATTCTGATCGTCGATGATGAAAAAGAAATCGCCGACTTAGTGGAGGTCTATTTAAAAAACGAAGGATATCATGTGTTTAAGTTCTATAACGCGGCGCAGGCGCTGAACTGTGTAAACGAGCAACGTCTGAGCTTAGTAATCATGGACATAATGCTGCCGGATATGGACGGCTTCACCCTTTGCCAGAAAATCCGTGAAAATCATTTATATCCGATTATCATGCTGACCGCTAAGATAGAAGATATGGATAAAATCACCGGTCTTACGCTGGGAGCAGACGATTATATTACAAAGCCCTTTAATCCGCTGGAACTTGTGGCACGTGTTAAAACCCAGCTTCGCCGCTATATCCGCTATAATATGACGGATAATCCGGCAAAGGAATGCGATACATTCGATATTAAAGGGCTTCATATCTCCAAAACTACTCATAAATGCACACTGAACGGTCAGGAACTGGTCCTGACTCCCATTGAATTTAATATTTTATGGTATCTTTGTCAGCATAGAAGCACTGTGGTTTCATCGGAACAGCTATTCGAAGCTGTCTGGGGTGAAAAATATTTAGACAATAACAACACGGTTATGGCACATATTGCAAGGCTTCGCGAAAAAATGAAGGAGCCTCCGAGAAGACCGAAATTTATCAAAACAATTTGGGGAGTTGGCTACACCATTGAATAAATATAACCAAAGAAAGCATATATACAGAAGCCAAATGACAAAGCATATTTTAATTCAATACTTTCTCTCTCTTTTCGGCTTCATAGCGGCGCTTATCCTGTTTATTTTGATAGCATGGCGAATATCCTCCCGCTTTATTTGGCAGCCGTATGATCCGTTATACCAGCTGCTGCACTGGATAAAGGAGTATATCATTTTAGTCGCGGGTGTGATCTGCCTTATCGGATGGGCTGTTATTACCTATTATTTCATTTCCAAACCTATGCGCTATTTGGATGAAATGGTAGCTGCCTCTGAACAGCTTGCCACCCCCGAATCCGATCCTATCGTATTGTCAAGTCCCTTGAAAAACGTGCAGGACGAGCTGAATCGGTTCCGCGAGCAGGCCCTGCAGAACGCCCTGATGGCTAAAGAAGCGGAGCAGCGAAAAAACGATCTGATCGTATACCTTGCCCACGATCTGAAGACTCCCCTAACCAGCGTTATCGGCTATCTTTCACTGCTTCGGGACGAGCCATTGATCTCTCCGGAACTTCGCGCCAAATACACTGGCATTGCGCTGGATAAAGCGGAACGATTAGAGGAACTGATCAATGAATTTTTCGATATCACTCGATTCAGTCTGACTTCCCTCACGCTGGAACCTGAACGAACCAATCTCAGCCGCATGCTGGAGCAAATCATCAGCGAGTTTGATCCGATTTTATCGGAAAAAGAATTGAACTGGCACACAGATATTGCACCCTATATCGAAATTCTCTGCGACCGTGATAAGCTGGAACGAGTGTTTGATAACCTAATCCGGAATGCAGTCAATTACAGCTACCCCAAAACCAAAATATCCGTCCGCATGGGTCAAACCGAACGGCAAGCGATCATCCGTATTCAAAATCACGGTAAAACCATCCCGCCGGAGAAATTGGAACGTATTTTTGAACAATTTTTCCGCTTAGACGCTTCCCGCTCCTCCGCCACCGGCGGCGCTGGTTTAGGTCTTGCCATTTCCAAAGAGATAGTGGAGCTGCATGGCGGTACGATCAAAGCGGAAAGCGCAGACGAAAGAATTGCCTTTACGGTATGCCTTCCGATTGACTGTCATAAAATCGTATGATTTTCAGCGAAAAAACACAATAAATCCTAAATAAAAATCAAAAGTATTTTTTCCCCCGTTTTGGTACAATTACAGTACCGAAACGGGGGATTTACATTCCCTTTGCGGAAAGGAAAGGTATAAATTATGAAGAAGTTAAAAATCGCAGTCTTTTTCGGAGGCTGTTCCTCTGAATACGGCATTTCTCTTGAATCTGCCTGTGCAGTCATTCAAAATCTTGATCGGGAAAAATACGAACCTGTTCCTGTGGGCATATCCCGCGCCGGAAAATGGTATCACTATCCAGGTGAAATCGAAAAAATCAGGCAGGACCGTTGGCTGAATGACTGCTGTATTCCCGCGGTGCTGTCCCCTGATCGGAGAGCGCACAAACTGCTTCTGCTCCGAGAAGACCGAATAGAAGCCATTCAGATCGACGCCGCATTCCCTGTCATGCACGGAAAATGCGGAGAGGACGGAACCATTCAGGGGCTGATTGAAATAGCCGGCATTCCCTTGATCGGCTGCGGAGTCCTTGCGTCGGCCCTTTGTATGGATAAACATCGAGCGCATCAGATGGCACAGCTTTCCGGCGTTGAAACGCCAAAGTCCATTGTAATAGGACACGGCTTTGATCCGCACTCTCTTGCGGCAATATCACACTATATCGGAAATCCGCTGTTTGTGAAACCGGTTAAATCCGGTTCCTCTTACGGTATTACTAAAGTATGGAAGGAAGCCGATCTGCTGCCAGCCGTTAAGCTCGCCTTTCAATATGACAGTGAGGTTATCATAGAAGAAGCTATCACCGGCTTTGAAGTAGGCTGCGCCATTATGGGCGTCGATTCACTAACGGTCGGTGAAGTAGACGAAATCGAGCTTTCCGGCGATTTTTTTGACTTCACTGAAAAATATACGCTGAGATCCTCTGCCATTCATATACCGGCCCGTGTCAGCCATGAAACATCCGACCGGATCAAAGCGACCGCCAAGCTGCTGTACAAGGCATTGGGCTGCACAGGCTTTGCAAGAGTCGATCTGTTTTTAACACCCGAAGGCAGGATCGTATTTAATGAGATTAACACAATTCCCGGATTTACGGAACACAGCCGTTTCCCCGGCATGATGAAAGCTTCCGGAATTTCTTTTCCCAATATGCTCGATCAGATCATTTGTCTGTCTATTTCAAAATAAACATATACTTCATATTACATTGGCTCAGTAACTATAAAATCAATTTCGGAGGAAAGCGCTATGCCCAAAAGGAAAAACAATTATTTTATATCCGCTGCTGCTGCGGCTATATTTTGCGCGGCAATACTTATAGCGGTATATGGAGGCATCCGAATGATCACGCAATCTAAGGATAACAGCCCGGAAGTAAATTCAGACAAGCAAGGACTTCAGTCCGAATCGCCAGCAGATAAAAAAATAGCAGCATATGCTGCTGCCCACAACCTATCTATCGATGAATATCCGGAAAGCATTAAAGAACTGCTCCGAAAAAATCCTGAAACAGAAAGCTTTGTACTGGAATATCCGCTGAAAAAGGATAGCAACCCAACAGCAGATTTAAGCGAATACAAGTATTGCGGCAAGGTTCCGCTGCTGATGCAATGGGACGAACGCTGGGGGTATTCGATCTATGGCGATGATGTGCTTGGAATTACCGGCTGCGGTCCCACATGCCTTTCTATGGTCGCCCTGTATTTGCTGCACGATACCGCAATGACGCCGGCATGGATGGCTGAGTACAGCACCAAAAATGGATACTGTGTATACGGAAACGGAACAAGCTGGACACTGATGTCTTCCGGCGCGCGTGAACTGGGGCTGGAGGCAATAGAATTGCCGCTGGATAAAAACAGCATTGTCACCAAGCTTCAAGCCGGTCATCCGGTAATATGTATTATGGGACCGGGCGACTTCAC
>CAZMTU010000118.1:0-7374 GCA_964569225.1 uncultured Lachnospiraceae bacterium | reverse complement strand
CAAAAGATATTTCTATGGATTTGGCGAAGCAGATTTGCATGGATAATATTGTGGCTGCGTACAAACAATAATTAGCAGGGCATTTTGCCCTCTAATTTTTACCCGAATAATGAATGAATTGTTCATTTAGATAAAAAAGGAGAGGAAATCATTATGAAAATCAAAAAAATAGCGGTGTGCATGACCGTTGCTATTGGAGTGTCGGCCTTAACAGGCTGTTCTCACGGACAATCGGCGCAGCTGGAAAATGAGATTATTTTCTCATTAGACAATGTGTCAGAGGTGACTATCTCATATGACGAGGAAAAAGTGACGTTCTATGAAAGTGAAAATGATAAACTGGTAATTAAAGAGTACATGACAAAAAATAAGAACAGCTATCATGCTAAGGTAGCTCAAAGCGACAATAGCATTAAAATCAGCGAGGGCGGGAAACCGTTCTTCAGAGATGGATTTTACCGTTATATTGAAGTCTATCTGCCGGCGTCTTACAATGGAAATCTTACGGTCACCACAACCGACGGGGATATTGATATTTCAAGACTGAAGCTGTCCTTAAAGGCACTTCGTATTGACAGCACTGCCGGAACTGTCCGGCTCAATACCGTGGAAGCTCAAAGTCTTTATCTTTCCACGACCAGCGGAGTTTTAGATGTGGATAATCTGAACGCAGATACGATCAGGATAGCTACTACCAGCGGCAATTTTTCCTGTGAAAAACTGAACGGATATATTGCCTATACCACGACCAGAGGAAATACGGATATTAAGTCGGCCATTGGTTCAGGAACCTATAAAGCCAATAATTCAGGCAAATTGAATGTAATATATACCGAAGTTACCGGCGATCTTTCATTCTATAACAAAAATGACAGTATCCATATTACGCTTCCGGCTGATCTGGAATTTAAGTTTGAGGCCACAACGAAAAACGGTTCTGTTTCCACCACCTTTCAGGAAAATATTTCTATTAATGGAAGAACAACAAGCGGCACTGTTGGCGAGCATCCAACCGTGACTGTCAAGGCAGAAACAAACAACGGAAATATTGAGGTAGAACAATGAAGCGGCGTGTCCTCCCTGCGAAACTGCTTTTGATAATCGCAGTCTTAATCGGCGCTGCATAAAAAACCGGCGTGACTCTCGCCACGCCGGTTCCACCGGAATTTTAATTTTTTTTCTTATGAGTTCCGCCAAATGGCGGGACTTTTTTACTGACTGAACCCTTTATTGACCGCGCTTATGAAGTATGAAAACGCTTGTTTGATATCGCTTCTACGATATCAAACCGATCAATAAGCCGGCGCCCGCCCAAAGTGTTGTCTGTGTCCATCCTGCTTCCATGTCCTTTTAAGCATATTCATATTCCATAAATTTAAATCCCCAAATTTATCTAAAATAATTGACAATCCGACCGAAATCATATATAATAATAAAAAATTCATGAAAGGATTTTACTATGAAAAAGCTAATTGCAATTTTACTAATGCTGACCGTACTGTTTCTTCTTCCCGCATGCGCGGATTCTGACAGCAATTCGAATTCGGAAAAAGATAACCATTCCAATCAGACTGAAAAGCTGACCGCTGAAGAAATTTACGCCAAAGCGGAAAAAAACATGAACGAACTCAAGAGCATTACCAGCAACACCGTTATGGATATGAATATGGACCTTGGCGGACTCCAATTTAAAACGACTGTCAGCACCACCACCTATTTGGACGATGAAGCCAATAAGGTATACGCAATAACCACCACCTCTGACGGTACGACCTCTTCTGAAATTAAGCTGTACTACGATTCTTCCGTTTACATGATGGAAACAGAAGACGTCAAAATGATGGCAGATCTCTCTGCCGACGACTTCAATGATTTGCAGAATCAGGATACCGCTTCTGTTCAGCTGGCGCTCTCCGATTTTGCTTCCTATGAAATGACCGAAAACGACAACGGCTATACCTTTACCATTACAGGTCTGAAATCCGAATCGGCGCTTGATTCCCTATTAGGGGAAGCAACCGAATCGCTGGAAGGTGCTTCCATTGATCTTTCCGATGTGGAACTTACGATCCAAATCAACAAGGCCTATGAATACACCTCTATCGACATGAAATTTACCATGAATATGGACTTGAGCGAACTGGAGTTTGGCACTGTCAGCGCCAATATTTCCGCTAAAATTACCTATTCCGATCTGAACAGCTCAGCGGACAAAATCGTAAAGCCCAGCGAAGATGGGTATGTAAAAGTAGAGCTCAGCGATCTTTTGGGTGAATAAATCCGCTTGTTCAATGCAATTACATAACCGCGCAAAATAGGCGCCGCACTTACAATGCGGCGCCTCAGTGTGTAGAAAAACTATAATTGTTTGGCACCCTGCGAAAAAGTTTTGATCGACCTTTTTCAAAAGGGCGTGGGTTCTTAGGGCGAAGCCCTAAGCCGTCCTCCGCAAAGGGCGAAATGTCCAGCCTTTCTCTTTTTGAGCGCTTTTCTCTTGGATCTTTTTAGGCAGGAGAAAAAGCGGACAAACGATTTTGTTCTTTTTTACGAATAGCGCAATTTATTCTAAACCTTTCCGACAGACTAAGGCGCCGCACTTACAATGCGGCGCCTATTTAATTGAACTCAAAAACAATCAAAAATTTGAATTTCCTCTCATATTTCCTCCGCAGACTGAGATTTAAAGCCTTCTCCAAAAACTTCAGTGGCGGGTGATAAGATCAGAAAGGCAGTTGGATCCTCACTTTTCACAATATCCCGTATCTTAGGCGCTAACTGCTTGCGGGCCGCGCAGAGCAGCACCCGTTTGTCTTCGCCGGTATAGGCGCCCTCGGCGGATAAATAAGTAGCGCCCAAATCCAGTTCCTTTAAG
The DNA here is from genome assembly GCA_964569225.1 of uncultured Lachnospiraceae bacterium. Lineage (GTDB taxonomy): Bacteria > Bacillota > Clostridia > Oscillospirales > CAG-272 > CAKSQF01. The sequence goes on along the minus strand of CAZMTU010000118.1, from coordinate 4,502 downwards.
ATACGGTCCGCAATTGCTTCGGGTCTGCTGCTGATAATATAAAAGAGCTTGGCGCCGTCGGTACCGTACAGCACTTTATCAAAAAGATAGCTTGTAACCACCAGTGAAACAGCCGCATACAGCGCCGGCTCCAATGAACCGAGCACCGGTACAGAAAGTGTAACAATCACAGCGTCGGTGATCATCATGAGTACGCCGCTCTTCAGGTAGCGGAATTTTCGCCGCAGCAGCTTTACAAGAATGTCGGTGCCGCCGGTGGTCCCGCCGCTGCGAAAAACTATCCCCATTCCAAGTGCCAGCAGCGCGCCGCCTACCAGCGCTGCCAACAGCACATTTTCGGTAATCAGCGGTCTGTTCCGCATCAGATACCCTTCCGCATCCACCAGCAGCGATGCCGCTACAGTGGTATAAACGGTCGAAAGCAAAAATGCTTTTCCGAATTTAAACAGCCCCAAAACCAGCAGCGGAATGTTAAGAAGCAGAATCCATGTACCCGTTTCAATCACCGGCAGCAGCCGATTCAGCAGAATGGATATTCCGCTGACGCCTCCCGGCGCTAAATTATGCGGATCTAAAAACAATGATATACTGAGCGAATATATGACCGCGCCCGCAGTCAATCCGGCTATTTTTTTCAGCATTTGAGTTATACCTCCTCCCATAAAACATTAGTAAACTGAACCAATTACTTGAAAACAAAAATAGTATATGCTTTAAATATATTTTTATAAAACAAAATTACGCCCAAGCGCTTTACAGCCCCGCAAATACTTGCGGAGCTGTAAAGAATCAATTATTCTTTTCCTGCCAAGCAAACAGCCCGGACCGTTAATTTTCCTTTGGCGTAATTCGAGGCACCCATGGACAGGGGAGATCGGGCGTGCGGTAAACAGGCGTCGCCCATTTCACCGCGTTTCGGATAATGGTCTGCACTTCCGGAATATAGTAAGTAGGATAGGTTTCGTGACCGGGCTGGAAATAGAAGATCTTACCGTGTCCCCTTTGATAAATGCAGCCCGAACGGAACACCTCTCCGCTGTCATACCAACCGATCAGCAGCAGCTTATCCGGTTCTGGAATACCAAACGGCTCGGTATACATTTCCTCATGCGGGATTTCCACATAACGGTCAAGTCCTGCCGCAATGGGATGAGAAGGATCGCAAATCCAAAGCCGGCAGAAATCGCCGTCTTCCCGCCAGTTTACATTACATGTAGTTCCCATCAGCATCCGGAAGGGCTTGGAATGATGTCCGGAGTGCAGCGGAATAAAGCCCATGCCCTTCAATACATTTTCCTGCACCCGATGTGCCACCGCGTCAGGTACTTCATGGTGCGCCAAATGTCCCCACCAAAGCAGCACGTCGGTGTCTGCCAGCACCTCATCGGTCAATCCGCATTCGGGATCGTCCAAGGTGACGGTACGAACGGCGATCTCATCCGATCTCAAAAAATCCGCAATAGCGTTGTGAATGCCGTTGGGATAGATCGCTTGAACCGCTTCATCGGTTTTTTCGTGGCGAAATTCATTAAAAATAGTGACTTTTATCATAAAAAAGCCTCCTGCGATTTTATTTAAAAATTTTACCATTTGGTTGATTTTATTATAACAGGACTTTGGAGAATCGCGTGTTTTGAATCGCGTTTGCAGCGCCAATCTATTGGCACAAGCCAATGAACTGTTTTCCCGTAAAAGCAATACCCATGTTCGCAAATTCCTTACACGCCTTTATTGTACCATAACCGTTGAACGCTGTCAAGCGGTCTTTTCGCAAAAACACTTGCAATTTCTCGGTATATATGCTATAATAAAAATGTTTAAAATCAAAGTATATGCATGAATAGGTGCATATAGAAGCCATTTTCCTGAATAAACCGAAAATGCGCCAACCGTTCGAAAACCGTTCAACCAAAATAAAGACGATAATGATTTACACGCAAAAGGAGATCCCCTATGATCAAACTCACCGCTTCCGGCGTTTTCTATGAAAACGGACAGATCAGCAGCACTTCCGCGCTCTCTCCGGAGGACGCCAAGCAGAACACCATCGCTTATTCCATTCTCACCGGTCACAATCATTCCGGAGATAATCAAAATCTGAAAATAAAATTTGACGCGATGGCGTCCCATGACATCACCTATGTAGGCATTATCCAGACCGCCCGCGCGTCGGGTCTGGAGCGCTTTCCGCTTCCCTATGTACTTACCAATTGTCATAACTCGCTCTGCGCCGTAGGCGGTACCATCAACGAGGATGACCACCTGTTTGGGTTATCCGCCGCTAAAAAGTACGGAGGAATCTATGTGCCCGCTCATCAGGCGGTTATTCACTCCTTTATGCGGGAGTCCTTCGCGGGCTGCGGCAAAATGCTGCTGGGCTCCGATTCCCATACCCGCTACGGCGCCATCGGCACGATGGCGATCGGTGAAGGCGGTCCCGAACTGGTAAAACAGCTGTTGGGGCGTACCTATGATATTCCCTACCCACAGGTGATCGCCGTAAAGCTCACCGGCAAGCCTAAAGCCGGCGTAGGACCTCAGGATGTGGCGCTGGTATTGATTTCCGCAGTATTTGCATCCGGTTTTGTAAAAAACAAGGTGCTGGAATTCATCGGGGAAGGCATTCATCATCTGCCTATGGAATTCCGCAACGGCATTGATGTTATGACCACCGAAACCACCTGCCTTTCTTCCATCTGGGAAACCGATGAGCAGACCGAAGCCTATTTAGCGCTTCACGGCAGAGCAGACGACTACCGTCGCCTGACACCCAAATCTCCCGCTTACTACGACGGACTGATCGAGATCGACCTGTCCGCGATAGAGCCTATGATCGCGCTGCCCTTCCATCCCTCCAACGCTTATTCTATCAAGGAATTCCTGAAAAATGCCCCTGAATTGCTGGCAAAAGCCGAAGAAACCGCTATTGCTCAGCTTGGCGTTCCCGAAGGACGGCTGAAGCTGCGGGACAAGTTTATAGACGGCAAATTCCATGTAGATCAGGGCGTCATCGCAGGCTGCGCGGGCGGCACCTTCGACAACCTGATCGCCGCCGCCGATATTTTGAAGGGCGCGTCTACCGGTGCGGGCGCCTTCTCCCTGTCGGTTTACCCCGCTTCTCAACCGGTAATGCTGGAATTGATTCGTTCAGGCGCTGCCGCTGACCTGATTTCCGCAGGCGCTACGCTGCGCACCGCCTTCTGCGGTCCCTGCTTTGGCGCGGGCGACGTCCCTGCCAACGGCGGTCTTTCCATTCGTCACTCTACCCGCAATTTCCCCAACCGGGAAGGCTCTAAGCCGGGAGACAACCAGATCGCCGCAGTGGCACTGATGGACTCCCGTTCCATCGCCGCAACTGCCGCGAACGGCGGTATTCTCACACCCGCTACCGAACTGGATATTGAATACACCGTCCCGAATTATCATTTTGACAATACGGTTTATCAGAGCAGGGTTTACTACGGCTACGGAAAAGCACAGCCTGAAACTGAACTGGTCTTTGGTCCCAACATTTCCGACTGGCCTAAAATGAATCCGCCCGCCGATAATCTGCTGCTGAAAGCAGTGACTATTATCAATGATCCGGTAACCACTACCGATGAATTGATTCCCTCCGGCGATACCTCCTCCTACCGTTCCAATCCCGAAAAGCTGTCCTCCTTTGCCCTTTCCCGCAAGGATCCCGCTTATGTAGGCAAGGCTAAGGAAATGCGTGCCTTTGAGGCCCGCCGTCTTTCCGGTGAACACATTACCGAGCTGGACGGTATCTATGCCAAACTGGACGGCATCTACAAGGGAAATCCCGACGCGATTATGTTAGGCTCTATGGTCTGTGCCCTGAAACCGGGCGACGGCTCTGCCCGTGAGCAGGCAGCCTCCTGCCAGCGAGTACTGGGCGGGCTGGCTAATGCCGCTGTGGAATACGCTACTAAGCGTTATCGCTCCAATCTGATTAACTGGGGAATGCTTCCCCTGACCTATAAGGGCGAGCTTCCCGCAGCCGTAGATGATTTCATCTTCATTCCAAACATTCGGACTATTCTTGCTTCAGGCGCTTCGGAAATCCCCGCTTACATTATTGGTGAAAAGGGCGCGCTTCCCTTCACCTTCCTGCTGGAAAATCTCTCTTCCGGCGACCGCCAGATCTTGTTAGACGGATGCCTGATGAATTATTATAGGAATAATTAATTAGTTGATTAAACAGTAAAAGGGAACTTCTTGAAAGAAGTTCCCTTTTACTGAAGGCAAAATCCCATTGGGGCTTTGCCCCAAATCCTATATAGGGGACTTTTTAAAAAGTCCCCTTGGTCTGTCGAGAAAGTCGAGAATAAATTGCACTATTCGTAAAAAACACAAATTTGTTTGTCCGCTTTTCTCCTGCCTAAAAAGGGACAAGAGAAAAAGCGCTTAACAAAGAGAAGGACATTTCACCCTCCGCGGAGGGCGGCTTAGGGCTTCGCCCTAAGAACCCACGACCTTTTAAAAAAAGGTCGATCAAAACT
>CAZMTU010000117.1:0-7385 GCA_964569225.1 uncultured Lachnospiraceae bacterium | reverse complement strand
CGCGAAAGTGATTCGTCTGCTTACCGAAGCCGACAGCATGATCTATAAACCGGATATTACGGGAGATACCCGTCCGCTGCCGGAAAGGTAAACCGCACTAAACCGCTTTATCCGATTGAAACAGCCGCATTAACCCGCCGGTTTAATATTATCTGCTCCAATGCGACGGTCCATAAAGCGCTTTCAGTCAGCGCCTGTCTTCATTTACTTGTCCGACAGTTTATCTGTCAGTCTACTTCACTGGGCAAATCCGGCATTTAAAGCTGTATTAATTTGAAGCTTTATTAATAGGAAAGGAGTTTTTATGAAGCACAGTTTCTCTTTTCCCCCGTCCGCCAAATCGGTTATCAGGAAGAAAAAATGGCTTTGGATTCTGATCGCTGTCCTTCTGCTTCTATTTGCCATGGGGCTGTGGATCGCATTTTATTTCAATCTTATACCCGAAAGGATCTATTACGGAGAGGATTTTGACATTGACCGATTGATCAGTCCTACTGATTACAACCAAAACGGCGTGGATGATTACACTGATTTTCTTTACGGCGCCCGAAAGGATGCCGAAAATCATCCCGAATATGACAGCCGCTACTGGGAAACCGGCTATCCCCCTGACAATATCGGCGTCTGCGCGGATGTAATTTGGCGCGCCTTTAAAGAAGCGGGCTACTCCTTGCGGGATATGGTGGATCAGGATATTGCGCGCCGCCCGGAAGCCTATTTCGCGGTTCAAACACCCGATTCGAATATTGACTTCCGCCGGGTGCGAAATCTGCGGGTATTTTTCGACATGTATGCCGAGTCGTTGACGCTGAACCCTGAGGAGATCGATCAGTGGCAGCCGGGAGATATTGTGATCTTCGGAGATAATCAGCACATCGGCATCGTGTCCGACAAGCGCAACCGCAAAGGGCGGGTGTATCTTATTCATAACGGCGGTCAGTCCAACCGTGAAGAGGATTACCTAAAATACACCCCTCTGGAAATCTCCGGGCATTACCGCTTCAATGCATCTCAAATAGATCCGTCCGTTCTGGTTCCGTGGACCGATTGAGTGCTTTTGGTGTTTTTGCACATTTTTATTAATTCTGTATTATATTCCCTTGACATTTCATATTATATATGGTATAAATATTATGAATCCATTATATATTTCATATTTTATTTCGTTAAAAGGGAGGAATTGTTTATGCGCAAAACACCTGTTATTATTTCATTTCTGCTCATTTTTCATCTGCTGGCACTGCCTCAATTTGCCGCTCTCGCCGCTGAAGCGGAAGCTGTCAGGGCATCGGTCATTGATCCCGCACTGTCTGACGCTTATGACACAGCGGGCGGCTCCGCCAAACAAAACGTTTTGGTTTACATTGATGACATTGAACAGCCCACCCGTCTGTCAGAGGAAATCGCATCAGATCTGCAAAGCGCACCTTCATCCCTTCTGCTGATTGCCGAATCCAACAGCGAAGATTCCTCCGCATCCGAAATTGAGGCGATACAGGCCAAAATCGCGGAAAAACGCCGCCAAAGCCGGGAACTCTATGACGCTCAAAACACTGCCTTTGCTGAACGCTGTCTGAATCCGGAGGATATTGTCTATATCAGTCACTATTCGCCGGTCATCATTACCACACTAAATGAAACACAGGCAAACCGATTGGCACTTAACGATCAGGTAACCAGTATTGAACTGTATGCCGAAACGGACGATTTAATCAAACAGGAGGAATCGCCGACAGCGCCGCTGGCTGATGTAACTGCTACCAATTATCTATCAATGATTCGCGCTTCTACACCTAAAAACCTCTACAGCGGCACCGGAATCAAAGTTGGTGTGCTTGATCAAGGTATTCCAACCGATACATCTTTAGGTGTAATCGAATCGTTTTCACCAGATACTAATAACACTTATGCCTATCACGCTAATTTAGTCGCCAGTATTATTAAATCAATTGCACCAAATGTGCAATTATACGCCGCCAGACTAAAAAATGAAAATTCACAGGTAAGCTATCATATTCAGGCAATTGAATGGCTATTGAGTAAAAATGTCAATATTATTAACGCAAGCTGCGCTGTAGGATATGATGCGAATAACGGATACGGAGCTATGGCAAAATGGTTAGATCATATTGCTATTGATCATTGTGTAACATTTGTAAAATCTGCCGGAAACGATGGCTCGTCAGGGGTCAACAGCGGCGCAATGTCATATAATAGTATTGTCGTTGGTTCAGTAGATTCATCCTATACCCACTATCAAAACTCATCATATAATTTCATGCCTTCAAATTTTGCTCAAAAGCCTGATATATGTGCTCCAGGAGTTAATATAGGCACCGGCAGCTATAGCCCTCAAACAGGTACCAGTTATGCTGCTCCTCAAGTGACAGGCGCAATTGCTTTAATGTGTCAACAAAAGAGCGATTTGTTAATCTATCCTGAAACAATTAAAGCGGTATTAACAGCGGGGGTCAATCGAGATCATAATCCTAACATAACATCCCCTCTTAATAACACCAATCCCTACTACAAGTACGGCGCGGGCATCTTAGATTGTACTCGTAATTATCAAATACTCCGCGGAAACCGATATTATTCAAATGATTTTGATCCCTATGCAACTGGTATAATTCAAATCACAAATGAGCAAGCCGCGCAAGGATTAAATGTCAGAGTTTCGCTTACCTATATTCAATATACGACAGCAAAACATCCTGCTACTTCATTAGATGTAACTCAGTATAGTCTCCCTGATTTAGAAGTAAGAGTGACATGCAAATACGAAGACAACACAAGTGAAACATTCGACTCAAATTACGATGCACAAAATATTTCCGTAAGCAATGCAGGATTGAATGTAAAAATTATATCTTTCACCACCAGCAAGGCCGGAAGCTATACTATAAGCGTATATGTTCAAACCCCAACAGAAAGCGATATATTCTATGGCGTTGCATGGTGCGTAAATTAATTTTGAAAGGAGCATCCCCATGAAAAAACGCATGTATCTTTCCCTATTGACCCTCGCTCTGACCGGAGCGCTCCTGCTCACCGGCTGTTCGGAGAAAAAAACGCCGCCGACAGGTCAACCGTCCGATTCAACGGAAACGAACCGGTCCTCCGCCCAAATTGCCGCCGCTTTTTACGCGGCAAACGATATTTCGCTGCCGGAGGATTTCTACCGCCCCGACCTTATCTGGGACACATACGATGATTGGGGCGCAAGCGACAGCTTATTTGAAAGTGTATCTAAAACAGCTTACTATGAACCGGGGCAAAGAGCGCCATCTCCCAATCAGATCTATCTTTGCTCGAAATTCCGTAGCGATATTGACGCCGACGCCCAATATGCTATTTTGATTCGAATCTATCAGCCCGAATCAGAAACTAAACTGGATGAATATCTGAGCGCGCAAGGTTGGGAAGTGCTTTCTCTGCCCGACTATCACCCAAGAGTTCTTCTTTCCTTCAGCAATTTATACGCCGCCACCCGTTCGCAGGTGGAAGCATTAAACGCTTCTGATTTAGCCGCCTATTGCGGAACCATGGAGAAGGGACTGGAAATTTATATCGCCGGTCAGTCTACCGCGCCTACTCCCCCGGAGTTTAACGAAAACGGCAAGGATTACTATGAAAAAAACAACATCGTCCTGCCGGAGGATTTCTATCGCCCCGATCTCATTTGGTGGGATGTTCCGGGAAACAGAATTGAAGTATTTACAGGCGATACACAGCCTTCTGAAGGAGAAGTGCTGATTCGTTTTGTCCCGCCTCAAGGCGCCACTGAAACAGATCGCTATGCAGTTTGGTTTTGGTATTATGACTACACGGATGAGGGACTAAAAACGATCAATGAAGAAGGAATGATCGAGTACCTCACTGGATTGGGATGGGAGGAAGTCGGCAAGGACGGCGGGTACAGCTATCCCGTATTTGCCGCCACTTATGCCCAAATGGAGGCGCTGGACTGCCAAGCACTTCAAAACGCTATGGGGATATCCACTGACGTTGGGTTGGATATATATCCCGGAGGATATATCAGATAATATTTGCGCAAATAAAAATTCCGGAATTATTTTCCGGAATTTTTATTTATTATTACAATTTTACATATTTTATTCATTTAACTTATATTGACAAATACCGATTTTTATGTTATAAAGGAATTAACCCCAAAAGGATTGATTACAGAAAGGAGCATCCCCATGAAAAAACGCATGTATCTTCCCCTATTGACCCTCGCTCTGACTGGAGCGCTCCTGCTCACCGGCTGTTCGGAGAAAAAAACGCCGCCGACAGGTCAACCGTCCGATTCAACGGAAACGAACCGGTCCTCCGCCCAAATTGCCGCCGCTTTTTACGCGGCAAACGATATTTCGCTGCCGGAGGATTTCTACCGCCCCGACCTTATCTGGGACACATACGATGATTGGGGCGCAAGCGACAGCTTATTTGAAAGTGTATCTAAAACAGCTTACTATGAACCGGGGCAAAGAGCGCCATCTCCCAATCAGATCTATCTTTGCTCGAAATTCCGTAGCGATATTGACGCCGACGCCCAATATGCTATTTTGATTCGAATCTATCAGCCCGAATCAGAAACTAAACTGGATGAATATCTGAGCGCGCAAGGTTGGGAAGTGCTTTCTCTGCCCGACTATCACCCAAGAGTTCTTCTTTCCTTCAGCAATTTATACGCCGCCACCCGTTCGCAGGTGGAAGCATTAAACGCTTCTGATTTAGCCGCCTATTGCGGAACCATGGAGAAGGGACTGGAAATTTATATCGCCGGTCAGTCTACCGCGCCTACTCCCCCGGAGTTTAACGAAAACGGCAAGGACGTCTATGAAAAAAACAACATCGTCTTGCCGGAGAATTTCTATCGCCCCGATCTCATTTGGGGGGGTGTTTTCCTAACCTATCCTCATATAGACTATATTCCCTCTTCCGGCGAGCTACTTTTAAGAGATCCTTACCCAACGGGTATGACAGCCGCTGATCGCTGCGCGTTCTGTTTTGTACACTATGATTATACAGACGATGGCGTTATGAAAGAGATCAATGAAGAAGGAATGATCGAGTACCTCACCGGATTGGGATGGGAGGAAGTCGGCAAGGACGGCGGGTACAGCTATCCCATATTTGCCGCCACTCAAGCACAATTGGAAGCGCTGGACTGCAAAGCACTTCAAAACGCTATGGGGATATCCACCGATATCGGATTAGACGTCCAACTTGCCGATTTTCGGAATAAGAGCGCACCCACATATTATCCGGACGATCCTTTATGCTGCCAACAGCAATGAAGAAAGAGATAGAGAATGTATTCCTGCTTTGATCGGATAAATGCACAGCCCCCGAAACAGTTGTTTCGGGGGCTGTTTTGTCATTTTAATATTGACCGACGCTTATTTTAGCTTAATCTTATTTTTTGATTCGTCCGTCTTCCAGCGCCTTATCCACATACGAATGAATCTTCCCGGCAGGACTCAGCAATCCGGAAAGGGACTCATCATAATTTAAGGTATCGATAAGCAATGAAACATATTTGCTCATATTTACTTCGCAATACCACGGGCGATTTCGCAGCTCAGCGGGCCGGTAAGTCAAATTGGTGGTGAACACCTTTGTAATATTACCATCGGCATAAGCTTTATCAATATTATCCAGCCCATTACAGAAAAGTCCGAAGGTGGCAAAAACGAATATCCGTTTAGCGCCCCGCTCCCGCAGCTTCTCGGCAACCTCAATCACTGAATCACCGGAGGAAATCATATCGTCCACAATGACTACGTCTTTTCCCTCCACGCTCTTGCCTAAATATTCATGCGCTTCGATCGGATTTCGACCGTTGACAATCACCGAATAATTGCGGCGCTTATAGAACATGCCCAAATCCAGCTTCAATACCGAGGAATAGTACATAGCCCGTCCCATCCCGCCTTCATCAGGAGAAACGATTGACAAATTGGACAGATCAATATCTTCCACATTGCTGATAAACGCCTTGATCATCTGATATGTACAGCGAACATTCTCAAATCCATGAAGCGGAATTGCGTTCTGCACCCGCGCGTCATGCGCATCGAAGGTGATGATATTCGTCACACCCATTCCTACCAGTTCCTGCAATGCCAACGCGCAATCCAATGATTCACGGGAACTTCTTTTATGCTGCCGACCCTCATACAGCATAGGCATAATGACATTGATGCGTCTTGCTTTTCCCCCAATAGCGCCAATTAAACGCTTTAAATCGGCAAAATGGTCATCAGGACTCATAGGCACGGTCTGCCCGTACATCTTGTAAGTGACACCGTAATTAAATACATCGCAAATAATGTAGACGTCATGTCCCCGCAGCGACTGATGAAGCAGCCCTTTGCCCTCACCGCTGCCAAACCGGGGACACTCCACGTCCACTTCAAATCCTTCGATGGAACCTCTCCATGCTTTGAGATAATAATTGACCTGATCGGTAAATTCCTCACAGCCGCGCATACCAATTACGCTAAGTTCACCGAATAAATCCTTCATTTCCTCTTGTCCGCCTTTCATTTTTGATAAGGTCCGAGTCATCCCGTGCCCTCAAGCAATCATTCGTTTTATTTTAACATATTTTTTACGGTTTGTGAACACTAATTATCAAAAAAAATCAAATTTTCTGCATTTTTAGTAAACATCACAAATTCAGGGTTGCAAATCTCCTTTGGCAGAGGTATAATGTACCTAAGATTTTCGATTGAAGGGAGAAAATAGATGAAAATGGTATTTACCGATTGCGGAACGGTCTTTTCCGCAGGCGATGTAGACATTGCAAGCCGCTTACGCCCTTACGGCGAAGTGGTTTTCTATGAAGAAAACGATCCGTCACAAACATCCCGCCGCATTGCCGACGCGGATGCAGTATTCTGCAACAAGACGGTTTTAGGACAGACGGAGCTGTCTGAAGCCCCCAAGCTTAAATATATCGGACTGTTCGCCACCGGCTACAACAACATTGATACAGCTTTTGCCCGCAGTCGGGGCATTGATGTAGCCAATGCCGGTGAATACTCTACCATGGCGGTAGCGCAGCACACCTTCGCCTTGATGCTGGAACTTGCCTGCAAGGTCGGGCGCTACAACGATTTTGTGCAGACAGGCGGCTGGAAGCGCGCCCGCTTTTTCTCCATCTTCGAATATCCTACCTGTGAACTGTACGGAAAAGTGTTGGGCATTGTAGGCTACGGTTCTATTGGGCGAGCAGTCGCTAATATTGCCCTTGCCTTCGGCATGACGGTGCTGGTACATACCCGAACGCCCCGCGAAGACAGTCGGGTGAGCTTTACAGATATAAATACCCTGCTGGCGCAGCTCTATGACGCGAAAGAGTACGGTTCTAT
>CAZMTU010000116.1:0-7593 GCA_964569225.1 uncultured Lachnospiraceae bacterium | reverse complement strand
CGCTTCGCCATGTGATAGAGCAGACACTGAAAAAGATAAGCAAATAATCAGTTTGCTCTTGACAATCATTTGAATGTGTGCTATAATAAATACACCATAAAACAGCACGGTGTTATTAAAACACTGGCATGAGATTATTGTTGTAATGACAGTCAGTATGGCGCAAATTAAAATGATAGAAAAGGAAGTGCTTGGAATATGAAGCTATCGCTTGAAACAGGAATCATTCCGGGAACAATCCTTAAGAAAGCAGATAAGGATAATAAGACCGGTATGGCATTTTTGGACACTATTTTTTTTGTGACCAACGGGGTGATGCTGACGCAAATCCGTGAAATTTCAGGAGTGGACGGTTCGACTCTCCAAAATTGGGTCAAACGGGGATGGGTAGGCAACACGGTCAATAAAAAGTATTCGAAAGATCAGCTTGCGAGAATTTTGATTATCAATATGCTTCGGAGCTGTATGCTGCTTGAGAGGGTAGATGCCCTGCTGCACTATATTAACGGAACGATTGATGACAAATCGGACGATATTATTCCGGAATCTCAGCTATTTGATTATATTTGTTCTGTATACGACCAATTTTCCGAGCGAGGATATGAAACTACAGAGCAGCTAAGTAAAGTGATTCAGGAGGTCACAGCGGGCTATGTGGAACCGATAGAAGGCGCGCGGATTCGCTTGAATCGGACATTGGAAATTATTTTGATTGCTTATTTTTCCTCTGTGGTGGGCAATTATGCCAATCATCTTTTTTTGCGGCTATAAGCTTCAGATTGATTTTTCATTTCTGCGGTTTCCTGTATGAACGAAATATAACGGAATGATTTGGTTATTTGGCTATAAAAAAGCATGCTTTTTAAAGCATGCTTTTTCTGTTAATAGCTAAAGGATCTGCACGGTTAAGGCGTAATACGAATTTTTCTTGCTTCCAGATAATAGCGTTTATCGCAACCTTCTCCCATGGAGAAGGTTTTACGGGGCAGGGACCCATCGGCAAGTACGGCGGGAAACAATTCTTCCTTTCGAATACTGTCATAAAGAAATCCGACGGTGCGGGGGGAGCGGGCAGCATTGCGGACGGTGTCAGCCTCATGTACATAGTCTACTTTGACTTCAGGATAGCTGGCGGTCAAGTAGGTCAGAAAGGCTTGCAGACTTCCTACTGTCAGCTTCTGTATGGGTGGCAGATGCAGGATTTGGCTTTGTTCGCCCCAATAAACTGTACAGGGCTGACCGTTTTCAGCATCGGTGCTGCCGAAGAAGATTGTAAGTTCTTCAAATAGCAGATCGGGGTCAATGTGGTAAACGATCCGATAGATCGGTTCAAAACAGAGTGAGGTATCATGCAAATTCATCAGTTCTACCATAGCGTAGCGGGAAAATAAGTCAGGATGCTTCTGATAGCACTCTTTGGCGGAAGCTAAAGAGTGATTTCCGTCTCCCACAGCAAAAAGCATGGGAGAGTTGTCCGCTAATTTTTGAAGGGCAGCATTGATTTCTTCCTGAATTTGCTCAGGAATCAGCCGTCCGGTAATATGACCGCCTTGCTGCATTAAGTCGAAATCGTATAGCACGGGCAGCTCGCCGCGGCATTCCTTTAGCCGCCCGATGATGCTATCCTGAGGATCGTCTGCAAGCAGCAATATATGACTTAATTCCAGCAGCGCATTTTCACGGATGGCAATGCGGGGCGGCAGTCGTTCAGGGATTGTTTCCTCTGTGGCGCGAATGATAGCGTGACTGTTCTCATGATAATCGTAATCTTCAAGATCAATGCAGCCGACGATTCCCCGTCTGGTGGCGCCGCCGGAAAGCTTACGTTCTACATAGATCATTGCGTTGGGGCAGATAGTTAGTCGATCTTCGGCAAGGTAGGCTTTCATATAATGGCGGATAGAAGCGAGCGCGGGTTTATTGTCATCGGACAGATAGATTTCCGGTAAAAACAGCCGGAGGGAAGAAGGAGCATTGCCGACTATTTTTTCGACCTGATTCCAGTATGCGGGATCGCTGGTGAACTGATCACAGGCAACTACTGCCCAACGGGCAAAATCGGTTTTAGGAATCAGCAGATCGGCAGGGTAAAAATAGGTTTTAGGAAAGGTATTCAAGTGAGGTGACATGGGTTATCTCCGATTTATGAAAATTAAATCGCAGCCAAAACCGAGCTGTCCGGCAGACCGGTTTTGGCTGCTTAAAAATTGGCTTTAAACTGATTGATATCACTGTTTAAAAATTAGATGAAGATTTAACCGTCAAAGGAAAGTAAATTTATTGATGAAAACGGGGATGTGAAGGCGGTGAAGGCGGTGAAGGCGGTGAAGGCGGTGAAGGCGGTGAAGGCGGTGAAGATGGTGAAAGCGACGGAACAAATCGATCCCGCTGATTTATGAAATTATCTTCCCGAATGCTTTCCTCCTCGGTAGATATGTAGCGCTTTGCTTGCGTAGAGAATAATTCATAGTATTTGCCGTGAGCTGCCATTAATTCCTTATGATCGCCCATTTCGATGATCTTACCGTATTCCAGCACGATGATTTTATTGGCTGTGGTCGCGCTGGAAAGGCGGTGAGAAACGAATACAGTAGTTTTGTCTTCTGACAGTTTATCGAACTGATTAAAGATTTCCTGTTCCGCCATAGGATCAAGCGAAGCGGTAGGTTCATCCAAGATCAAAATATCGCTGTCACTGTAGAAAGCGCGGGCGATGGAAAGTTTTTGCCATTGACCGATGGATAATTCGATACCGTCTTTTTCAAAGTAGCGCATCAGGGGCGTGTTATATTGCTGCGGTAATTTGTCGATAAAGATGTCTGCGGAGGATTGGTGCGCAGCAGAGGTAATTTCATTCTGATCTATTGTTTTGTAGATATCACCAAAAGCAATATTTTCACTGACGTTAAAAGCATATTTACCAAAGTCTTGGAAAATAATTCCAAACACCTTATACAGGTCGGTTGGTTCGTAGCTGCGGATATCCTTGCCGTCAAAAAGAATCTCGCCTTCGGTTGGGTCGTACAGTCTGGTTAGCAGTTTGATCAAGGTGGTTTTGCCGGCGCCGTTTAAACCGACCAGTACGGCGGTATCTCCAGGTTCCAGCTTTAGATTAATATCGTCCAATACCTTTCGCTGCGTACCGGGATACACAAAGGATACATGTCGGAACTCAATGGTATGGCCGCAGTGCCGTTTAACCTCAGGGCAATGCTCGGGCAGCATGGGAACGATATGCTTGGTTTCGTTCATGAAAAGGATCATATTGTCAATGAAAAGCGTTCCCTCGTAAATGGTGGCAGTAGTGGAAATCAAGGTGGCGACACCGCTGGCAATGGCGTTCAGCGCGCCGGTATAGAGGGAGTAATCGCCGATTTCTCCAATGCCGCCGATACGGACCTGATTGGCGACAAAGAGAAAAAGCAGACAGTTTACGGTGGAGGTCATCAGGGACAGACTGATATTCCATGCGCCTTCCTGCATAATCAGCTTTTTAATACCGCTGAAATAGTGTTTGAATACCTCGTTATAGCGCCCGATGAAGGTGTCGGAAAGCCCAAACAGCTTAACCTCCTTGACCAGATCCTTGTTGACCAAAAGATCGGAATAATAAGTCATCTGACGGCGATCCTTGGAGCGGCGGCGCATATATTGGAAATTCTTTTTCCGGTAATAGAAGCTGATGATGGCGGAAGGAGCGGCGAGCGCTATAACTACAAGCGGCGCCCACCACGCAATGGCACAGAGCACAATAATATAGGTGACAATGCTGATGATCGTACTGATGATGTTGAAGGTAGCGTTCAGTACATTAATAGGGCGGGTACCAGCTTCCCGATTGGCGTTTTCCAACCGTTCATAGAAATCAGGCATATCAAAGGAAGCTAAGTCTATTTCACGCGCCTTGGTCATGATTTTAACTTTGATATGATTGGTCATCAGTTCACTGGAAATACGAGTGATAATCGTATTTAGGTGGTTGATCAAATTATTGATGAACAGATAGCCAAACTGAAGTACGAGGGGAAAAAGAATGTTGGAAAAAGCTATCGCGTCACCGGTTTGCATGAAATGGATCAGCGCGACTGACAGGCTGGTCAGCAGATTAGCGGCAATCAGCGAGCCTATTACCGGCATAATGCCATTGAACGCCGCCATGAACATCATGACAAACAGCAGGGAAGGACGAGCCTCCCAAACCAGTTTTACAATATAGACAAGCCGTGAAAAGAAACCGCCGATCAGCTTTTTCAGGTAATCGGGTACTTCTGCCAGCGTTTGAGGCTTCGGCGGCTTCAGTTTTTCATTCATGTCATGGTTGGAGGGCGGTCCAAAAAATCCGGGGCCCATATACTCACCTCACTAAAATAATTAGATTTCTAACTAACTAAATCATACTCTATATTTGTGAATAAAATGTTACAAAATAAAAAATTCTTTCATTTTTTTGAAATGAAAGAATTTTTTATGATTTACAGGGGAGAAAGCAAAATGAGTCTATTTTATTTTGAATCCTCATCCGAAACGGACATTGTTTCAGCGCGGTCGGAAATACTTTTTTTAAAATTAATGACATAGTGTGTATATTCAGCGTTCATATAGGAAGAAGAAATGAGAAAATCAGCGGTGGAACGATTATTGGCGATCGGAATGTCGTACACCTGCGCAATTCGAAGCAGTGCTTTTACATCGGGATCGTGCGGTTGAGCGGACAGCGGATCAGAAAAGAAAATGACCATATCTATTCTGCCTTCCACAATTCGGGCACCGATCTGCTGGTCGCCGCCCAAAGGACCGCTGTTAAAGCCTCGGACAGGTAATCCAGTCATTTCGGAAATGATTTTGGCGGTCGTGCCGGTTCCCACTAAAAAATGGCGTTCCAGTACATCCTTGTGCTCTCGACACCAGTCTACCAGCTCTGCCTTTTTATAATCATGTGCGATCAAGGCAATGTTTTTTTGTTTTTCAATTACCCGAGGGATATAATTGTCGTTTTTTTCGTACATGTCAGTTTTTTATACAGCGTCCGTGTAAGCAGGATGCGCTGATCTTCTCCTTTTCTTTCGAGCAGCTTTTAAATAAGCTTTTTTTATTGTAGCATAATCTTCTGAAATATGCAAGCACGGTTTTGTAAAATATGGCATTTTTCTATTGACTTTTTTAGAAAGTGTGTTATAATAAATTCACTTGAAGAGTAAGGAATGTCTGCGTTAAGTGTCTGCGGGACGGGGAGTTGCCGGCAGAACGAAAAGCGTTATGCTTGCGGTGGCGTTCCTGCATCCCGCTTCATACGGCAAAATAAAAAGGTGCTCCTTTTTCAATGCCATATGGCGAGGAAAAGGAGGTATTTTATTTATATGATCAAAAAAAGAAACAGCGAAGCTTTGTTTGTACATCCCTTTAACAGGGACTATTGGCGGCTTGCCTGCGCGGAACTGAAGGATATCCGCATGCTGGCGATTGCTGCCGTTGTGATTGCGGTCCGTGTTGCCCTGAATCCTTTTGCCGTCAAGCTTATTCCGAATATTTTGGAAATAAAACTGTCCTTCTGGATCAATGCTGCCGGCGCAATGATTTACGGACCGGTGGTTGGAGCGCTGTCAGGGGCAGTCAGCGATACGCTTAGCTGCATTTTGTTCCCCAGCGGGCCCTACTTTTTCCCTTTTATTTTTGTAGAAATGGCGGGGAGCTTTTTCTTTGCGCTGGTTCTTTATCGAACAAAGCTGTCTGCTACACGGATTATTCTTTCCCGTGCCGCGGTTTGTGTAGGCTGTAATTTTATTTTGAATCCTCTTGTGATGGTGTTCTATTATAAGCTATATCTGCCTTCATCTTATTCACTCTATTTGCTTGTTCTGACGATGTTTAAGAATCTGCTTCTTTTTCCGCTGGAAGCATTGGTTCTGGTCATCTTTATTTCAGCAATCGTGCCGGCGCTTAAACCGTTTGGGTTGGTAGCTCGATCTCAGCCCAAGCTTTACCTGAAAAAATCTCATTATGTTTTTCTTGGCGTGCTCTTTGTCCTTTCCGTAGTTGTGCTTCTGTTGATTTACCGGACTGATCTTTATGCAACGGTGAGAGATTTCTTGAAATCCTGGTTAAAATAATATTGTGATTCCGGTCGTGTGTCAACTCCCCGCGGTACACGGCCGGTTTTTTGTTTGTGCGTCAAAAAATCATTGTAATCTATTGACCTTGCGGGAAATTTGTGTTATACTTCTGATGAAAAATTATAAACTTATAGGAGGTATGGTTATGTATAATTTTCCAATTGGTGTAATGCTTGATTCATTTTTACTGAATACGCCTGACGCAATCAAAAAAGCAGCCGAGATCGGCGCTCAGGGAGTGCAGATGTATGCCACCTCCGGCGCGCATTCCCCGGAGGAGATGACGCCTGCCAAAATCTTCGAACTGATGTCTATGATGAAGGAATCGGGATTGGTTTTTTCCGCGCTCTGCGGCGATCTGGGACACGGTTTTGGCAATGCGGAGCTGAATCCTGAATTGATCGACAAATCCAAGCGAATTTTGGAGCTTGCCAAGGAGTTGGGAACCGATGTGGTGACTACGCATATCGGGGTAGTGCCCAATGATCCCGGTCATGACCGCTATAAGATCATGCAAGAGGCTTGTCATGTGCTGGCGGAATATGCTGATTCGATGGAAGCGCACTTTGCCATTGAAACCGGTCCGGAAACTGCTTCAGTCTTGAAGGGCTTTTTGGACAGTCTTGGTTCCCGCGGTGTGGCGGTCAATCTTGATCCCGCTAATCTGGTGATGGTTACAGGCGACGATCCGGTTCAGGCCGTGTATACCTTAAAAGACTATATCGTGCATACCCATGCCAAGGATGGGATACGGATTTTTGAGAAGGATCCCGAAATGATCTACGGTGTGAAGATGGATGCGCTCTCTCATTTGGGAAAAGCCTATCAGGAATTGCCTTTAGGAGAGGGAAAAGTGGATTTTCCCGCTTATCTTGCCGCGCTGGAGGATATCGGTTATAAAGGCTTTCTTACCATTGAGCGGGAATGTGGGGAGAATCCCGAAAAAGACATCCGAAAGGCTGCGGATTTTCTGCGGAGCATTATTTCGACCGATTAAAGAAATATAAAAAACAAAGATTAGATAGAAGGGAATATAAAATGGCACTGAAGATCGGAATTATCGGTGTAGGAAATATTGCGGGTGAGCATATTCAGGCTTATCTGCGAAATCCGGAAGCAGAACTGTACGCTTTTTGCGATATTAATGCCGACAGACTGAAGCAGGCGGGTGAAAAATACGGCGTAACCCATCTGTATACCGACTACAATGAGATGCTGACGCTGTCTGAATTGGACGCGGTGAGTGTCTGCACATGGAATAACGGACATGCGCCTGCTGCCATCGCGGCGTTAAAGGCAGGTAAGCACGTTCTTTGCGAAAAGCCCATGGCGTTGAATGCCGTATTGGCGGAAGAAATGAAGAAAACTGCTGAAGAGAGCGGAAAGCTGCTGATGATCGGTTTTGTGCGTCGCCACGGCAATGACTGCAAGATGCTGAAATCCTTTATTGACAGTAATTATTTCGGGGATTTTTATTATGCCA
>CAZMTU010000115.1:0-7720 GCA_964569225.1 uncultured Lachnospiraceae bacterium | reverse complement strand
GGGGAAGAGATCAGTGCCGAACTGATCGAACTGTTTGGGGCGCTGAGGGCGGCAGGGGTGAAGCTGTACAGATCATCGTCTGCCAATACGGCTGAGGATGAAAAGCTTTTAAAGGTGCTGGATTTTTAAAAATCCATGGTATTTTCTGAAAAATGATAAAACAGCCCCATCGGGGCTGCTCAGCCTGTCGAAAAACTATCATTGCTTGGCAGCTTGCACAAAAGTTTTGATCGACCTTTTCTCAAAAGGTCGTGGGTTCTTAGGGCGAAGCCCTAAGTCGCCCTCCGTACCTTTCTCTTTTTGTGAGCTTTTTCTCCGGGACCTTTTTAGGCAAGAGAAAAAACTCACAAACGAATTTGTTCTTTTTTACGAATAGCGCAATTTGTTCTGGACTTTTTTGACAGTCTGTACAGCCCGATGGGGCTGTTTGGGGCATAATCAGTCAGCTGCAACGCTTTCACGGCGGCACTTTTCTGCGTTTGCCAGAAATTGCTGAAACCGTTCGGTTTCTCTTACCTGATCGTGTTCGGGAAATTCTATGTGGGACAGAATAAATTCCAATCCCTTTTTAGGGTTTTCAGTATGACGATAGATTTGGGAATTCAAAAAAAGGTTGCCCGAATAGCGACAGTCTCCAAGGGGCAGCGAATCCTCGAAAATAACGTCGCTCAGCCACTTTTCAAGTTCAACATACATTTGTCATACTGTTCAGCTTTGGCAAGCAGGGCGCAAAGCTCTGTGCGGATGGTAATATATACATAGCTGATCCATGCCTTATTGCCGTCATAGTAAATCAGATCAAGCAGCCGAAGCGCAGTTTTGCAGGCAAAGATCGCATCGTTATCCGTTTTATAGGTTTGCCTGATCAGACACCATGAGGCTTCTTCAACGCTGTGGGCAAGCAGCCGCTGATTGACTTCGTTTCACTTTTCGTAACCGTCGATTTTAGCAAGCAGGCTGTCTGCCGTTATATGCGACGGTCCGCAAAGTTCGGCAACGCGAATGGCGTTTGCCCTGTCACCCCTCCTATTATAACAGAAGCAAAGCAGACTCAGCGTTTTCAGACGCAGCTTAGAATCGGTGCATTCGTCCAAAATTTTTTCGTACAGTTCTGCCGCCAAAGCATAGTCACCCTCCTGTTTACGGCATAGGTAGACATGCGCCAGACGAAAACGGCACTCGTTGTTGTGAGGATACCGCTTTAGAAGGTCTGCCCACAGTTCGATGCACTTGTCATTGTCGGTTTCGGGCAGGGTTTCGATTTGCTTCGCTTCGGCGATGGCGGCGTCCGCGCCTGCCAAATTCAGACCGAACAGCAGATCGGTGGGTACTTCGAAAAAGGACGCTAACGGTACGATTTGTGAAATATCGGGCATTCCTGTATCATTTTCCCATTTGGAGACAGCCTGCGGCGTTACCTTCAGTTTCTCTGCCAGCTTTTCCTGTGTGATGTTCTTTTCTTTCCGCAGCTTTTTGATAATTTGTCCCATTGTTTCTGCCATATTTTAGCCTCCGTAAATTGTTTTTCGGTACCGTATTGTTATTGTAACATACTGAAAAAAGAAAAACAAGCGACTTGAAAATGAATTACACTCAACGCACCGTTGTGCCGTGAAACATATGCGGATAGGAGCGCATTTTTTTAAAAAATATTGACAAACGATCATATTTGTGCTATGATACAGGCGTATGGATTTAAAATTAGGAGGAATTTACGATGAAGAGAATCAAAACACTGAATTCCAGAAATCTGGAAGCATCCGCTGTGAAGGGCGGCTGCGGAGAATGCCAGACCTCTTGCCAGTCCGCAAGCAAAACTTCCTGCAGCGTTGCCAATCAGCAGTGCGAGCAGCTGAAAAAGTCGAAGTAATTCTTGTCCGGATAAGTTTGCTTGGGCGGGATGTTCTGACATTTTGCCCGATGATCGGTCAATAATCAGCAAACATCGGCAAAATCGGCTGCTGCAAATGAAAATTTGCAGCAGCCTCTTTTCTTGCGGGCAAGGGTAGATTATTAAGGAAGTTATTTATTTGAAGCAAAGCCCTGCACTTTATTAAAATAGAAATATGGAAGGCTGAAGAACGCTCATGAAAGGGAGCGATCAAAGCCATATAAAAATCATCTTGTTCCGTATTGCGGCGAACTGAAGCCGGCAGGCGGCAGAGATGGTCGGATCAGGGTTACAATATCAGAGCCTTCGGCTAAAACGAAAATCAGCTGAGCATATTACAAAAAAAACGCGGCAGGCGGATGCCGTTTTGCCTGTTCTTATTGTAATAAATCACTTCAGTCGGATTTCATAAATATAAATATAGAATATCAAAAATCAGCGGGCGGCCGCAAAAGCGGAATTTGTAAAGCGAAACCCGCGGAAATCGAGATAAATTATGATACACGCCTATAAAAGCAACGGATATAATATTATTATTGACGCTAACAGCGGTTCTGTTCATGCTGTGGACGAGGTAGCTTTTGACGCTATATCCAATTACGAGCAAATGGACCGGGAAGCGCTGACGGCTTTTCTGCTGAATAAGTATAAGGATAATTCCGATGTAACAGAAGCGGAGCTCGCCGAGCTGTACGATGACATCGAAGCGCTGAAAAGGGAAGGGCGTCTCTTTTCGGAGGATCGGTTTACGGGACATGCTTTTGATTTTAAAAAACGCCAGTCGGTGGTGAAAGCCATGTGTTTGCATATCGCGCATGGCTGCAATCTTGCCTGTAAATACTGTTTTGCCGGAGAGGGAGAATACAGTCAAAAAGGTCTGATGTCCTTTGAGGTAGGGAAAGCGGCGTTCGATTATTTAGTCGCCCATTCCGGTACTCGCCGGCATTTAGAGGTGGATTTTTTTGGGGGCGAGCCTACCTTGAACTTTGAAGTGGTAAAGCGGCTGGTAGCCTATGGCAGATCGCTGGAAAAGGCACACAATAAGGAATTCCGATTCACCTTTACTACCAATGGCATATTGGTAAATGATGAGGTCATGGAATTCTGCAACAGAGAAATGAGTAATGTGGTCATGAGCCTGGACGGCAGAAAAGCGGTCAACGACAGGATGCGTACCTCCCGAAACGGAGAGGGAAGCTACGATAAAATTGTGCCTAAATTCCAAAAATGGGCGGAGCAGCGGGGACAGGAAAACTACTACATTCGGGGTACTTATACCCATTATAACTCTGATTTTGCCGCCGATATTCTGCATATGGCGGATCTTGGCTTCAAGCAGATTTCCATTGAGCCGGTGGTGGCGCCGCCCGAAGCCGATTATGCGCTGAAAAAGGAAGATCTGTCTACTCTGCTGGCGCAGTACGATATTTTGGCGAAGGAAATGCTGCGTCGGGAAGAGAAGGGCAACGGCTTCACCTTCTATCATTACATGATCGACTTAGAGGGCGGGCCCTGCATCGTGAAGCGTATTTCCGGCTGCGGCGTGGGAACTGAGTATATGGCAGTAACCCCCACAGGCGATATTTATCCCTGTCATCAGTTTGTAGGGGATGAAAAGTTCAAGCTGGGTAATGTATTTACCGGCATTGACAATCAGTCGGTTTGCGATGAATTTAAGTTTTGCAACATTTATGCGCACAGCGAGTGTGACAATTGCTTCGCGCGCTTCTATTGCAGCGGAGGCTGTGCTGCTAATGCTTATCATTCTACCGGCAGCATTCGGGGCGTTTATGAACTGGGCTGCGAGCTTCATCGTAAGCGGATTGAAGCGGCAATAATGATGAAGGTTGCGGCGTCAATGCGGGACGAGTAATGCTTTGCTGCTTTGAGATCAAATCTTTTTTGACCGCAAGCGCTATGGATTGCTGTAAATATAATCTATTGAAAGAAAAGCGTATTGAACTAACGCGGTTCGTTGCAAAAATAAAATGCGGCAAGCAGGTCCTTAGGGCGGCTTGCCGTATTTAGATGCGAATCGAATTAGCTGAACTTAATTTTCTTCTTCCGTAATTTCATTCAGACGAATTTGCAGGGCGGTCAGAATACGGTAGAAAAGCGTCATTTCTTCTTCAGTAAAGTCATGACTGATACGGGTCTGTACTTCGGTGGCTGCTTCCGCAATATAAGCCGCCGTTTCCTGACCCGATTCGGTAAGGCAAAGGCGGACTTTGTACTTTTTTCCGTCTGTTTGTACCGTGCGGACAAAGCCTTTGTCCAACAGCTCAGATATAGTGCGGGAAATCAGTGCTTTGTCTACGCAGCCGGACTCAGATAGGTCGGCGGGCGTAAGTCCCTCCGGATGACCGCTAAGCTGATAGAGCAGCATAACATGACTGCCTCGAAGACCGTATTTTTTCATGCGGCTGTCTTTGATCTTTTTGATTGATTTCAAAATTGATGTAAGCGTTAGGGTAAATATTTCAAAATGACTTTCAGTCATGGGCTGTTCCTTTCGTTATGACAGAAGAGCGGCGGCTATCGGAAACCGGTGAGCATCGGGTTGCTGTCGGTTTAGGAGCAGGCATAACGGAGAAGCGAAAATGCTTTTTTTGACCGGGAGAAAGGGTCAGATTCCCCGGCTTGTTTTCCAGCATTGTAGCAGATGCGTTCAGCGCCGGCAGTCCTTGCCATGGTTCGATACAAAGAAAGGCACCGCCTTCGCTGTGCCACAGTCCTAAATACGGAAAATCGTCAAATTCGATCCGAAGGTCTGCGGGCAGCGCAGATGCTTTCAGTGTGACCGCTCTGTTGGAACAGTCTGGTTCCAAAAACAGACCGCAGCCAAGAGCGGGATCAGGGCTTAGCGGCAGTGTTGTTCCGTCTGAAAGACGATAGTCTGTGAAGCGGCCGGTAAAAAAGCCGCTCTCGGTTAATTCTATCCGGCGAATAGGCAGCGGACGGTCGAAGGTCAGCGCGGCGTCATAGAAGCCGGCGTCATCGCAAGGCAGACAAAATCCCGGATGGGCGCCGAAGGAAAAGCACAGCGGACCGTCTTTCGCCGTTATGACTGTTTCACAGAATAACTGTTCCTGCGTAAGCTGCCAATGAAGCAGCAGTTCAAAGGAGAAAGGATAGATTTTACGGCTATCCGGCGTATCCGTCAGACGAAAGGTCACGGATGACTGCGTTGATTTTGCGCAGATCAGCTTTGAAGCATTTAAAAATCCGTGAATCGGCATGGGATACTGCTTGTTCTGCCAAGTATATTGTCCGTTTTTGACCCGCCCGCAGAAAGGAAAGAGAAGCGGCGCGTGATCTGCCCAGTGCGTATCGTCACCCTGCCAGATCAGTTGACAGCCTTGATAGGTCAAAGCGCAAAGCTGCCCGCCGATGTCGGAAATGGCGGCGGTCAGTTTTCCTTGATGCAGTGTATAGATCATAAATTCTCCTTTTGCCCATTTGAAAGCGCTCAATGCGGATTTTTTAATGCAAGACATAGATCGCTTTGCGGACAGGACTGCTGAAAAACTTTTTTCTTCATCATACTTTGTTTTGCCGGATTTGTCAAGAGAAACGGCAGTTTTTAATGAAAGAAATGCTTTTGACTTGGAGTCCCTTAAAAAAACTGTCTGAAAAATTTATCATTTTAAGTTATAAAATCTCTGATTTGTTATTTATTTCACAAAAATGCTTGTGAAAAGCCATTTTTTTACTGAAATATATGTTTTTTATTCCATAATTCTTAATAATATATCAAAAAACACATAACGGTATACTGATTTTACATTTCAGTAAAACTTTATTTATTGCTATAATAAACAAGGAAACAAACGGGTTTCTATCAAACAGCCCATTATAAAATGAAGGAGTAATAAAATGAGCAACAAAGTAACCATTATCGGAGCCGGTACTGTAGGTTCCACCATTGCCTATACGATGGCGGTTCAGGGAATCGCTTCTGAAATCGTAATTATTGACATCAATGAGGAGAAAGCACTGGGTGAGGCAATGGATATTCGTCAGGGAACTCCCTATTGCCATCCTGTGAATATTTATGCCGGCGGATACGAAGATGCGGCCGGCTCTGACGTGGTGATCATCACCTCCGGCATTGCCAGAAAGCCCGGTCAGTCCCGTTTGGATCTGACTAAGACCAATGTAAAGATTTCCGGTTCCATTATGAAGCAGATTGCTGCCGCGGCCCCTGACGCAATCTATATCATCGTGGGCAATCCCGTGGATATTATTACCTATCAGTTCTGCAAATACTCCGGTCTGCCTGAGCATCATATTATGGGTTCGGGTACTACGCTGGATACATCCCGTCTGCGTTCTTACATTGCAGAGTACTATAATATTAATGAAGCCAATGTTCATGCCTTCATGTTTGGCGAACATGGTGATTCCTCCTTTGCCCCTTGGTCTATCGCGACCATTTCCAATGTCAATATCGATCAATATCAGTCCTGCCTGAAGGATGATAAGCCCGATCAGCCCCCGCTGGATCACGCGTTTGTAGAAGATTTTGTCCGCAAATCGGGCGGCGAGATTATCAAACGCAAGGGTGCTACCTTCTTTGCCATTGCCGTTTCAGTCTGTCATATTGTAAAGTGCATTTTCAACGGTGCCGAAACGACCATGACGGTTTCAACTATGATGCACGGCGAATACGGTATTGAGGACGTATGTCTTTCCACGCTGGCAATTGTGGGCAGAGACGGCATTTGCGGAAAGGTGATCACACCTCTTACAGATGAAGAAACTGCCCGCCTGCAGCACAGTGCGCAGTGTCTGAAAAACGTGATCGATCAGATTGAGTTTTAATTTGAATGCCTTCACGGATTCGTCAGCTTGGATGAATCCGTGAAAAAATCTGTACACTCGAAAGGATACATAAAATGGAATATCGCATTGAACATGACTCCATGGGAGAAGTAAAGGTTCCGGCTGACCGTTATTGGGCGGCGCAGACCGAACGCTCTCATGAAAACTTTCTTATCGGCGTAGGCATTGAAACCATGCCCAGGGAGATTACCCATGCTTTCGGCATTTTGAAAAAAGCAGCCGCTATAGCCAATCACTCCCTGAAGCCTGAAAAGATGACCGATGAAAAGCTGTCCGCTATTTCCGCAGCCTGCGACGAAGTTATCAGCGGCAGTCTGAACGATCATTTTCCGCTGGTAGTATGGCAGACGGGCAGCGGCACGCAGTCTAACATGAACGCCAATGAGGTCATTGCCAATCGCGGCAATGAGATTGCCGGCAAAAAGCTGCTGCACCCCAACGATGACATTAACATGAGTCAGTCCTCAAATGATACGTTCCCTACCGCTATGCACATTTCGGCAGTGCTTGCCATTGAAGATAAGCTGATTCCTGCCATTGACGGATTGATTGGTACCTTTAAGCGGCTGGAAGCAGAGAATGAGGGAATCGTTAAAAGCGGACGGACACACTTGCAGGATGCTACGCCGATTAAGTTCAGTCAGGAGATTTCCGGCTGGCGCTCCTCTCTGGAAAAGGATAAGCATCTGCTGGAATTGGCTTTGCCCGATCTGAAGGAGCTGGCACTGGGCGGTACTGCTGTAGGGACCGGTCTGAATACACCCCGAGGCTTTGATGTGAAGGTGGCGGAAGCTGTGTCTGATCTGACCGGTAAGGCATTTGTCACCGCACCCAATAAATTTCATGCCCTTACTTCCAAAGATGAATTGGTGTTCGCTCACGGCGCCATGAAGGCGCTGGCAGCAGATCTGATGAAGATCGCCAATGATATTCGCTGGCTGGCGTCCGGTCCCCGGGACGGACTGGGAGAGATCCACATTCCCG
>CAZMTU010000114.1:0-7734 GCA_964569225.1 uncultured Lachnospiraceae bacterium | reverse complement strand
TATGGCATAATTAAATATGCAGAGGAGTTGACTGAAGGACGTCTGCATCTTGGATGCGGTACACTCTATGGAATACTGGGAAAACTGCAAAAAAGCGGCGTAATCTGTATTTATGATGAATCAGAGCACAAAATTTTATATGAACTTACCTCCAGAGGAAAAGCACTTTTGAATGCTGAAGTCGATCGGCTTCAGCTGGTGTGCATGGATATCGAAAAGGTAGTCAGTAAAGCTGATGTGCCATAACAATTTTTCATTGTGTACGATCATCTGCGATTCTATTAAGGAAGCATTGACAATTTTGCGGTTATGTGATACAATACAATATATTTTAAATTTTTTAATGATTTAGAAAGTTTTACGCTTCCCTCAATTATACAAAATTTTGATTTTATATAATTGGATAGATAGAAAGATAGCAACTCAAATCAGGCTTGCTCTGCTCTTTTACTCTTTTTTATTTAGTTTTTTAATTAGCTCTCGGAGGAATTTATGCAAATCGTTTGCTATCCCGGCGGAATATTCTCTGCAAACACTTATTTAATTACTGTTGATAACCAGTACACGCTGATTATCGACCCTACGGATGCCAAGCGCATTGAAACGCTGATTGATAAAAACGGACTTAAACCGGTTGCTATATGCTTGACCCACGGTCATTTCGATCACATTGGCGGGCTTTCGGATCTGCTAAATCATTATGAAATTCCGGTGTATATTCATTCAAACGACAGTAATATGCTTAGTGATCCTATAAAAAACGGGCTTCACGTTTTTTATCCGAATGCCAAATTTACACCTATTTACCGATTCAATATGCTTTCCGACGGTGAAAAACTCTCATTGAGCGGTTTTAATCAGCTGATTGAGGTCATTCATACGCCTGGGCATACAGCAGGATCTGTTTGTTATTTAATTAACGATTCGATTTATAATCAGCTTTATCTTTTTTCAGGTGATACACTGTTTGCGGGCTCTGCGGGTCGGACCGATTTACACGGTGGAAGCGAAGCAAAGCTAAAGCAGTCATTGCAGAAATTAGCATTGCTTCCCGATGATTGTATACTATACCCGGGACACGGCACATCGTCTGTTATCGGTTCTGAAAAACAGTATAATCCTTATTTTTCAAGTAATCTTATATTGAAAGGACAATTATATGACGGACACAAGGACATTAAGTGAATTACTTTACCCAGACATTAAAATTACACCAAGTGAATTGGAAACACGGTTTCACCCTCGTTCGCTTTCGGAAGGCGCCAAAGTAACCCGTTTGGCGCCCAGTCCAACCGGTTTTATGCATTTTGGAACCCTTTTCCCGGCGCTGGTCAACGAACGGCTGGCACATCAGAGTAATGGGGTGTTTTATCTTAGAATTGAAGATACCGATTCTAAACGCGAGGTCAAGGGCGCAGAACAGGATTTAATCGACACCCTTGCGTATTATCACATTCACTTTGATGAGGGCGCGGTTTTGGAAGGTGATAAGGGAAACTACGGTCCTTACCGACAGTCGCAGCGTGCGGAGATCTATCATATTTATGCTAAGCAGTTGGTGCTGGAAGGCAAAGCTTATCCATGCTTCACCACCGAGGAAGAACTGGCCGCCTTAGCACAAACAGATAAAAAGAAAGAATTGCAAAATCGGGACTGGCATTCAGAAGAAAATGAACAGCAAAAAGAAGAAGTGAAAAGGCTGAGGAGTATTACAACCGAAGAAGTAAAAGCACAGCTTGCTGCCGGACATCCCTTCTTGCTTCGAATTAAGGCTGACGGTGATCCCTCCAAAAAAACATTTTTTACTGATTTAATTAAAGGTAAATTGGAAATACCTGAAAATGATGAGGATTTTGTGTTGCTGAAAAGCGATGGCATTCCCACTTATCACTTTGCACATGCAGTAGACGATCACTTGATGGGGACCACTCATGTCATTCGGGGCGAAGAATGGCTGCCGTCTCTTGCCAAGCACATCATGCTCTTCCGGTACCTTGGCTTTAAGATGCCTAAATACATGCACATTGCCCAACTAATGAAAATGGAGGGTAACTCCAAGAAAAAGCTGTCCAAAAGAGATCGCGGGGCTGCGCTTTCCGATTACCGCAAGATTGGATATGCGCCTGAAAGCGTGATTGAGTATGTAATGACACTGCTCAATTCCAACTATGAGGATTGGCGGCGGATGAATCCTGCTCTTCCCTATTCCGACTTCCCTTTCAGCATCAAAAAAATGTCCACCTCCGGTGCGCTTTTTGATTTTGACAAGTTGAACGATGTCAGCAAAAACACCGTAGCCCTTATGAGCGCTAAGCAGGTCTATGACTATACGGTCGATTGGGCTGAAATTTATGATCCTGATTTTGCTTCGGTCCTGAAGGACGATCCTGAATATTCGATTCGCATCTTCTCTATCGGCAGGGGCGGTAAAAAGCCCCGCAAGGATATCGCTGTATGGAGCGATGTAAAGCCCTTTATCTCCTTCTTTTACGACCGCTATTTCAGCATAACCGATCTGTATCCCGAACATTTTTCTGTTGAGGATATTAAGGCTGCATTAACACTGTTCAGAGATCGGTATGATGAGTCACTTGACAATACCGAATGGTTCGAAGGCGTCAAGCGGATTGCTTCTGAATTGGGCTTTGCAGCTGAAATGAAGGCTTATAAGGCTGATCCTGCCGCTTATAAGGGGACTGTAGCAGACGTCAGCGGCTTTCTCCGCATCGCCATCACCGGAAGAGCCAATTCACCGGATCTTTATGAAATCATTCAGATACTCGGCAAGAATCGTGTCATCGCCCGATTAAACGCACAAATCGAAACGCTGTAAGCGTTTAAACTGTATAAAGTAAACGACTAAAAGGAGCTTTCCTATGGAAATGGAAGAAGAAATCACAAGTAATTTTATTCACGAGATTATTGATGAGGATCTATCTGCCGGTGTAGCTGATACCGTTCACACCCGTTTTCCGCCTGAGCCAAACGGCTATCTTCATATCGGCAGCGCGAAAGCCATCTATATCAATTACAGCACTGCCAAAAAATATGGCGGACTATTTAACCTTCGCTATGATGATACCAATCCTACCAAAGAGGATACTGAATATGTAGATTCAATTTATGAGGATCTTTGCTGGTTGGGCGCTACCCCTTCCGGAGGAGTCTATTACGGTTCAGATTACTTTGATCAGACCTATGAATTGGCTGTAAAGCTCATTAAGGACGGCAAGGCCTATGTTTGTGACCTCACTAAGGAGCAAATGAGCGAATATCGGGGAACACTGACTGAGCCGGGAAAGGAATCCCCTTGGCGAAACCGTTCGGTAGAGGAAAATCTTGATCTCTTTGAGCGTATGAAAAACGGCGAATTTCCGGATGGCGCAAAAACATTGAGAGCTAAGATAGACATGGCGTCCCCCAATATCAATATGCGGGATCCTGCTATTTATCGAATTGTTCGCATCCCCCATCACCGTCATGGGACCAAGTGGTGTATCTATCCCATGTATGATTTTGCGCATCCTATACAGGATGCGTTAGAAGGAATTACCTATTCCCTTTGTTCGCTGGAATTTGAAAATCACCGTCCGCTGTATGAGTGGGTGGTCAATAATTGCGGATTTGATAAAAAACCCAAGCAACGGGAATTTGCCCGTTTGAATGTCACTTACACGGTTATGAGCAAGCGCTATCTTCGTCAGTTAGTAGAAACCGGATTAGTAGATGGATGGGATGATCCCCGTATGCCAACCCTGTGCGGTCTTCGAAGACGGGGTTATACGCCCTCCGCAATCTTCGATTTCATCAAGCGGGCAGGCATTGCGAAAACCGAAAGTCTGGTAGAAATTGAGCTGCTGGAACATTGCATTCGCGAGGAACTGAATTCCACTGCGCCTCGGCGTATCTGTGTTACCGAACCGGTAAAGGTTATCGTGGATAACTATCCAGAGGGAAAAGTGGAATACTTCCCTGTTCCGAACAATCCCACTGATTCTGAAGCGGGTACTCGGAATGTCCCCTTTACCAAAGAGCTTTATATTGAAGCCTCCGATTTTTCAGAGGTACCGCCCCCAAAATTTTTCCGCATGAAGCCGGAAGGCGAAGTGCGGCTTATGGGCGCGTATATTGTAAAGTGCAACTCTGTGGTAAAGGATGAAAACGGCAAGCTTATAGAAATTCACTGTACTGCCGATCTCGAAACGGGCAATGGCAATCCGACTGACCGAAAGATCAAGGGCACTATTCATTGGGTTTCAGCAAATTATTGTACAGATATTGATATTATGCTTTATGAGAAATTGTTTACCATTCCTAATTTGAATGATATGCCTGAAGGTACTGTTTATAATGATTATTTGAATCCTAATTCATTAAAAAGACTTACCGGCTGTAAGGCAGAGCTTTCGCTGGCTGACGCGAAGCACGGTGACAAATTCCAGTTTGTTCGGATGGGCTATTATTGTAAAGACAGCAAGTATCCTAATACCTTTAATCGAATTGTTACCCTCAAGGACAGCTTTATAAAAAAATAAATTAACGAACGCCCGCTGATAGATGTCAGCGGGCGTTCGTTAATTTTAATTCACTTTAAATTGACCCAAAATACGCTAAAAAACAATACACAGCATTTCATATATAGGCTTTGGTCTCACGGCTCACGCATGAAAAAAAGCAAAAAAAGATAGCCGTGGTATAATGGAGGAAAAGAGTAAGGAGGGCAAAAAAATGCTGTAATCCTATTTTGAAGAAATCAAAGATCGAAGAGCGCCGTAGAAAATCACACACAACACGACAGCGGTAATCGTCATGACGATCTGCGCAATGACGGGCATGCGATACAAGGGAGGTAATCGAGTTTTTTTGCAAGGTATTAGTTCAGGGAAGAAATGAATCTGCAATTAAAGAACGGGATTTCTTCTCACGATGCCTTCTAACGCATCTTCGGAATGATAGAACTGCAGGAATTTGAGCGGCATTTCATTGATTGAACGCAGGCTATCTGTGCCAAAAGCGAGGGAGAAATCGTCAGTATAGACGGAAAAAGGACACAGAAGATATAGAGTAAGAAAATATTATCTTTCCACCGATATTACGTGGCTACCGCAGCTTTCTGAATGGAAAATCTAAGGGCTATCGGCATGGTAAGAAGCAGAACCGATCAAAATGGGATAATTTCTCAGGATACACGCTATTATATTTCTTCCCTTACTGATGTATCAGCATTTTCAAAGACAGTTCGCATCCATTGGGGCATTGAAAACATCCTGCATTCTTAGATGTAGTTTATGTAGTTTATGATGAATAGCGAAAGAATCATTCGGCTGAAAACATGGCTATTGTCCGCCAGATTGTTCTCAATATCATCAAAAGCTTCCCCACTCCTAAGAAAATCTCTCTTTCCCGTAAACGCCAAAAATTTGAATACGATTTCGATTTCTTGAAAACAGTACCTTCTTTTAACCTCCCATTTTCATACGTGAGCCGTGGCTTTAGGCTAATTGGGTATTGATTTTTCAAATCAAATATGGTATAATACACAAGATTGCAAAACAGCTATCAGTTTATAATCCCAATTATATGAAAGGTATGTATTACATGAAAAAAAAGCTTATCATTTGCAGTATACTCTGCATGTTAGCCGTATCTGCGCCGTCGCTTTATGCCGCCGAAGCACATACGGACGCAACGGTAGATACCGTAATGACAGCCAACCCAAAAAACGAGAACTTTCAAGCAGAAACAACAGAAGTAAGCGAAACCGATTCAGTGGAAATATCCGGTAATTCAGTTACTCAAGTAAACGCATTTGGCAATCGAATCGGCGTATACCGAATTAACTGGGAAGTGGCGCTGAAAGTTGTCCCCCAAAACGAACAGGACACAAATCTGACAGATCCTTTAACTGAAAATTCGGCGTCCGAAGCGGATTCCAACTACATAACAAATTCCGCTGATGCTCCTCAAAACGCATCAACCGATCAATCTCTTGTGTTAGAACTGCAATTTCCTTTTGCCGGAGGAAAAAAAGACACTCTTCAGTTTACCTTCAGTTTGGATATCGAGCAAGCTATTCCCGCAAAGCAATCGGTCGAAATTGAAACAGAACCGACTGAACCAGAATTACCTGTGGAGGTTATTCCTCCGGCTGAAACTGAACCGGAAAAGCCTTCGGCTGCAGGAGCGATCAATGAAACGGTTCCAGCTATCAACTACACTGAAGATGATTTACTTTGGCTTGCAAGAATTATTCAGGCAGAGAGTGGCGGAGAATCTATGGAAAGCAAAATTGCGGTAGGATCAGTCATTTTAAACCGTGTGGAAAGCAGCCAGTATCCCAATACCATTTATGATGTTATATTTGATACCAAATACGGTGTTCAGTTTTCACCCACTAAGTCAGGCTCCATTTATAATACGCCCAGTGCGGATAGCTATGAAGCTGCCAAACGTTGTTTGGAAGGGGAACGAACAGACTGTCGCATTATTTTCTTTATTATGAAAAAATCTGCTCCCGGAAGTTGGATTGACCGCACTCGAACTCTGATTGTTACAATTGGGACACAGAATTTTTACGCTTAAATTATAAAAAGCAGTCTGCAAGCAAAATTTTTACTTGCAGACTGCTTTTTTGGGAGTTCTTTTAATATTATAGAACAGCTTCCCTTCTGTCTACAGCCCAAATACAGCAACCAAAGTGCCTATCATTCTAAATTATTGCCTTTCCTCCATTACGCTCATATAAGCCGGCCGAATAATTTTATCCATACAAATTAATTCCTCTATCCGATGTGCGCTCCACCCTACAATTCGAGCAATGGCAAAGATTGCTGTATACAACTCTTGAGGAATTCCAAGCATATCATATACAAAGCCGCTGTAAAAATCGACGTTAGGGCTGACTCCCTTATAAATATGCCTATATTGAGCAATCAGTTTAGGTGCAAGCTCTTCTACATTGAGATAGAGTTGCAGATCCTTATTCCGGCCTTTTTCAACAGCAAGCTTTTCAACATATTCCTTAAATACTCGCTCTCTTGGATCGGACAGCGAATAGACTGCGTGCCCCATACCGTACACCAGCCCTTTTCGATCAAAGGTTTCCTTATTAATGATTTTGGAGATATAAGCGCTAATCTGCTCTTTGTCTGAATAGTCGGAAACATGATTGCGGATATCTGCCATCATTTCCATAACCTTAATATTCGCTCCGCCATGCTTCGGTCCTTTCAGAGAAGACATTGCTGCTGCTACGGTTGAATAGGTGTCCGATCCGGATGAAGTGATAACTCTTGTTGTGAAAGTTGAGTTATTACCGCCGCCATGCTCCATATGAAGAATTAAAGCCGTATCCAGTACCTTGGCCTCAGTTGCGGTAAATTTTTTATCAGGACGCAGCATCATTAATAGATTTTCAGCAGTTGACAGTTCCGGATTAGGGCGATGGATGATCATGCTTTCCATGTTATCGTAGTAATTATACGCATGATAACCGTATACTGCCAGCAAGGGGAATGTGCTGATAAGTTGAATACATTGGCGCAGTGAATTGCTCACACTTGTATCATTAGCCTTTTCATCGTAAGAAGCAAGGGTCAAAATACTCCGCGTCATAGAATTCATAATATCGTGACTGGGCGCCTTCATAATCACATCACGGGTAAAATTAGTCGGAAGTGTTCTGCTTTCTCCGATCAGCTTCATAAACTTGTTTTTTTCGCGGCTGTTTGGAAG
>CAZMTU010000113.1:0-7873 GCA_964569225.1 uncultured Lachnospiraceae bacterium | reverse complement strand
AGAGCGCATGATTTTTTCCGTATGATTTATCTACCTTTTCAAAATGAAGTGTCATAAATATCTCCTTTTTTCAACAATCAAAAGTACGGTCAGGGCAATTATACCAATAGTTAGCGGAAGCAGCCCGGCAGTCAGATTTTCTGCACAACTGAGCCACAAAGGCGTGGAAGCGAAATATTGGTGAAAGTCCATCCGTTCAAGCGGCAGCCCCAGCTGTACCAAAAGATGAGGAAGCAGCGTCAGAGCACAAACCAGACTCATCACCGGCAAAGTATGGTGTAAAAGCGCCGACAAACCAAAAATCAGCAAACAAAGGAAAACGGCCAATCCGATCCGAGTAATGAAGTAAAACACCAAAAATTGCCCGATAGTAAGCGTAGGTGATAATGCCGATAACGGCTCCAGCGAAGTCACCGGAGCCGAGAACTGAGGCAGCTCATAGGCGACCGATGTCCAGTATAGATCGGCAGCGCAAAACAAAACGGATACAGCGATAACACTTACCAGCGCAGCCGCCAGCCGGGCTTGAAAGAAGCAGCTCCGCCCTTTCACCGTACTTCGCATCAGGGGAGCAAACCCGCCGGAAGAAGTAGTGGTTCGGTATTCTTCCGCAAAACTGCCGCAAAAAAGTAGAAAGATGGCTGCGTAAAGCCAAAGATCACTTGCACTGCTGAATAGAGCATTCCAACCGGTATCATAAACAAAGGCAGGAGTAACGCCTGTTTTTGTCTGTATTCGCTGTAAATACTCATTTTTGGCTTCTACCGTCCGAAGATAGTCGTCATGCGATATGGCATAGTTTAATTCGTCCAGATAAGCGGAATAAGATTCATCGCTAATCGTGCCTGCTTTCCAATCGCTGCGCATTGCATTTGATTTGGCAAGCGTTTCATTGATGTATGTACGCTCCTCCGAAATAGCAGCGGATTTCTCAGCCGTCCACTCGCCGGCAAAAGCCGTCATGTATTCTTTATAGACGCTGTCTGAAAAAGTCGGCGGTGCCGAGGCAGCATCTGCCGCCAACAGGCATTTCCCAATCAGCAGGAGTGCAATTAACGGAAGCATGCGATCTCCGATCCAGCGCTGATAGAGCGACCAGCCAAAGAGACTGTGCGCCCTCACGCGGGAGCTTCGAAGCGCGCGGCGATGCTTTCCCGCAACGGTATGACGCTGCCTCCATTTGTTCAGCAGACGGTAAACGAAAGATGATCGCTCGAAGGATAGATATCCTTTGCAATAGAACAGTAGAATCATCAGACATGTCCCTGCCAACAGCACCAGCGCCAGTATCGTCCAGCAAACCAAATAAGGAATAGCGTTCCCAAACGCATTTAGAGTGCGGAAGCGCGCGGTCAGCCGAACAGCCCCCGCCACTTTGAGCAGATTCAAGTTAAGGAATGGATTGTCTGTATTGATATAAGGAAAAGACTGCATCAAATATTGCATGCCGAATAAGAGAATACCGCAGGCATACGCACCGGCATAATGAGTAAAAAAGAGCGAAATCAATAGCACCAGCGCACCGAAAACCCAAACAGCAGATAGCTTCATCAGCAGATAAAGCGGCAAATACTGACCCACCGTAAGCTGCAGGGTGCTGTACCGAAAGCTATTCAGCGCCTGCAAAATATTATGGGGCGAGGAATAACCGCAAACTACCCCATAGGCGGCAAAGGAGGTGCCTGCAAAGAGGAGAAGCGCTCCAATTGACACAATTCCAAAGGCACAAAGCTTTGCAACGCCGGTAGTCAGCCGTCCCCGACGGGACGTACGGATTATTGGCCAAAAGCCGCACTGCTTTTCCTGCAGAAAAAGCGCTGAAGCCAGCAGCATTACAAAAGCAAAAAGCAGAATATCCCCCGCCGTATATTGGAAATAGGCATCCCAACCGCGAATATATTCCAATCCGATCTGTCTGCCGGAAGCCAAAACGGTTTGATAGCGGTCAATTACCTGCCGCTGATAGTCTGCTGCATAGCTATTACCCATTCCCTTTGATTCCAGCTCGGCTAAATTATCACTTGCCCGCCGGATGACCGCTTGCAGATCGGAAAAGTAGCTTGACGCACTGTCTACCATCTCTTCGGTATGAATAATCAACAATTCATCACCGATTGCACTATAGCCATATTGATTGGGATAATTTTGCAGTTCATATTCCCTGCCCAGATCCATTGCCTCTCTTGCTAAGCGCATCTGTTCCTCATGAAAACGCGCTATGTCCTGTTTGTGCGTTTCCACTTCATCCGGATAATCGAGATAATAGTCGATAAACGCATCTGCTTCTGCCGGAACAATTGAATTGCGCATTTGAAGCGCTGTGTAATAAGCCATTCCACAGTTCAAAAGCAGCAGAACAGCCAGCGCTGTCCATAGCAGGCGATGACCTGTCAGTTTTCTCAGTTCAAATCGTATCATTTTATTCTACCGTTATTCTTCCAAGTATATATAATATTTTTCGCCAGTGGTGCAGTCAAGCCGGCAATAGGTAGTGAATTGGTTGAAGGTATATATCAACTCTTCTCCGTTTACACGGCAGTGCGTAAAGTTGGCATAAATATAATTCCCGTCTGCTACAAAATCACAAAAAATGAAAATATTGGTTTCATCCTGATTCTTCCAAATCAGTTCCTTGTTTTTTCCTTCGTGGTCAACGCGGTAGATTGCTTGTAACTCTACATAGGATTCTCTATCTCCTTCATATTCGTACACAATTCCATCGATTCGTTTTTCCACCGTCCGATAGTAGACATAGGAATCCGTCAGATACAAATAGTCAACTCCAGTGATTCCCAGCGAATGGCGGTCGCTGCCGTCCAGATTCATCCGCATAAGTTCTCCATCCTCTTCAAAGATGATATAACCGTCCTTGCAGATCGCCATATGAGCATCCCCGATCGGGGTACGGTATTTCTCATTTTTTCCGTCTAAATCATATGCGATCAGCACCTCTTCAGCTAAGTCATGAATATAAACGGTATCTCCATCCACTCCCAATGGAACGGTATCATAATTTTTTTCTGTTCTAAAAACCTCAATTTTCCCGCTGTCATACATTTGTCTGCAAAAGGAATATGTGTAGGTATCGCTTTCCTCATCGTATATAATATCAGTATAAAAGTAACTGTCCTCTAACGCAATCATGTTACTGGAAAATAAATTTCCTTCAACCGTACGCAGTACCTTCACTGTGCGGTCAGTCATCGAATAGAGTCTGACCTGATGGCTTCTGCCGTCGCACCAATGATACAGTACCTTGTCGTCGATCACATAAAAACCGTAGCTTAAAACCGAATACATAAAGGGGCAGTCAGGAGTATAATGGTCACAAAGCGGGTCCGTGCAGAGCGATGTACGTCTGTCCGTAGCCGCATCGTACAAAACAGGGGTAAAATACTGATTCAAGTAGAGTTTTTCATTGTCCACAAAAACCCCTGCCGCAAGGACAGACTGAAAATTGATAACATTTTCAGCGTGATCATCTGACGCTTGATAGGAAAACTCAACATCGTTCACCAATGTAAATTTCTCTTCGCTTCCCGTCTTATCGCTTTCATACGTCTCCGTATACCTAAAATCCTGCTTCGCGCCGCAGCCGCTCAGAACAACCGACAGCAGCAGCACCGAACTAACGAGTAAATACAGATGTTTTTTCATACTTTCTCCTGTCTTTCCGCTTGCACAGATTGTCACAGGATTCCCTGTGACAATCTGTGCATAAAGTTCCGCAAAAAACAATATTACGGGTAGAACACACCCTCTTCTACAGTAAGGTCTTCCCACTTAGTGTATGTATTTGATGAAACCTTATAACTTACGGTATGTCTCGCGTGAAAACTGTCGCACCGGTAAGAGGTTATCGTATCGGTAAACGTTCCGGTTGAAGTTTTAGTAGGATCAGTAACTCTTGGCGGTTTATGATGAGGATTGTAAGAGGCGTTCGGCATTGAGGACTGTTCGAACCAGTATTCAACCTCCATATAATCAAGCGCTGTCGAACGGTGGGAAATGCTGGTTTCCGCCGACCCTTTTGCCAAAGAGGATTCATCTGTCCCCCCAAAAACGCCTACATTCCAAACATAAAGCCGTCCGTAACAGGTAGATTGACCGTCTCCCAATAGATTTTCTTTCTTTACCATATCCGCTTGATACGCGAAAGCGTTCAGACACATCGTTCCAAGCAAAGTGGCACAGAGCGCTATCGAGCCGATGGATTTCTTTAAAATTCTTTTCATGCTCCAACTCCTTTATTTTTATTTTATGAATAAGCTGCGCAGCATTAATCATCAAACACGGTTGTACTTTATAAGTTTAGCATATTTAATGTGTTTTGTCAACATACTATTTTTAAAACAGTATTGAAAGCCTGCTTTTTTGTGATATAATATTCAGAAGAAAAGAATGAGGTTCTTAAATGGATTGGAAAAAAGACATTGATGAAAATGTCCGCAGCGGGATCGTTGAGCTTTTGATACTGCAACTGCTTTGCGAACGGGATATGTACGGATATGAAATCAGACAAATGCTTGCCAAACGAACCAACAATGCTTTTGAAATGAAGGAAGCGTCCCTCTATGGACCACTTTACCGAATGTCCTCCAGAGGGTTGATCTCATCCCATAAGGAATTAGCGGGTGAGAAAAGATTTCGAATGTACTACCATATTGAAGACATAGGAAAAGAGTATCTCGCGTACGGAAAAGCGCAAATAAACCATGTGTTTTCCGGTATCATGAGATTACTGAACTGGCAAGGTGATGACCTTGAACAATAACATTAAATTACAGCGGCGCTCACTTTAGACGAGCTTTATGACAATTGCGGAACACCTGATGAAATTTCGGCTAGCTTTTTTAACTGGGAAAATTATGAGTTCCTGCTGAAAAAGCCCCAAAACGAACTTTCATTTAGAAATGCATCTGCAGCGCCGCAATGGTCCTGCTCATTTTGGCGGAAAATATGATAAATGATTCTCGATTTAAGCGGAACAGTTGAGGTTGGGAATCCATATGACACTTAATCACAGCGGCTATTTAAAACTGTATTTTGTTTTATTCTAATTATACCAGCAGGTCAGTCTATAGAAGCGCGTGATAAGCGATCAGTCCGATTGATTGCGGTAAATCTCCATCATGGTCTGCGTTTCCTCGGAGCGGGAATAGAAGCGGGCAAGCTCTTCGCAGGAGATTCCGTAAACATCAAAAAGGCGCAGGACCGTTTCCAGCTTAGGCTTGGACAGTCCCCGCTCGATCTTGCTCAGCGATTTGGACGTAACGCAGATCATGCCTGACGCCTCCTCTAAGGTATAATGAAGCCGCTTGCGCTCGGCGAGCAGAAAGCTTCCCAAACGAGTATAATCAAACATCTTTCAAAACATCCTTTACAATGTATTTCGGATAAATAATCCGTACATTATAAAGCATGCATGCAAGTTTACCGGTAAGCGGACCGCGCTTCTTAAAGCGCAATTGAATAAAACCCGCCGGATCGTTTCGACAGGTTTACTCTTACGGATATGTGCGCTTATTCAACATCCTTTTTCAACACACAAAAATTTTACTATTTTATTTCACCGGCTGGATTTGCCGGGAAGCGATCGAAAAACACTGTATCCGTCTAAGCATGAACGCCGCAGGTGGAAGATGTCATGACAACGCCCGTTGCCCAAGCACCCAGACCAGAATAAAATCCGAACTGTTGTACGGGCGCCGCGATACCGAAAAGATGACTGTACAGCAATTGAAAACGCTTATTTAGAGGCTCTGCCGCTAATAGAATTCTTCTCCCTATGGTAAAGCAACGGCAATACTATAATTCCCTGAAAGAATCCGCGCGGATTCAAAATCCTTGAGTAAATTACGTCAACTACTTTTATATCCCACATCACTTCGCACTATACAACCACGCTGCTTTCCTTTCTGCTGGTTTGCTATTATAACATTTCTCCTTCTGCTTGTCCGCTTTTTCGAGGGTGGTCCAGTCGAATTCACACAGAAAATCAAGCGCGCCTTCCTCGGCGTGATGGAATCAAAAAATCAATTATTGGTTGTATTTGAAACAACTATTTGATAATTGCTTTTTATTTTTTTCTTTGATATACTATAATCACACCGGTGAAAAAACAATTGGAGGTGCGATTATGCAATTGAATTTAGGAAATAAAATACGCGAACTGCGCCATCATGACGGAAGAACCCAAGAAATGTTGGCAGATGCTTTGGGTGTCACATCGCAAGCAGTATCTCGATGGGAGTCCGGCGGAAGTTATCCCGATATGGAAATGATCCCTGCTATTGCAAATTATTTCGGCATTACAATTGACGAGCTTTTCGGTTATGAGAATGACCGCGAAAAGAAGGTAAGTGCAATACTGAGCAAGGTAGATGCATACGATATCAAACACAGCGACGACGGATGTTGGGTAGAAGAATGTATTGGAATACTTCGAGAAGGTCTTGCGGAATTTCCCAATAATGAGCGTTTACTCATTGCACTTGCCGACACACTTTGGGAAGCGGGGTGGCGCAGACATCACGGATGGCTTTATTACGATGACGAGGGCTATATTCAGTATCATTATGATACGCATAAAAAGAATGAATATTGGTCCGAATGCGCAAAGGTTTGCGAGCAGCTTGCAGAGAACACAAAGGATAATACTGTTTTCACGCAGGCGATAGCCATTCTTGTTCCGCTTTATCGCAATTACGGTGAGTTTGAAAAAGCGATTTCCTATGCCAAACGTATGCCTAAACTACAACAATCACAAGAATTCTTGCTCACAGAAGCAACTGACGGAAAACTTGAAGCAAAGTACATCGGCGAATTTCTTTTAGAAACAGCGCGACAATTTTCTGAGCAGTTGATATTCGGTTTAATTGCGGATATCAAGAATTTCGAAAGTGATATGCCAATTGAGAAGGTGAAGGGCGCAATAGCTTTATTCGACCTGATCTGCGACGACGGAAATATAGGCATTCATCACAAATTTGTAAGTATGCTCTACCTTTATCTTTCAAGATTGCAGTGGGAACGCGGATATCATGACGAAACCTTTGTTTCGCTGGACCAAGCACTTAAACACGCCCAATCATACGAAGCGCTTGTTGACGGTCAAGAGCATAACCTGACTTCGCCGCTCGTATCTTTTGTAAAATTCAAAGCTGAATATCCAAAGGAACTTGTGAAACACTTGTCTGAAGATTGGCCGTTCTGGTGTAATCCCGATTTCAAGCAGGTTGAAGCAGAGATAAAATCCGATCCCCGTTGGAATGAATGGGTAGCAAAAACTCAAATGTAAACCTTTGCTACGCAAGGCATTACCGAATGGGATTCAAAATTCTACTCCAAGCTGCTGACAATATCCGCTTTATAGCGATAAAACAAATAAGAGTCTCACGATTGTATCAATCGTGAGACTCTTATTGGCTTTCAGTTATAAAATAAGCAGCTAAAACTGTATATTTCTACAACCTTTCGTGTAAATACTTGAATCGCTTTTATTGCGAAATAATGAAATTCGAATCAATGAATTTAACTTCCATACTCATTTCTTTTAGCCGGTTTATTTAACTCTCTTCTCAAATCGGAAACATCATATTCAATCGGCTAATGGTATTTGAAACAACAAGCTATAAATTCGCATTTTCAACTCAAACGAAAACTTGCGGCAGATATATTTTCTTTAAGCGATGCGGCAGCGCAGGCTTCTTTTTCTTCCAAACCGTGTATGGAGATACTCTTTTTGGTTTGCGCGTTTTCCTTTCTGTCCTGCTCAAAATATATTTCATCGGACAGTGCCTTCAGTTACATTTTATCATAGTATATTATTTTATCAACATTTATTTAAAGGCTTGTATCTATCGATACGCGC
>CAZMTU010000112.1:0-7887 GCA_964569225.1 uncultured Lachnospiraceae bacterium | reverse complement strand
AAGCACGCGAAATATATTTATAATATTCAGGATTTTAATCCGGAGCAGGTTATGGCGGTAGATTACAGCAAAAATAAGCTG
This sequence comes from uncultured Lachnospiraceae bacterium, assembly GCA_964569225.1. GTDB lineage: Bacteria > Bacillota > Clostridia > Oscillospirales > CAG-272 > CAKSQF01. Next base: position 7,806 of record CAZMTU010000112.1, on the reverse strand, counting down.
ATTCTGAAGTTGATGATGGGGTTAGATAAGTTTAGCTGTAAACGCAGTTCAACTGTTATTACCGTAGGACGGGATTTGGTTGAAACGTTAGAAACACGCTTCCAAGGCAGGAAAACACCGAAGCATGTAATGATCAACAACTGGATTGACGAAAAAGAAATTTATCCGCTGCCATCCAATCATCAAAGCGTTGCGGCATTTCGGACGCGGTACGATTTGGACGGAAGGTTCGTGATCATGTATTCCGGCAATATCGGGCTGTACTACGATCTCGAGAAGCTGTTTGAAGTGATTGAAGGATTTAAACCGGGGACTAAAGCATCGGACGGCAGGGAAGTGGTCTTTGCTTTTGTTGGCGCCGGAAGTGTTCTGGATAAGCTTATTCAGTATAAAGAAGGGCGTCATATGGACAATGTAGTATTTATTCCATATCAGGAAAAAGCTGATCTGATTTACAGCCTGAATGCGGCAGATGTTCACTGGTGTGTTAATGCAAAGGGGATCAAAGGTGTGTCCTGCCCCTCTAAATTTTACGGAATTGCGGCGGTAGGCAAGCCTGTATTGGGTGTTTTAGAGGAAGGTACCGAAGTGCGGCTTCTCATTGAGGAAGCAAACTGCGGACTTTGCGCTTCACCCTGCGACTATGAACGGGTAAGGCAGAATATCGACTGGTTTATCAGGCATGCCGGCAGCAGTGAAGTAGCTTCTATGGGACAAAACGGTCATAATTATCTGAAAGCTCACTTAACTAAAAATTCAAGCATTCAAAAATATATTGAAACGATCAAAGAACTGTGAATAAGTGGGTAGATAGAACCGTATAAAATAAATTTGGTTAATACTATTGAAACACAAATGAATTCCCACACAGCGGTTAAAAAGATACTGAGGAGGAAGAATTTATGCAAAGCTTTTTTGATGTAGAACTGAAAACAGGCTTACCCAAAAAAGGGGCGCTCAAAAATTAAAAGTATTCTTTAAGATTATCTGTTCGAAATGTGAATTAGCAACCGAAGGGTGGTGCTGATTCATGGTCGATTTAACGGTAATTATCTTAACTAAAAACGAGGAACTTAATTTAGAGAAGTGTATATCCTCTCTGAAACAGCTTCCTAAGCGGGTAGTGATCGTAGACAGCTACAGTACCGACCGAACGGTTAAGTTGGCGAAAGAATTGGGAGCGGATGTATATGAACATTTTTTTGAGAGTCATGCGGCGCAGTTTAATTGGGCATTGGAGCATGTTGGGCTGAATACCGAATGGGTGATGAAATTGGACGCGGATGAGGAATTCACGCCAGAGCTTGTAACTGAAGTGGAGGAAAAGCTGGAATTTCTTCCGAAGCATGTGAATGGCATCATTCTTCGCCGACGGGTTTATTTTATGGGCAGATGGCTTCGCCATGGCGGTAAATATCCGGAACTGCTGCTTCGCATTTTCCGAACGGGACATGGAATGTCTGAACTGAAAATGATGGACGAGCATTTGATTATAACCGACGGCGAAGCAGTGACCTTTGAGAAGGACTTTGCCGATCATAATAATAAGTCTTTAGAATGGTGGATACAGAAGCACAACTGGTATTCGGATAAGGAAGTGTTGGACCGTCAAATGAAGGTTAACGCCTCAAAGATTGCCGCAGGCAGCAGAGATGTCGTAGAGGGAACCGCTGCTTCTTTTCAGGCGAAAATCAAGCGACATATAAAAAATTACGGCTACTACAGCTTACCGAAGTTTTGGCGGGCACATTTCTATTTTATCTATCGATATTATGTCAGATTGGGCTTTTTAGACGGAAAAGAAGGTAAAATATATACATTTTTACAGGCGTATTGGTACCGTTTTCTGGTAGACGCCAAGCTATACGAATGTGAGAAAAATGGCCGCCATATAGATCCTCCGGGAGATCTGAAGGCATAAGCTCTGAAACTATGAAAGGAAAAGGTTATGAGGAGATTACGGGTACTTCTGAAAAATATTTTCAGTATGCCGAAAAGACTGTTTACACATATCGCTTTGTTCAGTGTTTTGCAGGAAGCAACGGTTGATAAGACGGCGGCAATTTGCTCAGGCGTTCGATTTTACCGGGGAAAGATCGGCAGGTATTCCTATATCGGAAATAACAGTTTTGTATGCGATACGGACATCGGAAATTTTACTTCTATCTCTACTGATTGCTATATCGGCGGCGCAAGTCATCCAACCGATTGGGTGTCCACTTCCCCTGTGTTTAACCAAAACGAAAACATTATGAAGAAGAATTTTGCTAAGCACGAATATGAATGTTTTCACAAAACGGTTATTGGAAATGATGTGTGGATTGGCAATCGGGTAATGATTAAGGCGGGATTGACAGTCGGAGACGGGGCGGTAATCGGCATGGGATCGATCGTGACAAAAAATGTGGGTGCTTATGAAATTTGGGCAGGCAATCCGGCTCGGCTGATCCGGAAACGGTTTGACGATGAAACGGTGGACGCATTGATGAAAATCCGGTGGTGGGACTGGTCGGAGGAGAAAATTGGCGAATACGCACATTGTTTTCATGATGTGAGAGCATTTGAAGGGAAAATAAAATGAAGGTTGTACACTTGTGTTTGGGTTGTTTTTTTCCGGATGGTTATTCCTATCAGGAAAACATGCTGCCGAAATTTCATAAGCAGCTTGGTTATGAGGTAGAGGTGATTGCTTCGCTGATTACCTTTGACAGGGACGGCAAGGGGATATTTTTGGATAAAGGAAGCACCTATGAAAATGAATACGGCATCCAAGTGACAAGGCTGGATAACAAGCAGCCGCTGAAGCTGTACCGAAAGTTGAAGCGGTATGTCGGCACCTATGAAGCGCTGGAAAAGGCGAAGCCTGATATTCTGTTTATACATGGGTGTCAGTTCTTGGATATGGATAAAGTAGTCCGTTACCTGAAAGAGAACCCTTACGTGAAGGTCTATGTGGACAATCATGCGGACTTTTCCAACAGTGCAACCAATTTCCTATCGAAAAATATTCTTCACAAGATCTTGTGGAAGCATACAGCGCATTTGATAGAGCCTTTTACCACCAAATTTTATGGCGTATTGCCAGCACGGGTGGATTTTCTCACCGATGTGTACGGTTTGCCCAAGGAAAAAGTGGAACTGCTGGTAATGGGAGCGGATGATGACAAAATTGAGGAAGTGAAGCGCGGCGGCGCGCGGGAAACCGTCCGAGCTCAATATCATATTGCCCGCGACGATTTTCTGGTGATGACCGGCGGCAAAATTGACGCATGGAAAACTCAGACGCTTTTATTGATGGAAGCGGTTCGGAAAATAAAGGATAGTCGGGTAAAGCTGATTGTATTCGGTTCGGTTACACCTGAATTGAAAGAAAAGGTGGAGGCGCTCTCTGACGACAGTAAAGTGCAATATATCGGGTGGGTGCAGTCGGCGCTGTCCTATCAGCTTTTTTGTGCAGCTGATCTGGTGGTTTTTCCGGGCAGGCATTCGGTTTTTTGGGAGCAGGTTGCCGGTATGGGTATTCCGATGCTGTGTAAGCGTTGGGAGGGAACTACCCATGTGGATGTGGGTGGAAATGTGAATTTTTTGGAACAGGATTCTGCAGATGAAATCCGAAACGCCATCTGCCGCCTGACCGACCATCCGGAAGAATACCGACAGATGTTAGAAGCTGCCAACGGTCCGGGCAGGAGCCAGTTTTCGTATAAAGAGATTGCTCGAAGAAGTATTGAAATTAGTTAATAAATGTAAGAAAAGGGAGCATCGTTTTGAAGAAGATCAAAGTAAAGTTTTCCGGTATGGGGGGAAACTTTGATCCACAGAATAACTTTATAATTAACATATTGAGAGTGCACTTTGATGTTGAACTATCTGATGAACCGGAATACCTTATCTATTCAGTGAATTCAACTGATTACCTGAATTATAGTTGTATTCGGATTTTCTATACGGCGGAAAATTTAGTACCCGATTTTAATATATGTGATTATGCAATTGGTTTTCATTATCTGAACTTTGGAGATCGTTATATTCGTTATCCGCTCTATTTAGTAGACGGATTTATAGCGTATAAAAACGATGACTATGCAAGTGATTTGAAACGGGCGCTTTGTAAGCACGAGAACGCAGAAAAGACGTTAATTGGGAAAACTGAATTTTGCAGTTTTGTTTATTCAAATGCTGAGGCGGCAAAATGCAGAGAAGCCTTTTTTGCTGCGCTTTCGCAGTATAAAACTGTAAATTCTGGAGGACGGTTCAAAAATAATGTGGGCGGTCCGGTCGAAAGCAAGCTTGAGTTTCAGCTTAAGCATAAATTTGCTATTGCTTTTGAAAATACTTCCACGTCGGGTTATACTACCGAAAAAATTGTACATGCATTTTCGTCAAATACGGTTCCGATTTACTGGGGCAATCCGGATATTGAAAAAGAATTTAACGGTGACGCGTTTGTTAATTGCCACCGCTATGGACTAACACAAATCGGTGAAGCCTCGGTTATCAATCGAATTGTTGATGAAATCATTAGGTTGGATAAAGATGATGAAGCTTATCTTCAAATGCTGAAAACACCGGCTTTAGCAGTTCAAAATAATGTAGATCTACAAAAAAAGGCGCTTGAGAATTTTTTAGTTCATATTTTTGAACAGAATAAAAGGGATGCTTACCGGAGAAACCGGTTCTATTGGGGCGAACGATATGAACGAAAGCAGCGAATCGGTAATCGGTTTTATATTTGCTTAAGAAAATTTATTCCTTTGCGGGATGCTGTCAGAAGGATGTTTACGGGATTAAACAAGTAAATTTAGGTTGAACCTTTTCGGGGGTATTACCTGATAGGGCAAGATGTATAAATTGTAGTAATTGTATGGAGCGAATAGGTTACTATGAATAATATTTCGGATAAATTCTTTCCCCCAAAGCCTGTTTCGGTTTTGCTTGTAATGGCATTAATATATCTATCCAATGGAATGTTTCCTATGATGCATTTCCCGGCATATGTGCGGATTGCTTTAATAATTGGGGGAACTTTACTGGCAGCCATGTGCTTAAAGCAAAATAGATACAATCTGCCTTATGAGATGGTGGTTTGCACGGTTTTTCTGTTGCTTTTGCAAACTATTACTATTTTATTAAATGGTTTCAATCTGAGTCTGGACATTTTTTTAATGCTTGCGGTTCTGAATGGTTTATTGTTTACAGCTTTCCTGCCTTTTGAATCCTTTACAGAAGGGTATCGAACCGTTATCTTTTGGATTAGTCTGATTTCTGTTATTTTCTTTGTGCTGGAATGGGCGTGGACGCCATTTATCAGCAGTCTTCCGTCTTTTCTGCGCGCGTCTACTAAATGGGAGAATGCTTATACTGCATTTTTTAGCTTCGTATTGCAGGATAAAAAAATATATACCTATTACCGGAATTTTGGAATTTTTACCGAACCTGGACAGTTTCAGATCTTTATTAACTTTGGTTTTATAATTGAATTGTTTTATCAGAAACGTCCGAATTGGATTCGATTGGGAATATTAGGGCTCGCATTGCTTACATGCTATTCTACAAACGGTTTTCTCAGCGCAATGCTTATTTTCCTGGCTTTTTTCTTGAATAAAGGTTCATTTGAATCCAAAAGAAGCCAGCGGATCCGTATAGCTATGATTATCGCTGTATGCGCAGTCATTTTAGTGTTGATTTTTGGAAATAATACAATAGTGAATAAACTTTGGAAGGAAATAATGGACAAGTTGACAGGTCTTACTGTTTCGTATGATTTCAGCGATAACGGTACCGGCTTAGAGAGGAGACGTTCATTGGATGTGGCCATGGACCTTTATCTCAGAAGGCCTTTTTTTGGAAACGGTTATGCGGGGAGACTGAAATATATATATAATTTGAATGAAAACGGATTTATAATGACTTTTTCACCGCTAAATTGGTTTGCGGATTTTGGGACGTTTTACGGGATTATAGCAAATTTGGGCTATTTGGCTGCATTTGCTGGCAAGCCTAAGCGCATATTGAGCAAATTAGTGCTGGTTGTGGGCATTATTTCAATGATCAGCGCTCAGAATGTCAATGCGGATATTTTTACATGGGTATTAATTTTCTATGGTTTGCGTAAGCTTTTGCAGCGATGGAAAATGAGTCAAAAACGGATGGCTTCAGTATGGTATGAAAATGCATAAAAGGAGTGGAATATGAAGAATCAGTTGCCGAAAGGAATGAATAGTAGGCAGCGTAAGTTTCTTTATGAAACGATAACATGAAGATTTAATGATTTGGTAAATTTGCATGCGATTTTAAAGGGCTTCTGATCATCCATTAAAGCTATTAGAATCTATTGAAAGGATAATAAAGTTATGACAAAGATTGTAGTTGAAATCAATTGCTTGACAACAGGAAGTACCGGCAAAATTATGTTTGGCATTGCGGAAACGGCGCGGCAAAATGATTTTACTGTATACACATTTTCGCCTCCCGGAAGAAGCCAAAGAAAAAATATTAAATACCATAGCTTTATAGGCAGTATTCCCGAGCGAAGAATCAGTGAAAAAATCAATATTTTAACTGGCGGAGTGGATAAGCTGAATCTGATTGGAACATATACTTTTATTAATAAATTAAAAAAAATACGCCCAGATATCATTCATTTGCATAATATACATGGGAATTATATCAATTTGGAAATGTTGTTTCGATATCTAAAGAAGAGTCACATACCATTGGTATGGACGCTTCACGATTGCTGGGCTTTTACAGGTCAATGTCCGTATTTTGATATTTTGAACTGTAAAAAGTGGCTTGAGACGTGCAGCAATTGTAACTATAAAGGATATCCAGCACCCAGGACAGATCATGCAAGCACTCTTTTCCAAAGAAAAAAGAAATTGTTTACGAATATTGACAATGCAGTGATTGTACTGCCTTCGCAATGGCTTGCAGATTTGACAAAACAGTCTTTTTTAAAGAAACATCCGATCCAAGTAATTAATAACGGCATTGATTTAAAAACTTTTAAACCTCAAGCGAGTCGTTTTAGAGAAGCTTATGGATTGCAGGATAAATTTATTATTTTGGATGTTGCATATTCGTGGGGATATAGAAAAGGAAATGATCGTTTGGAACGGCTTGCGGAGGTTTTGGATGACAGATTTAAGATTGTTGTGGTCGGAATTAGTAATATGAAAAGCAATAAAATCATTTGTATTCCGAGAACGGAAAATCAGTCACAGTTAGCTGAGATTTATACAGCTGCAGATGTTTTGTTGAATCCAACAAGAGAAGATAATTTTCCGACGGTAAATATTGAAGCTTTGGCGTGCGGAACTCCGGTTTTATCGTATGGAGCGGGCGGCAGCGCAGAAGCATTTGATGAGAAAAGCGGATTGATTGTGAATGATGATACCGTAGTAGATGTTCTTAATCAATTAATTTGTAATAACTTTAAGACGGAGGATTGCATTGCTAGAGGATGGCAATTTAATCAGGATGATAAATTTATGGAATATGTTCACCTTTATAATAAGTTGCTGGAGGAAAAATAAATTACAATGGGATCGAGCAGAACAAAGAGAGCAGTAAGGAATGTCTTAACAGGCTTTGTCAGCAAACTTCTGCTGATGATTTTTGCTTTTTCAACTAAAACAATATTTGTGCAGTTGCTGGGAGCTGAATATAACGGTGTAAACGGTCTGTTCTCTAATTTGCTTTCCATTCTTTCACTTTCGGAATTGGGCATTGGTAATGTTTTGAATTATTCTCTGTATCGCGCTTTGAAAGACGATGATAAGGTAAAGGTTTGCTCACTTGTAA